>JBMNTK010000088.1:0-14462 GCA_050945695.1 Anaerolineae bacterium | reverse complement strand
CTCTCGCCGTCGTTCTGGACACTGTAGTCACTTAGCCCGTCCTCGCGCCACGTAGTGATGCCTCGTAGTGCACCCACATTGGTGAGCTCTGGAATACCAGCAGGGTGAGAAGCAGGATGATCACGAACAGCACCCAGGCCATGGCCGACGCATAGCCCATCCGGAAGTATTGGAAGGCGTTCCTGTACAACTCCAGCACGTAGAACAGGGTGGCGTTGTTTGGCCCGCCCCCGGTCATGATGAACGACTGGGTGAAGGTCTGCAGGGCGCCTATGATCCCCATGACCAGGCTGAAGAAGATGGTGGGAGTGAGCTGGGGGATGGTGACGTAGCGGAACTCCTGTAGAGTGTTGGCCCCATCGATCTTGGCCGCCTCGTACAGATGATTCGGGATGTTCTGCAGTCCGGCCAGGAAGATGATGACGCTCCCGCCCACGCCCCAGAGGCTCATGAAGACCAAGGCCCACAGCGCCCACCTCTGGCTGGTGAGCCAGCGCACGGGCTGGATCCCCACCAGCTCCAGGAGCCAGTTGAAGAGGCCGAAATTGGCGCTGAACAGGAGCATCCATATCAGGGATACGGCCACGCCACCCAGGATCGTGGGCAGGTAGTAGATGGTGCGGAAAGCCAGTATTCCCTTGATCCGGACGTTGAGGAGAAGGGCCAGGAAGATGGCCAGGGCCATGCCCAGTGGAATGCTGGAAATGCTGTAGAGGAACGTGACCTTCAGGGCGATGGGAAACAGACGATCGGTGAACAACTCGCGGTAGTTGGCGAGCCCGATCCAAGTGGCGCCGCTAAGCAGCGGATAGTCGGTCATGCTGTAGTACAGGGAGGCGATCATCGGCCCCAGGGTCAGGCCGAAGAACCCGATCAGCCACGGGAGTATGAACAGATACCCGTCCAGATTCTCCCGTTGGGCCGAGCTGAGGCGAAACCACTTGCGACCAGCAGATACCTTGGCGATTGCCAAAGCGACACCCTCCGTGGTAGAGCTAGGCTACAGCGGCTCGCTGCCGTGGTACCGTCCGTTGCCCCTAACGAAGACGTCAGCCCTCGGCGATCAGAGCCGAGTATGGACTCTCATGGTTGTACCAGCACTTACCATTATGAAGTGTCAGCCTCTTGAGCGGAATGTCATGAGAGTGACACCTGGCTGACAGAGTGGATGCAGTCCGGAGCCCAAGCCAGCACGGCTAAGTGCGCGATGGCCTGGCGCAAGGGCAGCCCGTAGCCCTGCTATCCTAAGGAGCGGATCAGATGGACCTGGGGTTGGAGACCGTCCGGTGGCTGTTGGCCCATCTCAACGACAACTCCGCACTGAGCACCGCGCCATTGCTCCGCTACCTGCCGGGCCTGGAAGAGGCCGAGCCGCAGAGCCGGGCTGATGCCATCCGTGCCATCGTGCTCGACTGCATCGAGTTCCTGCGCCCACCCCGAGGGCGCTCGATCAGAAGCCCCGAAGCCCGCACGCATTCCGTCCTCTGGCTCCGCTACGTTGAAGGCATGACGGTAGAGGAGGTCAGCGAAGAGATCGCGCTGAGTGAGCGGCAGGTGCACAGGGAGCTACGGGCGGCGGAGGCCAAGCTCGCGGAAGCCCTGGCGACTCACGTGGCCAGCCTGGCGAGCGCCCAGGAACGCCCATCCGAGGAGGACGCGGGGACTGGCGTGATCGAGGTAGCGGTCCGCCCCGCGCAGATCTCCCTCGTCCAGGTACTGGAAGCCGCGGTCAGCACCGTTAGGCCCCTGGCTCGGACGCTGGGACGGGACATTGCCGTGCGCTCTGAACTGGACGATGACCGCCTCTTCTCCGACGAGGGTGTGTTGCGGCAGCTGCTCATCCAGATGCTCAGCCTCGTGGTGCAGTGCGCGGCAGGAGACAACCTCGAGGTCACGGTATCGGGCACGGACGAGCATGGGGCCGAGATCCAGATCGGCCCTGTCTCTTGCGCAGAGCCCCCGAAGCCAAGGTCCGTGGACGCCCTGGAGCAACTGGCCAGCACCCTCCACCTCGACCTGGCAGTGCATACAGAGGCAGGCGTACTGGACGTCGTCCTTACGGTGCCCCTGCACCAGCCCAAGACAGTGCTGATCGTCGAGGACAGCACTGCAGCCGTGGAGCTGTACCGCCGCTACCTGGAACCGGGAGGCGCTTGGCGGGTAGTAGGCGTGTCGGAGCCCAAGCTGGCGTTCGACATGGCCCGTAGGCTCCAGCCGGCCATTATCGTCCTGGACCTCCTGATGCCCGGCACTGACGGGTGGACCATCCTCAATGTCCTCAGGGCTCGCGAAGAGACGGCGGAGATCCCGGTAGTAGTGTGCTCAGTGTTCCAGGATCCCCTCCTGGCTGAAGCCCTGGGAGCCAAGGCGCACCTGCGGAAACCGGTCTCCCAGGTCCAGCTGCTGTCGGCCCTTCGTCGCTGGGCCCGATAGACACGTACTCCGCCCTGGCCGCCGTCAGAAGAGATCGGAGAACGGCGAGGGCCTCCGCGTCCTTCATGCCACCGCGCTTGCTAAGTTGAACCCACGATATGCGCGCTTCGTCGTGAAGCGCGGTCGCTCCGGTCACGGCGATGATGGGTATGGCACCCAGGCGCTCGTCGCGTCGGATGGTCTGGGCCAGAGTGAGACCGCTCATCGGCTCCATCATCACGTCCACCAACACAACATCCACAGGAGCAGCGGCCAGCTTCTCAAGCGCCTCTTGCCCATCGTAGGCCCAGCGCACCTGGTAGTGCTCGCCGGAGGCAGCCAGCATCCGGCGGATCAGCTGCACGAAGCCCCGGTCGTCATCTACCACTAGGACAGATCCCGACTCGACGAAGGTGCGCAGCACCTGCAGCAACCTCTCCCTAGTCACCGGCTTGCCGATCATGGCGCTGAAGCACCCGTCCGCTCCCACGGCCGAGGGCAGAGGCAAGGAAGTGGCGATGACGGGGATTCCTGGCGGGAGTGAGTCGGAAAGCTCTTCGGCCTTCTCGATGACCTGAGGGACCGGTCCCTCGATGAGCACCGCGGCCGGGTGATGCCTCTCCAGCATGGCCGGCACCGCCTCCAGGCTGTCCGCTGCCAGCGTGTCGAAGCCGTCCAGGTGGCGAGCGATGAACGTCCACGCCCGGTCATCACCGGCGATACTGGCGACCAGCACCGGCACAGTGTGTTCGCCGGGCACGGACGCGCTCAGCTTGCCGGCCAGCCTGGAGACCCACTTCTCCTGCAGAGGCAAGGTGAAGTGGAACTTGGAGCCCACGCCGAGGCGACTCTCGGCCCAGATCGTGCCCCCGTGGAGTTGCACGAACCTGCGGGCGATGGCCAGCCCCAGCCCCTTCCCGCCTCTCTGCCCCGGCCCCTCCGAACGGTGGAACTCCCGAAACACCGACTCGAGCTCGTGAGGCGGGATACCCACGCCCGTGTCAGCCACGGTGACCAGCACATCCTGCTCCCGCCTCACCGCTGAGATGGTAACCGTGCCGGCATCGGTGAAGCGGATCGCGTTGGTGAGGAGGTTCAGGAGGACCTGCCGTATGCGAGTTCGGTCCAGGAACACGGGAGGGAGGGCGGGATCCAGGTCCAGCTCCAGCTTGACCGCCTTGCCATCCGTCAGCCTCTCAGCCAGCTGGACCGTCTCCTTCACTACGGCAGCCAGGTCGGCGATCTCACGCTTCACCGGCATCCGCAGGGCATCCACCCGCGCCAGTTCGAGGATGTCGTCCACCAGCTCACTTATGTAGTGTGCGCTCATCCATATCTCGGCGACATCGCGGCGCAGCACCGGCGGCCACTCGACGGCGCCGTAGGTGGCCGGAGCGCGGTGCATGATCTCGGCAAACCCGAGGATGATGTTGAGGGGTGTGCGAAGCTCGTGGCTGACGTTGGCGGCGAACTCCTCCTTGAGGCGGCGCGCTTCTTCGGCCTCCTGGTGCGCTACTGCCAGCTCCCGGTTGGAGCGCTCCAGCAGCTGGTAGGCCACGTGCAGAGCGCTGAGCGCTTTGTTGAGTTCCCCCTGCCGATCTCGCAACTGCTCTGCCAGGTGGATGGCCTCCGCACTCCGATGCCACGACCAATCCAGCACGCTGTCGCGGGGAGACACAATGGCGACGACCACCAGATACAGCATCAGCGCCTCGCCGGCGATCAGCGCTCTGGGCTCGGGCAGGCCGGAGGCGCTCACCAGCAACACGAACGCCGTCAGCGCCAGACCAGGCACCGGCCCGATCACGCCGGCAGCAGCCACGCCCGGCAGGATCAGCAGCGGGACCACGGCGGCGGGAGGGAGGTATGGCGGCGCAAGCAGAGCCCCCGCGAGGCAGGCGACCAAGAGCACCCAAGTGGCAACCTCGATGCGCCTCTCGGCGAGGTAGTACGTCGCGAAGAGGGCTGGCATGAGCAGCGCCGACAGCACAGTGGGCGCCAGGCTAGGACGGACTTCCGACAGGAGGGCCCACCACCAGAAGAGGGAGGCCAGCATCAGCACTGCTGCCATCCGGCGAGCGGAGCGCGAACGGATGTCGCGCTGATTCATCTCACCGATCTGCCTGACCTGACTGTGACTCACTGCGCCCATGGGATCCGCTCCAGTTCGCAGAAAGAGAGGGGCACCGCGTGAAGATGAGCCATAGTAACCCGCGGATGCGCACTCGACCAGCGGAGGAGAGAGCACGAGCTCTCATCCCAGGGACCACCGCGTGACAGCCCCTTCCCTGCCCCGGCCGGGCCTAGGCTCCAGCGGGTGCATGTCCCAGGCGCCAGGGCGTGCCACCGCGCCCTCGACACCGGTAAGCCCATCTGTCAAGCGTCTTGCCAGGAATAGTACAACATAAAAGGGTCAGACCAGAATCCTGCGGGGGGCTGGTGCTACGCGGAGGGGAAGACTTGGGTAAGCGATGGAAGTCCAGTCTGTGTTGCCCTGGGGCCTCTGGACGGCCCAGGGCTCGCCGTGTATATACGCGAGCAGAGCCCACCAAGATGGTCACGAGGCGAACGTGGCGCCGGCCGTCGCGTCGAAGCGGCCTGCCGGTCCGGGGGTCATGGGGGCGGACTATGCCTCCGCGACGGCACTAAAGATTGGGCGGCCGCGACCGAGAGACACACAGCTGGTGGCGTGAGGGGGCCGTAACCGCGCTCCCTGTCGCGTCACCACCGAGTGGTCACCGCCTGGTGAACGAAGGCAGCAGAGTCGAGAAGGAGATGCGAAAGGTCTAGGCAGAGGAAGGCTGAGCAAGCACCATCCGTCGCCTAGCCGCCGCTGGACTTCGGTACAGTCAGGCGCAATGCGCCTACAGCGTCCCTTGCTCACAGCAGGGCACAGGGAGCACTGACAATGCAGCGCATGGAATGCCCAAACTGTGGCGCACCGCTCGCTTACACCGGTGAGAGGGTGCTTACGTGCGATTACTGCACCTCTCAGCTTCAGCTTGAGTCTCAACCGGTCAGCCAGGCTGCGCCCGCGCTGACCGACCTCCAGTCCAGCACGGCGTACCTCGCCAAGGACGCACTGTACCGCCGCACCAAGGAAGAGCTCGAGCAGCTGCGGCGGGCCTACGCCGCGGCCGTCGAGCAGTACACGCAGTACGAGGCTCAGAATCAGCCCAAAGGACCTGGTTGCGTGATCAGCGTGATCGGCGTGCTGGGAGCCTTCCTGATGTTGGGCTCCCTGGGCACGTCTGAGATCGGTGACGCGTTCTGCACCGGCGCCATCGGGGTCTTCATGGTTTTCGTCTTCCTGCTCGTGTTGGGCAATGTCCAGGCTCAGAAGCGGCGTCATCGGAAGGAACTGGAGCTGCGGAACCAGGCGCTGACGCACATGCAGGGGCGTATCAATGAGTACACGCGGCGCCTTCAGCAGCTCAAGGCCGAGCTGGATCGCATGGTCTCGGACCTGTAGCGGCTAGGCCCTGCCGCGGCAGAGAACCGACCATCGCACCCGTCGGCGCAGCCTCGGAGACCGTGAAGCAGCTCTAGAGGATACCGAGGAGCAGACTCGGGTCTTGGGCCCCCTGCGGCCCCGAGAGACGCGACGAAAGCCCCCGAGACACGGGTGCCATCATCGAGGAAGTGGTAGTAACAGAGGGGGTGCTGCGGGTGAGGTATAGTCACCCTGGCGGGAGAGTACGAAGACAGGAGGTGGGCCCACTCGGATTCGAACCAAGGACCAACCGGTTATGAGCCGGCCGCTCTGCCGCTGAGCTATGGGCCCCTCTAGAGCCACCCATCGGACTTGAACCGATAACCTGGCGCTTACGAAGCGTCTGCTCTGCCATTGAGCTAGGGTGGCGTACAGTACCCCTCAGTATAGCCCATCCACCCAGGCTGGTCAAACGTCACGCCATACGGCCGCCCACCAGGGCGTGCTAGGGCCGCACCTGCGCCATGGTGATGGCCGTGGAGGGCTCCGGCGACACCACCCGGTGGAGCTCCCCGGCCTCTAGGACCACCAGTTCGCCGCGGCCAATGCGCTCCGACTGCCCCACGCCCTCCACCGTCAGGTGTCCATAGTGACACAGGATCAGCTGATCCCCTCCATGCGCGTGCCACTCCTGAGCACCCAGGCAGATCTGAACGCTCACTCCCAGACTGTCCGTCATGGCGATCCGGCGGGGCTGGAACACGTCCGTGAGCCGGGCCGCCTCCTGGGCCACCGACACCTTGCGGATCTGCCCCTTGGTGGACCCCAGGCGCGGCTGATACCCGTTGCGGCGGGCGGCAAACCCACGCGTCTGCACGAGCAGCAGCAGCGCCAGCTCAGCGGCGTACGACCGGTGCGGCAGCCCCTTGGGCACCGTCACCAGCTCGCCGATGGAGACCTGGGCATTGCCCCAGCTGGTCTCGATGGTGGCGGTGCCAGAGTAGCCCATGAACAGCTCGTCCTCGTCCAGGTGCCGGTGCCAAGCCATGGCGCCCATACAGGAGTAGACGCTGATAAGGAAGTGGTCCACGCTGGCCAGACTCGCCATCAAGAACGGGCGGGTCAGCTTGGCCGCATAGTGGTCAACACTGATCTTGATCACACCGCTAGGCCCCACTCGGCCCGATAGGGTCTACCCAAAGCCATCTGCAGCAGAGCATCCTGCTCCTCGAACCCATACCTAACCAGGACCTGCCGAAGCTGGTCCAGCGACTCGGGGATGTCCGTCACCCAGCGGACGTCCCGTCCCAGCGACAGCTCGGCAGCCTTGTCTGCCATCGCCATCACCGTGTCCCCAGGCGGATCAGGTGGGAGCACGAAATGCAGGCGGTCCTGCGTTCGGCTGATTGGCGCCAGGGCCAGCCCTCCCACCACCCGGGAGCCCCTCAGCAACACCAGCCGCTCCGGGAGCCCTGCGACTGAGGGTACAACGAGGCGCCGTATCGCCTCCCAGGCTCCGGGCCGGAAAGCACCCAGAGGCGATGTCCTCAGGAGGCGAAGCGGGTAGGACATCATCGCCGTGGCCATGCTCCTGAGCGCCTCCACATCCTGCCCCCGTGCTGCCCGCCAGGTGAGCCCGGCGCCCGCGGCCGACTGGCGAATGGCCGGCGGCCACTGGGGGCCAGAGACCAGCCGCCACAGCCGGCTCACCGGCTCGAAGCCCAGGGACTCGTACAGATGACGGGCCGGATCGTTCGCCTGCCATACCTGGAGCAGCACCTGGCCGGCACCCTCTCGCCACGCGTGTTGGAGGCAGGCTTCCACCAGACGCCGGCCAATACCGCGCCCCCGGTACTCCTCCTCCACCGCCACGTTGCTCAGCACCCATTGCCGGCCGGTTGGGCTCGCAGGCGCGATGCTGGCATTGGCCACGACCTTGTCCTGACAGACCCAGACGTATCCGCCCAGGGTACCGTCGAACCAGGCGTCGAAGCCCATCAACATCCAGCCCACCGACGGGAAGCGCGCCATCACGCTCATCAGCCGGGCCATGGAGCCCGACTCCGCCGCCAGCTCCGGACCGAACACCCGTGCGAGCAGCCCTGTCACCTGAGCCAGATCCCGGAAGGGGTTGAACGGCCGCAGGCCGGTGCACGCGCTCGTGGGGGCTCCGGTCACCACCATGGGCACTCAGTCCCCGTCCCGCCGGCGCTCGGGGCGCCTCCCATCTTCGTCAGCCTCGGGGTCCCGGAGAGCGCCTACGTACCGGAACAGAGTGCGGCGCCAGGCAGCGGCCCATAGGGGGCTACGAGGGGTGCGCTCGCGGGTCACTACGATCTGGCGCACCGATTCCTTCAACATGTGTCGCCGATCGTCAGCCGGCATTCGCCGCTCCCACCTCTACCTCCGCCACCACCTCGCCGGACGCGCTACGGAGCCGGATCTTCTCCTCCGGCCGGTCCCATACCGCCTCGGTCAGCCCCCAATACAGGTCGGCGACCGAATCCTCACCGAAAGCGGTATGCACCGATACGGTGCCGTTGCGCCACAGGAAGAGGTTAGGGAAGGAGTAGGTGTGGCCGTCCTCGTCCTCGAGCACCCAGCCCTGCAGTGCCACCCCCTCGGCGCCCCGGTTGATCAACCGCACCTGCTCCTGGTCAACCTGCCCTGCCCCCCGGACCCACTCGATGGCCACCGGCACCTGACCGCTGGCGGGCGTGACCACCGGTGCCATGGTGGCACCGGGCCGAGGGGTGGCCGTGGGCTCTGGCAGTGTACCCCCTTCAGGGATCAGCAGCGATTGCCCAACCACGATGTAGTTGGCGTTCTCGATGCCGTTGGCGGCCATGAGCGCATCCAGCGTCACTCCGAACTGATAGGCCACGGAACCGAGGCTGTCGCCGCTCTTGACCACATAGGTCGCCTTGATAGCCGGTGTAGCGGGGGGTTCAGGCGAGGTCACCTCTGGCTGGGTCTCGCTGGTGGGGGCCCCGGCTTGGGCCAGGGCTGAGCCTTCCGGCGTGGGCACCACCCGGGAACGCTCGAACACCAGCACCACCGTGAGAGTGATCACCAGCGATATCACGGCGTTGCAGATCACGAGTGCCACCGCCTGCTGCCTGGTCACTGGTCGCCTCCCAATCCGCTACCGTCCAATGATGGCAATTATAGGTGGCCGCGGGCTGCTCACGCCACCTGCAAAGGACAGCGCCTCGCCAGGAGAGCGCCTCGGGGCCCGAAGTGGGCCACCCCGCGGCGCTGCCGGCCAAGGCTTCCGGGAGCGCGCCGATAGCTTCACGCGCTTCGCCGAAGGTTCCTTGCCGCCACTTTCAACACAATGGTACAATAACGAGTTACTGGTTTCACCCTTCACAGCAGTGATGCCACACATGCAAATGACAGAGACAACGACCGAAAAGGCCATCGTCATCCGGGGCGCGCGTCAGCACAACTTGAAGAACGTGGACCTGACGCTGCCCCGAGACAAACTGATAGTGCTCACCGGCCCCTCGGGTTCCGGCAAGTCCACTCTCGCGTTCGATACCATCTACGCCGAGGGGCAGCGGCGGTACGTGGAGTCGCTGTCTGCTTACGCCCGTCAGTTCCTGGGCCAGATGCAGCGGCCCGACGTGGACTTCATAGATGGCATGTCCCCCGCCATCAGCATCGACCAGCAGAGCGCCAGCCACAACCCGCGCTCCACAGTGGGGACCACCACCGAGGTCTACGACTACCTGCGGCTGCTCTTCGCCCGGGTGGGCATACCTCACTGCCCCCGCTGCGGCCGGGAGATCCAGAAGCAGAGCGTCCAGGATATCGTGGACTCCATCCTGGAGATGGAACCGGGTTCGCGTCTGATGCTCCTGGCCCCCCTGGTGACCGCCCGCAAGGGCAGTCACGAGGAGATCCTGGAAGAGACCCGTCGGGCCGGCTTCGTCCGCGCTCGGGTGGATGGCGTCATCACCCACCTGGAAGACGAGATCCACCTGGACCCGGAGCGGGAGCACACCATTGATGTAGTGGTGGATCGCCTCATCGCCCGGCCCGAGGACATGGACATGGCCCGACTGGCGGACTCGGTGGAGACCGCCCTGCGGCTGGGCGATGGCTATATGGTCTTGGTGGAGATGAACGGCGATGGCGAGCACGAGACCTACTACTCCGAGCGCTTCGCCTGCATGCACTGCAGCATCTCCCTGGCCGACATCGAGCCCCGCTCGTTCAGTTTCAACAACCCCCAGGGCGCCTGCCCAGCTTGTTCCGGCTTGGGCGTGCAGATGGACTTCGACGCCTCCCTGGTGATCCCGGACATGTCGCTCACCCTGCGTCAGGGCGCCATCCGCCCCTGGGCACGGGGACGACGCAATCTGCCCTACTTCGAGGCCCTGCTGGAGAGCGTGAGCGAGCATTTGGGGGTGCCACTTGACGTACCCGTGAACAAGCTCACACCTCGCCAGTTGGATACCGTCCTCTACGGCGGGCCCCGGAGCAAGCTCATCGAGGTCACCTTCACCGGCCGCGACGGCAAAGAGCGCCGCCTGTCCATGCCCTTTGAGGGAGTCCTGCCTTACCTGCGTCGCCACTACCGCGAGGCCGAGGACGACACCGAGCGCGCCCGGCTGGAGCGCTACATGACGAGCGTCACCTGCCCGGTATGCGATGGCAGGCGCCTGCGGCCAGAGAGCCTGGCCGTCACCGTGGCCGGCCTCAACATCAGCCAGGTGGCCAGGATGACCATCGAGGAGCTGGCTGAGTGGGTGCAGACGCTCAGGGACGCCCCGGAGGGCGAGATCTTCAGCCGCCGCGAGGCAGCCGTGGCCCGGCGGGTGCTCGTCGAGATGGAATCGCGCCTACGCTTCCTCGTAGACGTTGGCCTGCACTACCTGACCCTGGACCGAGTGACCGAGACCCTCTCCGGCGGTGAGGCTCAGCGCGTCCGGCTGGCCACTCAGCTGGGTTCCCGGCTGATGGGCGTGCTGTACGTGCTGGATGAGCCCAGCATCGGCCTGCACCCCCGAGATGGCGACCGCCTGATCCGCACCCTGGAGCGGCTTCGCGATCTGGCCAACACCGTGATCGTGGTCGAGCACGACGAGAGCATCATCCGGGCGGCGGACTACATCGTTGACCTGGGTCCGGGTGCCGGTGAGCACGGGGGCCAGGTCATGGCGGTGGGCACTCCGGCGGAGGTCATGGCCGACCCGGATTCACTAACCGGCCGTTACCTCTCCGGAGAGCTGACCATCCCCGCGCCACCGCGCAAGCATCCCGGCGACGGGACCTACCTGGTCATTCGTGGCGCCCGCGAACACAACCTGAAAGGGCTGGACGTGCGCATCCCGCTCAAGCGCCTGATCTGCGTCACCGGGGTGTCTGGCTCCGGTAAGAGCAGCCTGGTGGTGGACATCCTCTACCGGTCGCTGGCGCAGCGCCTCTACGGGGCCAAGGTCCGCCCGGGCGCTCACGACGGCATCGAGGGAGTGGAGTTCATTGACAAGGTCGTCAATGTGGACCAGTCGCCCATCGGGCGCACCCCCCGCTCCAATCCGGTGACCTATACCGGCATCTTCACCGCCATCCGGAGCCTGTTCGCCGAACTGCCCGAAGCCAAGGCCCGGGGATACAAGCCTGGACGCTTCTCGTTCAACGTGAAGGGCGGGCGCTGCGAGGCCTGCCAAGGCGAAGGTATGGTGCGCATCGAGATGCAGTTCCTGCCCGATGTGTACGTGATATGCGATACCTGCGGCGGCACCCGCTACAACCGCGATGCGCTCGAGATCCGGTATCGGGGCCGTAGCATCGCCGATGTGCTGAACATGACTGTGGATGAGGCGACCGAGTTCTTCACCAACATCCCCCGCATCCGTAACCGGCTCAAGGTGCTTTCGGACGTCGGGTTGGGCTACCTGAAGCTCGGCCAGCCCGCCACTACCCTGTCCGGCGGCGAGGCCCAGCGGGTGAAGCTCGCCAAGGAGCTGTCCCGCCGCGATACCGGTCGCAGCCTCTACATCCTGGACGAGCCCACCACCGGGCTGCACTTCTCGGACGTGGCCAAGTTGCTGCAGGTGCTCTGGCGCCTGGTGGATCAGGGCAACACCGTGGTGGTGATCGAACACAACCTCGACGTCATCCGCTCCGCCGACTGGGTCCTAGACCTGGGCCCTGAGGGAGGCGACGAGGGCGGCTACCTCGTGGCCGAGGGCACTCCTGAGCAGGTCGCCCTCACCGAGGGGTCGCATACGGGCGCCTACCTGCGGCAGCGGCTGGCGATGATCGAGGGTGCTGGGGAATAGGCGGCATGGCTGAAAAGCATAGCGTCATCATCGTCGGCGCCGGCCCGGCGGGGATATTCGCCGCCCTGCGGCTGAGCGAGAAACCCGGACGGCGGATCCTCCTCGTGGATGCCGGCCTGGACATCGAGCGCCGGTCCTGCCCGTCTCGTCAACGCAACCAGTCATGCGTCCAGTGCAACCCCTGCCGGCTCACCGCCGGCTGGGGCGGCTCCGGTGCCTTCAGCGACGGCAAGCTCACCCTCTCTCCGGAGGTGGGCGGCCGGCTGGGTGACATCATCGGCCAGGCCCAGGCCGCTGAGCTGATTGCCACCGTGGACGGGATCTTCAGCCAGTTCGGGGACACCGGCCCCGTGTACGGCGAGCCCAACGACCAGATCGAAGCCTGGGCTAAGCAGGCGGCCGTGGCCGGACTGCGACTGGTGAACTCCCCCGTGAGGCACATCGGCACCGAACGCACGGGCCAGATCCTCAAGGGCATGCGTGCCCTGCTCGAGGAGCGGGGAGTGGAGATCCGCACCGACTGCCCGGTGCAGAGCATCCTCACCGAGGGCGACACCGCGACCGGGGTGGTCTTCGCCAGCGGGGCCACCGCTTACGCCGACCTGGTGCTGGTGGCGCCCGGGCGAGGCGGGGCAGAGTGGCTCCACTGTGAGGCCGAGCGACTGGGCCTCCGGCTGGAGCGGAATGCCGTGGACCTCGGGGTGCGGGTCGAGCTGCCCGCGGCGGTGCTGGAGCCACTCACCAGCGTCATGTACGAGCCCAAGCTGCTCTACTACTCCAGCCGCTTCGACGACAAGGTGCGCACGTTCTGCGTCTGCCCCTACGGCGAGGTAGTGAGCGAGCGGTCTGCCGGCGTCACTACGGTGAACGGCCATAGCTACGCCGCCCGGCGCACGGAGAACACCAACTTTGCCGTCCTAGTGAGCAAGTCGTTCACCGAACCCTTCGATGATCCCCTGGCCTACGGGCAGTCGGTGGCTCGCCTGGCCAACCTCCTGGGCAACGGCGTCCTGGTACAGCGTCTGGGAGACCTGGAGATGGGCCGACGCTCCACTCCGGACCGGATGGACCGAGGGATCGTGCGCCCCACCCTGCGTGAGGCCACCCCCGGTGACCTAGGGCTCGTGTTCCCCTATCGGCACCTGGTGGACATCCTGGAGTTCCTGCACGCCATGGACGAGGTGGTGCCCGGCGTCTGCTCCCGGCATACTCTCCTCTACGGGGTTGAGGCCAAGTTCTACTCCTCGCGCCTCCCGCTGGACGAGCACCTGGAGACGGAGATCGGCAACCTCTTTGCGGCCGGTGACGGCGCCGGGGTCACCCGAGGGCTGGCGCAGGCGGCTGCCTCCGGGCTCTTGGCCGCCACCGAGATGGATCGCAGGCTAGGTTAGGTTGCATCTGATGGAGAGCAAGACCTACTACATTTGGACCGTCGGCTGCCAGATGAACGTGGGCGACTCGCGGCGCCTGGGCGAGCTGCTGGAAGGCCAGGGCTACCGCGAGGCCGCCGATATCGAGGCCGCCGACCTCATCGTGCTCAACACCTGCGTCGTGCGCCAGAGCGCCGAGGACCGTGTCCTGGGCCGCCTATCGTCGCTCAAGAACCTCAAGGCCCGCCGGCCCGAGATCACATTGGCGGTCATGGGCTGCCTCGTGGGCGTCAGCCCCGAGGAGACTGACCTAGCCGAGCGGTTTCCTTATGTAGACTTCTGGTTGCCGCCATCTTCCCACGAGCAGTTGGTGAGCCTGGTGTCGGAGCGTCCCGGCCGTGCGCCGGCACCGGCACCATCGCCGGTGTCCCGCTACGTCACCATCATGCAAGGGTGCAACAACTTCTGCTCCTACTGCATCGTCCCCTACCGCCGCGGACGGGAGCGAAGCCGGCCCGTGGAAGACATCGTAGCCGAGGTCAGCGAATTGGCGGGCCTGGGCGCCAAGGAGGTCACTCTGTTGGGCCAGAACGTGGACTCCTACGGGCGAGACCTTCCCGGCAAGCCCACGCTCGCCCAGCTGCTGCGCCAGGTCCATCCGGTAGAGGGCATCGTTCGCCTGCGCTTCCTCACCAACCACCCCAAGGACATGACTCAGGAGCTCATCGCGACCGTGGCAGAGCTGCCCAAGGTCTGCGAGCACATCGAGCTCCCCTTGCAGTCGGGCAGCAACGAAGTCCTGCGCCGCATGAACCGGCACTACACCCGGGAGCAGTACCTGGAGCTGGTCGGGCGCATCCAGGCGGCCATCCCCGGCGTGGCCCTGGCCACCGACGTCATCGTGGGCTACCCCGGCGAGACCCGGGCCCAGTTCCAGGAGACCTACGACCTCCT
>JBMNTK010000087.1:0-14687 GCA_050945695.1 Anaerolineae bacterium | reverse complement strand
AGGGCCGTGGGCTCCGGCGTGGTGACCACGAGCACCTCCTCGGCGCAGCTTAGGAACTCCACGACGTCGTCGCCCAGGCCGGCGGCCATGTCTATGAGCACCAGATCGTAGTTCCGTTCCACATCCGCCAACTCAGACAGCAACCGAGCCCGGCCCCAGTGATCCAGGTGAAGCAGCTCGGCCAGACCGCTGCCGCCTGGGGCCAGGTCCAGCCCGCCCGGCGCGCGCACCACCACCTCTGCCAGCCGCCGACGCCCGACCACCACGTCCCGGAGCGTTGCCTCCGGGTGCAGGCCCAGCAGCACGTCGGCGTTGGCCAGGCCCAGGTCGCCATCGAACAGCAGCACCCGAACGCCTCGCTGGGCCAGCGCCAGTCCCAGGTTGACGGAGAGGTTGGTCTTGCCCACCCCGCCTTTACCGCTGGCCACGGCGATAGCCCGGGCAGCGCCCCGGCCGGCTGCGACCTGCGGCCTCAGATGCGCCAAGCCATCGGCCTGGTGGCCGTGAGAGCGTAGACCGATCATGCCTGCGACTCTACCCGGCTTCCGATCATGTCCATGAGCCCGGTACGAACGAAGGGCTTATCGTCTGCCTGTGGCCGAGCCCCTTCGCGCACGAGGAGCGAGAGGAGCCGATCCGCTGTCGCCGGCTCTATGTCCTGAGGGACGTTCTGGCCCACAGTGAGGTAATGAACCGGGAGGCCCAGCTCCACCGCGATGGACACCGCCGGCCCGAACACCTCCGTCTCGTCCAGCTTGGTGAGGATCAGGCCGTCACACTTGTCGGCCTGAAACGCCCGAGCGGTGCGGCGCAGGTCGCGCAGCTGGCTGCCGGCCTGAAGCAGGAGCAACCTTCGGGCATTGGGCACTGCTTCCAGGAATGCCTTGAGCTCGCTCAGACCCGCCTCATCGCTGGGGCTGCGCCCTGGCATATCCACCAGCACGGCGTCGTAGCCCCGTAGATCCCCCACTGCCCGTCGCAACTCCTCGGGGTCGTAGGCCACCCTGAGTGGCACCCCAAGCAGGTCGGCGTAGATCTCTATCTGCGGGATGGCCGCTACCCGGAAGGTGTCGGCGCTCACCAGCCCCACCCGACACCCCCGCCGGCTCACGAACTCGGCCGCCACCTTGGCGATGGTGGTCGTCTTTCCCACGCCGGTGGGGCCTAGGAACAGGAACACATCCGGGCCATCGCCGCGCAGCGTCAGCTGCGCAAACCGGGGCAGCCTCTCCTTGAGGCCCGCCACCAGGGCTCGGCTGGGGTCAGGGGCATTGGCGATGCCTAGGTCTCGCACGAGTTCCTCGGACAGGCTCTGATGCCAGAAGCGCACTAGTTCAGATCCCGTGGGCGGAGCCGTGACGCCTGCCGGCCTGGCCGCCAGTGACTCCACCGAGCGGCACAGCCCGTCCAGCCTCTCTTCCAACCGCTTCAGGCGAGTCGCCCCCTCGACTTCGGTCGCTGTGGGCAGATGTAGCGGCAGCCGAGGCGGCCGGTCCTCCTCCACCGCTGCGAGCACCTCCAGGCGAGGACGGCGCCACAGCCGGGAGAGACCCCGGGGCCGCAGTTCACGCGTGTGTACCATCACCGCGTCTGGTCCCAGCTCGGCCCGGATGAGCTGCATGGCCTCACTCATATCGCCGGTCACGAACCGCTTGAGCTTCATCTCCCGCTTTCTCCCTAGGCTCCTACCCTGACCACAGCTTCTGACTGGACCTCTACATCAGGCGCGATCTCGGCGAACGAGATCACGGCTACGTTCGGCAGCGCCCGCTCGATCAACCGCCGCAGGGCCGCCCGCACCGTCACCGAGCACAGCACCACCCCCGGCAGCCCCCGCTCCGCCATGAGCTCCGCCTGCCGTCCGATCGCCTCCAGCAGCCCCTGCACCAATGCCGGCTCCAGGACGAGGTTCCTCGTCCCGCCGGCGGACTGGACCGACTGCGCCAGCCGCTCCTCTAGGTCCGGAGCCAGCGTCATCACGTGCAATGTGCCGTCTTCGGTGCGATGGAGGTTGCATATCGTCCGCGCCTGCCCCCGCCGTACGTACTCGACCAGGAGGTCAATGTCCTTGGTCTGCCGGGCGCCATCCGCCAGCGATTCCAGAATGCGCAGCATATTGCGGATCGGAATACCCTCATGGAGCAGCCGGCGCAGCACCTCGTGCACCTCGCTAAGCGACAGGACACCCGGGACCAGTTCCTCGACGGCGGCGGCGTCCTGCTGCTTGACGGTGTCCAGCAGGTCATGCACGTCCTGACGGCTGAGGATCTCACCAGCATGGCGCTTCACGACCTCGGAGAGGTGGGTGGTGAGCACGCTGGGCGCATCCACAACCGTGAACCCGGTCAGCTCCGCCCTCTCGCGCTGATCCTCCTCGATCCAGAAGGCGGGCAGGCCGAAGGCCGGCTCGGTGGTGGGGATCCCCTCGATGGGCTCGATCACCTCGCCGATGGGCATGGCCAGGTAGCGGTGCATGATCAGATCGCCCCGGCCTACGGGCTCGCCGTGCAACTTGATGGCGTACCCGTTGGCCGAAAGCCGCAGGTTGTCGCGTATCCTCACTCGGGGGAGCACGAAGCCCATCTCGGTGGCGAGCTGGCGCCGCAGGGCCCCAATGCGCTCCAGGAGGTCGCCCCCTCGGCTGCCGTCCACCAGCCCGATGAGGCCGTAGCCCAGCTCCAGCTCTAGGCGGTCGTACTGAATCTGGGCCTCTGCCGCTGCCCCGCCGGGCAGTGCGGCCGGTGCCGCCTTGGCCTCGGCCGCAGCCTGCACCTCGGTCCTGGCACCGCGTCGCAGTCCCAGCCCGGCTGCGGCCGCCGCCCCTCCCATGAGCAGGAACGGCAGCGTGGGCATCCCCGGCACCAGGCCTAGTGACAGCAGCATGCCGGCGGCGATGAAGAGCACCCGGGGGTGCCGGAAGACCTGGGTAGCGATGTCCTGGCCCAGGTTCTCCTCGGAGGCCGCCCGGGTGACGATGATACCGGTGGCGGTGCTGATGAGCAGGGCCGGGACCTGGGCCACCAGACCCTCACCCACCGCCAGCAGCGTGAAGCGCTGCAGCGAGTCCATGAAGGAGAGCCCGAGTTGGAACATGCCCACGGCGAACCCGCCCAGGATGTTGACCAGCACGATGACGATGGAGGCGACGGCGTCTCCCTTGACGAACTTGGAGGCACCGTCCATCGCCCCGTAGAAATCAGCCTCCTGTTCCACCTTGCGCCGTCGGACGCGTGCTTCCTCTTCGGTGAGCATCCCCGCGTTCAGGTCGGCGTCGATGCTCATCTGCTTGCCGGGCATGGCATCCAGGGTGAACCGAGCCGCCACCTCTGCCACACGCCCGGCGCCATTGGTGATGACGGCGAACTGGATGATCATCAGGATGATGAAGACCACGATGCCGACGATGTAGTTGCCACCCACCACGAAACTGCCGAAGGCATGGATCACGCTGCCGGCGTGCCCGTGGAGCAGAATGAGCCGGGTGGCAGAGACGTTGAGACCCAGTCGGTACAGGGTCATCACCAGGAGCAGCGAGGGGAACACCGAGAAGTCCAGCGCCTCCTGGAGGTAGATGCTGACCAGCAGTACCATGATGGCGATGCCCAGGTTGGTCGCCAGGAGGACGTCCAGCAGCGCCGGCGGCAGAGGCACGATCATCATGGCGACCACGAAGATCATGGCCACCGCCAGGATGATGTCGCTGCTGGCCAACACGCGCTTGAAGCCGCTTCGCGGCTGAGTGATCTGGGCTGTTGTCATCGCCGCTCACCCTTCAGGCTGTAGATGAAGGCCAGCACCTCGGCAACTGCCTGATAGAGTTCCGCCGGGACCTCCATGCCAACCTCCACCATCCGATACAGGGCCTGGGCCAAAGGCTTGCGCTCGATCACCGGGACGCCGTGCCGGCGAGCCAGGTCGCGGATCCGCTCGGCGGTCAGGCGCTGCCCCTTAGCCACCACCACGGGCGCCGCCATCTTCTCGGGGTCGTACTGCAGCGCTATCGCCAGGTGGGTGGGGTTGGTGATCACCACGTCAGCCTTAGGCACTGCAGCCATCATCCGCTGAGCCGCCATCCGCCGCTGTTGCTGACGGATTCGGGAGCGGATGAAGGGGTTCTCATACTGCTTCATTTCCTCGATCAGTTCCTGCCGGGTCATGCGCAGGCGCTGCTGGTGCTGGCGGCGCTGGTAGGCGTAGTCCAGCAGCGCCAGGATGAGCATGACCAAGCCCACCCGCACCCCAATGTCCGCCGTAAGCTGCCAGGTCCACGCTACGCCCTGGCGCAGGTCCATCCGCGAGAGGCGCACGACCTCGCCCACCCTGGGCGCCACCATGGAGTAGCAGACGAGACCGATGATGCCGACCTTGGCCATCTGCTTGACCAGGTCCACCAGTCCCCGGGCGGAGAAGAGGCGCTGGAACCCAGCCAGCGGGTTGAGGCGCGCGAGCGACGGCTTGAGAGCATGGCCCGAGGCGTAGAGCCCGGTCTGCATGGTGCTGGCCACCACCCCCGCCACCATCAGCCCGGCCATGAGGGGCGCCACGCTCAGCGCCACCGGCGCCGTGGCGGAAAGAACGAAGGTGCGGAAGGTCTCCGGGCTCTCGAAAGAGGGGTAGCTCCCCGCCAGCAAGGCCGTCGCCATCTCAGAGAGCCGCCCGACGGCCCCAGGGCCCACGCTCCGTAGCAGCATGAACCCCACGATCATCCCCACCGCCGAGTTGATCTCGACACTGCGGGCCAGATCGCCGCGTTTGCGCGCCTCTTCGCGCCTACGTGGGGTTGGGGCCTCCGTCCTTTCAGCCATCGTGCTCTACAGTGCCTCCACCAATAGCGCGATCTGCCGTGGGACCGTACCCAGCAGCTCGCGCAGCAGGACGACTGTGCCCGGCACCGTCAGCAGCAGAATCGCCAGGCCCAGGCCGAACTTGACCGGCAGCCCCAGGAAGAAGACCTGAATCTGGGGCACCGCTCGGGCCAGCACCGCCAGCGTGACGTCCAAGAGCAGACTGACCACCAGGATCGGAAGCGCCACCCGCACCCCCACTACCAGCGCTGAGCCGGTCATCTCGGCCACCCGCAAGGCCACGTCGCCCGAGACGTGGGGCGTCGCCCCGAGGGGCACGGCCTCGAAGCTCTCCGCCAGCGATAGCAGGAGGAAGTGGTGACCATCCAGGGCCAGGAAAAGCACCGAGGCCAGCAGGAAGTAGAGCTGGTCCACTGCCGATCCGAGCATGGACGTGAGGGGGTTCATGAGGTTGGCGGCCCGAAACCCGATCTGCATGTCAATGACGCTCCCCGCCATCTGCGCGATGGCGGTGAACATGTACGCCCCGAAGCCAATGACGGCCCCCACGCAGGTCTCCCGCAGCACCAAGACACCGAAGCGAACGAGCGGCAGCGGCTCCGACAAGCTCGCCCAGCCACCCGACCACAGGGCCAGGCCGGTCAGGATAGCCAGGCCGATCTTGAGCTGGGCCGGGACCGTCCTGGCTGAGAACGCCGGCGCCAGCAGATACACCGCCAGGAGGCGGAAACCTATCAGTAACATGGACTGGATACTGGCGATGACGTCGCCGGGCATACTGGCTATCCCCGTGGGGCCATTCCGGTGATTGCGGTGAAAGCCTACGCGAGAGAGGCCCGCCGGTCAGTAAACCGAGCGTGAATCACACGTAAACCACCCGTAAACGAGCGTCAGCGGGCCAATTGGGGCATTAGGCTGAATAGCCACTGGGTGAAGCCCACCAGCCGGTGTAGCATCCAGGAACCGAGCAGCACCAGTAGCGCGGCAGTGGCCAACAGCTTGGGGACGAAAGTCAGGGTCATCTCGTGGATCTGGGTGACCGCCTGGAACAGGCTGACGGCCAGCCCCACTACCAGCGCCGCACCCAGCAAGGGCAGCGCCAACAGCAGTGCCAGCTTCACCGTCTCCTGCAACACCCCTAGGGCCAGAGCCTCAGTCATAGGTCCCTCACCCGAAGCTAGCCAGAAGCGACTGGACGGTGAGGTGCCACCCATCCACCATGACGAACAATAGCAGCTTGAAAGGCAAAGCCACGATCGTCGGCGGCAGCATCATCATGCCCATGGACATGAGCACGCTGGCCACCACCATGTCTATGACCAGGAAGGGCAGGAAGACGACCACTCCCATCTGGAAAGCGGTCTTGAGCTCGCTCAGGGCAAAAGCAGGTACGAGCACCGACAACGAAAGGTCCTCCGGAGTGCGCGGACGCTCCGCCCCAGAAAGCTGCACGAACAGGGCGATGTCCTTCTCCCGGGTCTGCCGGAGCATGAAGTCCCGCATGTGCCCCTCCGCCGCTTCCAGAGCCTCCGCCTGCCCTACCTCGCCGTTCAGGTACGGTTCGAGCGCGTCGCGGTTCACCGCCTCGAAGGTGGGCGCCATGCTGAAGAGGGTCAGGAAGAGCGCCAGCCCGATCAGCACCTGGTTGGGAGGGACCTGCTGGGTGCCAATGGCACTCCTCACGAACGACAGCACGATCACGATGCGGGTGAAGCTGGTCATGAGGACCAGAATGGCCGGTGCCAGGCTCAGCACCGCGAGCAGCACCAGCACCTGCACCCCCACGGCAACGTCTTGGGGGCTTTCTGCCGCCGAGAACCCCGGAATCTCCGCCGGGTCGGGAACCACAAGCGTGTCGGTACCGCACCCGCTGGCCAGGAGCGCGAGCATCGCCAACCCGGCCAAGGTGGCGACCCGCCTGCCCCAGAGCCCGTGTCCTGTCATCGGCATCGTTCACTCACCGGTCACCGCTGGTGACCACAAGCGGCGGGCGAGGGTGGCAGCCTGTGCGGCCACAGCCGAGGGAGCGCCCAGCGGCCGGGCGGTGGCCGGCTGGGCTTCGGCTGCGTACTGGGCCTCCTGGGCAGGATCCCACTCACCGAGATCGCTCAGTGCCGTGAGCTGCTGCGGCGTGGACCCCACCAGCAGGACCCGATCACCGGCGCGCACCAGGTGCAGGCAGCGCTGTCCCCCCAGACCCACTGTCTCCAGCACCTCGAGCCTGCGCCCGCCGGCCCCCATGCGGACCTTCACCCCGCGGCGCACCAGCCACAGGGCCCCCCAGGCCAGGAGCAACACCAAACCGAGCTTCCAGGACACATCCAGCAGGAGTTCACCGGTAGAGGGCAAGTCCACCACCGATGTCTCCCCTCCATATGCATCGGCCGCAGCCGCCTGGCCACCTGCCACCAGGGAGAGCGCCACCAATGCCAGCACGGCGGCGGCCCGAAGCGATCTAGCCATGCTAGCGCATCGCCTCCACTCGCTGCCGGGCCGACACGATCTCGGTGATGCGCACCCCGAACTGGTCGTCCACCACCACGACCTCACCCTTGGCGATGAGGCGGCCGTTGACCAGGATATCCACCGGGTCCCCTGCTAGCTTGTCGAGCTCCACCACGTGGCCAGGGGCGAGGTTGAGCGTGTCCCGGACCGACATGGTCGCCCGGCCCAGCTCCACCGACACTTTCAGGTTCACATCCAGCAGGAAGCTGATGTTGGAGGGTCCGGCGGTAGGGCTAGGGTCCTCAACCAAGGGCGCGAAACGGACCCGCTGCACCGATTGCAGAGGCTCTGCGCCGACCTGCCGTCCAACCGGCTCCACCGCTGGCTGGGACACGACAGGCCGAGGCGCGACCGGGGGCATCCCATCCACTTCCGCGGCGCGCGAACCCGCCGGCGCTTCTGCTCCGGCCAGAGCCCGGTCAATCTCGTCGCCCAGGGCCTCGAGGTCCAGGCCGTCACCAGCGAAGGCGTTGTCGTCTACAGCCATCCGTCCTCCTCCAGTACTCGCGCGATCCTTATCGCCCGCTTGTTGTTGACCAGACCCGGCCAAGCGCTGAACTTCGGCTCCCCTTCCACCGTCACTTGCAGCTCGTCGGTGGCCACCGAGTCCAGGATCACCACGTCGCCGACCGCAAGGCTCATCAGCTCCCTCACCGGCAGGTCCACGGTGCCCAGCAGGGCACAGACCTCCACCGGCACACGCTCGAGCTGGTACTCCAGAAGCTCGCGCGACTGCCCGTTGCCGTTCTCCAGCCCCGCCGTGATCCAC
The DNA here is from genome assembly GCA_050945695.1 of Anaerolineae bacterium. GTDB lineage: Bacteria > Chloroflexota > Anaerolineae > DRVO01 > DRVO01 > Ch71. The sequence continues at coordinate 6,608 of JBMNTK010000087.1, read as the reverse complement.
GCCTGGGGGGTGAGCCGATGCGCTACCGGCTTGAGCATCTCATAGGGCAGACACAGGCTCATCATCCCGGAGACCTCACCGATGCGCAGCTCGAACATCACCATCACCGCCGCTTCGGTGGGCAAGGCCACGTACAGCAGCTGCCTCCGGACGGAGATGTCCGTGATGGCCGGGGTGACGTTCAGGACAGTGCTCCACGCCTCGCGTAGCGAGTGCAAGAAGTGATCGAGGAGGCTATGCGAGAGCTTGACCTCGATGTCGGTCAGTTCTCGGTCATCTGGCACTTTCACCGGGCGCCCGTTGCCTCCTAGCAACCGATCCACCGCTGAGAGCAGCACCCTCAGGTCCAGCTGTAGCAGGAGCCGGGCAGGTAGCGGCTCCATGGTGACCACTACCGTGACCATCGTGTCCGGTATCGTCTCGGCGAAGTCGCCGAAGGTGCTCTGCTCGATGTGAGCGAAGGACACGTGCACCGGGCAACGCAGCGCCGCCGACAGTGAGCCGCCGAAGTGCCGGCCGAAGGTCGTGTGTATCGTCTGCAGGATGCGGATCTGGTCCTTGGAGAACCGATCCGGAGCCCGGAAGTCATAGCGCGTGGTGCGGCCGCCGCCCTCTGATGGGCCATCGTGTCTCCCCTGACCCATCTGGGGTATGGCCGACAGCAGAGCGTCAATCTCCGCCTGGCTTAGCGCTCGATCCGCTTCCATCGCGCTCCCACCGTCGCGAAAACGATCCAGTTACCGTTACTGAACCAGAAACTCAGTGAAGTAGACGCTGGCCACCTGGTCGTACCCCAGCAGGGTGTTGACCTGGGTCCTCATCTCCTCCTTTAGGCGCTCCTTGCCCTCGAGGGTGAAGATCTCGGCAAAGGTCCGGCTGGTAAGGATGGAGATGACGGTATCGTCCAGCACCGGCTTCCGGGAGTCCAGCTCCTCCAGCACCTCCGCCTCCGCCTTAGCGCGGGCCTCGCCCTGCAGTTGATAGAAGCCGGGGTCATGGGGCAGGCACTCCAGCACTACCCCCACCTGCAGGTACCGGCGGCCACCGGGTTCGGCCAGGTTCACGATCTTGGTCCCCAAGTCGTACATGATCCCTGACCCGGGCCGGTACGGGATCATGACTCCAACCGGGGGCGGCGTCGGCTGGGCCGTGGACGCAGCCGGCGAGGGAGCCTGTTCCGCCGAAGCCGTCTCCTCGAACCGTATGTAGACCGGCTTCCACATAGTCGGCGGAGCAAATAGGATGTAGCCAACCATCCCCACTACGGCGAGAACCGCCACCAGGGGGACAATCACCTTCGGTGACAGCACCTTGCGCATGCTCAGGCGTCCTCCATGAGAGTGTTGCTAGTCCGGCAACGGGGTGGCCACGGTCAGCAGCGGCCCCAATGTGAATGCTTCCTCATCCGCCGGGTAGAGGATGATGATCTCCGCCCGTCGGTTGATAGCCCGGTGCTCCCGGCTGTCGTTGGATACCAGAGGCTTGTACTGCCCATGCCCGGCAGCGCAAAGCCGCTCGGGAGGGACACCGCACTCCTCCGCCAGCATCCGTACGATTGCCACCGCCCGGGCCACCGACAGCTCCCAGTTGGTCGGATAGAGCGGGTTGTTGGTGGGGACATCGTCCGTGTGCGCCTCCACCCGAATGGGGTTGCCCAACTCGGCCAACCGCTGGCCCACCGCCAGCAGGGTCTCGCGGGCCCTAGGGGTGAGGGTAGCGGTCCCCGGCTCGAACATGAGGGCCTCTGATAGGCTGATGATGACGCCCTCGTAGGTCATGTTGACCGCTACCTCCCCCGACACCCCCGCACCATCAGCGAACTCGGCCAGCTCTGCCCCCACGCTCAGGAAATCCCGTTGGGCCTGGGGCAGCGAGTCCAGACTGATGGGTGCGGCCCGGCCAGTGGCTCCCCGGCCCAACCCGGCGATGACGCCGCCCCCTCCCCCGAACGCCCGTTGCATGGACTCAGCCACCGCCGCGAACTTCCTCAGGTCCGTGTTAGCCATGGAGTAGAGGACGATGAAGAACACAAGCAGGAGCGTGATCATGTCGGCGTAAGTGAGGAGCCACCGTTCGTGGTTTTCGTGCGCCTCCGCCGCGTGCTGCTTGCGCGCCATGTTCGCCCTCTCCTAGGCTTGGGCCCGAGCTGATGCGCTGGCCGGAGCCCCGGCCCTCGCCCTGGGTTGTCCCTCGGCCCCACGTTCTGACGGTGCCAGGAAGGTCTCCAGCTTCTCCCGCACCACGCGTGGGTTCTCGCCCGCCTGAACAGCAAGGACCCCTTCGATCATCATCTCGCGAGCCTGGACCTCAGCAGCTGTCAGGCTCTTGAGCTTGTTGGCCAAAGGAAGGTAGACGAGGTTGGCAAACGCCACGCCATAGAGCGTGGCGATGAAGGCCACGGCGATCTTGTGCCCGAGGCCGTCCGGCTCCTCCAGGCTCCCCAGGACGCTCACTAGCCCCATAACGGTGCCGATGATCCCCATGGTGGGCGAGAAACCACCCATGGCTTCCAGGACGCCGTGTCCTGCCTTGTGGCGGGACTCCAAACCGGCCAGGTCGGCCTCCAGGATGTCCCGCACTACCTCGGGATCGACACCATCCACCACCAACATCACCCCCCTATGAAGGAAGGGATCCTCGATCCGTCTCGCTTCCTCTTCTAGGGAAAGCAGTCCCTCGCGGCGCGCCTTGTCGGCCAGCTGGACCAAGAGGCTGATCGCCGCCTGCTTGTCGACCCGGGGAGCCTTGATCGCCAGCATCACCAGCTTGGGCAGCTTGAGAACCGTAGAAAGAGGAAAGCTCACCATAGTGGCGGCGATGGTGCCGCCGAAGACGATGATGGCCGCAGTCACCTGGACGAGCCCGGAGGGGCTGCCGCCTTCCATCATGAAGGCCACCACCATGGCCCCAAAGCCCAGAACGAGGCCGACTACTGTCCCGATATCCATATTAGTTCACCTCTGTAGCGAACACGCCGAAGCGGTGGATCTGCGCCCGGTACCAGATCACCTTGCCCGCCACCTCGCTCGGGCTCTCTGCCACTACCAGGCGCTTGCCGTCCGCGAAGGCGATCACCGTGTCCGGGTTGGCCTCGACGGTGCGAATGTGGTCGGCATTGACGTATATGGTGGAGCCATCCAGACGTGTGACCTCTATCACCGCTTCCCTCTCCTGGCTGCTCATGCCGGCCCAATATAGGTGTCAGCCCCGAAAGTGGTCAGTAAACGGCTCGTGATTGTCTCGTAAACGCCACGTAAAAAGGGAAATGCTATCGGCTATTTACGTGTGGTTTACGTACGTTTCACGGACTGTTTACTGCCTGGTCGGCGGCTCGGTGATATCACTACGCCGTGATCTTAGCCTGACTAGAGGGGGAAGCGTGACAGACCGGCCGGCCGTACTCTCGTCGGTCTCCTACCACGAGACTAGACCGACACCGCCCCAGCCTAACCGGCCCGGGGGTGAGGAAACGTTCGGTGCCCATCTCCAGACGGCAAACAGCGCCTATCGCCGGAAGATGGAACAGACGGGTTACCTTAGGTGCGCCGCCTATGCGCCTGGTCAGGCCGGTCGCCAGTCCGTTGTAGATGAGGAGTGGCGCCGCCTGGTGCTCGCGAATGCGGCCGCAGGCTTCACCGTACCCGCGCCGGGCATCGGCTGTCCCCCACCCACGGCGGCGCCAGCGAGCCCGCCGGTGGCTTCGGTCGCGTCTGCATCCGCCACCCCGTCACTCTCGCCCATGAGCCTGGCCAGCTTCCCCCGACCGGTGGGAGACAACGGCCGCGGCGTGCACTGGGTGCCTACCCTGCGCAGCGATCCTGAGACGGTGGATCGCTTCGTGGCCGAGGCGGCCAAGATGGGCATGAAGTGGGTGGTCTTCCTTAATGATGGCACCAACATCGGCGACAACGACTACCTGGTCCGGAAGCTGACCGAGCACGGCATCATGCCGGTTCTGCGCGTCTTCACCGACGGGCTCAGCCCCATCGAAGGAGACCTGCAGGCCATGGTGCGCCACTACCGTGACCTGGGCGTCTCCTATTTCCAGCTCTACAACGAGCCCAACCTCATGGTGGAGACACACGGCCAGCCCCCGGACGTGAAGCGCTACCTGGACCTGTGGATCCCTGCCGCCCGTGAGGTAATCGCTGCCGGTGGCCTGCCTGGGATCGGGGCCCTGAGCCCTCAAGGCGAGATGGACGATCGGGAGTTCCTGCGCCAGATGCTCGACGAGCTGGACCGGCGGGGCGAGCTGGTGCTGCTCGATCGCACCTGGCTGGCCGTGCACAACTACACTGGCCCTCGGACCCTGTCTGACCCGGACGGGTTCCTGCGGTTCCGCCAGTACGACGAGATCGTGCGGGCCAAGCTGGGCCGGTCCCTGCCCATGGTGGGCACCGAAGGCGGCACGCACGTAAGCCCACACGTGGACGAAGAGGCCCAGGTCCAGATGGTACTGGGGGCCTACGACTACATGGCGAAGCAGCCTGAGCCCTACAACTTCGCCTACACCTACTGGATCATCGCCAACGAGGCCGGCGGCGGGAAGGACCCCGAGTTCAGCCATCACGCCCTCTACCGGCCCGATGGTCCCACCAAGCTGGCACGTGCCCTAGCGGCCCGGGCCTAAGCATCAGGAGAGGTACGTCATGGGCTTCACCAGAAGCATGCGCATCAGCGCCTCCGCCCTGACCGCTGAGCGGTTGCGGATGGACGTAGTCGCTAACAACGTCGCCAACGCCCAGACCACCGGCCCTGACGGGCCCTACCGTCGGCAGCGGGTCGTCCTCCGCCCGCTCGATGCGGAGCCCGCTCGACCTTCCTTTGGAAGCGTACTCCGGGGCCAGATGGCCTCAGGGGCAGCCACGCCCGCCGTGGTCGGCTCGGGCGTGCAGGTCGTGCGGGTGGAAGAGGACCCGAGCCCCGGGGAGACGGTCTACGAACCCGATCACCCCGACGCCGACGAGAACGGCTACGTGACTTACCCTAACGTGAGCGTGGCCGCGGAGATAGTGGACCTGCTCTCGGCCACCAAGGCCTATCAGGCCAACGTCACCGTGGTGAACGCACTCAAGTCCATGGCCCAGAAGGCCCTATCCATCGGCACTCGTTGATCTTGGCAGTAGTAGAGGAGAGGGACACCGTGATTGAGCCTGTTGCTCCCCTAGTGGGGTCGGTCGCCGCGACGGCGTTGCAGCCCTCGGGTGGCGTCGCGCCCACCCGGACGGACCAGCCCCAGGCCTTCGGTTCGGTCCTGAGCCGGGCCCTGGACAACCTCAACCAGTTGTCTCACCGCAGCGACCAAATGGCAGAAGCGTTTGCTGCCGGCGAAGACATCGAGATCCACGATGTCATGCTCGCCATGCAAGAGACCCAGCTGGCCTTCGAACTCGCCACCCAGGTACGCAACCGCATCGTGGATGCGTATCAGGAAATCATGCGGATGCAGGTCTAGCATCAGCAGCCCCTGCCCCTGAGGTAGCACATGGCATTGGCGGAGCTCCGCACACGCGTCACCGACCTATACTCCCGCCTTGACTCCAAGCAGAGGCTGATGGCTCTCATCGTAGCCGGAGCCGCCGTGCTGGCGGTGGCGGTGCTCTTCCTTACTTCCGGTCAAGAGCCGGAGTTCGCCGTCGCCTTCAGCGGGCTCACCCGCGACGATGCGGCTGCCATCGTGGCCCAGCTTCGGGAGCAGGGCGTGGCCTATCGCATCTCGGCCGACGAGACCGCCATCAGCGTGCCGACGGATCGTGTCCACGATGTCAGGCTGAGCATGGCCAGCGCCGGCCTGCCCTCGGGCGGCACCATCGGCTTCGAGATCTTCGACGCCACCAACCTGGGCATGACCGACTTCACCCAGCAGGTCAACTACCGCCGGGCGATCGAGGGCGAACTGGCGCGCACCGTCGCCAGCCTGGAAGCGGTCCAGGAGGCTCGGGTCCACATCGTCATCCCCGAGCCCAGCATCTACTCGGACCTGGAGAACGCTCCCACGGCCTCCGTCCTCCTGCGCCTCCACCCGGGCAAGGGCCTGACCCGCGATCAGGTGCGAGGCATCGCCCACCTGGTCTCCAGCAGCGTGGAAGGGCTAGCGCCTGAGAACATCACCATCCTCGACACCGGCGGCCAGGTGCTCAGCGATACCCTGGTCCAGACTGAGGGCCAGCTCCGGGATGAGCAGTTCCAGGCTCAGCGCGCCTACGAGCAGGCCCTCGAGGCCAAGCTCCGTTCCATGCTGGAGACCACCCTAGGGCCAGGACGGGCAGCCGTCAGCGTGAGCGCCCTTTTCGACTGGACCGAGGTGGAGACCAGCCGCGAGACCTACGAGACCCCGGAAGCCGGCGAGGGGGTAGTACGCAGCGCCCGCGAGATCCGCGAAGTGCAGGGGGGCGGAGCCACCTCGGTCGCGGCCGGCGGGGCGGCGGGCGTAGACGCCAACGTCCCCTCCGTTCCTTCTTACACGGGTGTGTTTGGCACCCAGCCGGACGCCAGTGCCCAGACCGAACCGGGCTTCGAGCGGACCGACCTCACCTACAACTACGAGGTCTCCAAGGTAGTGTCACACTCGGTCCACCGGCCGGGCAGACTGGAGAGGCTGAGCGTGT
>JBMNTK010000086.1:0-14810 GCA_050945695.1 Anaerolineae bacterium | reverse complement strand
TGTTGGGCACTAGTCTGCGACCGGGTGGTCTCCTTGTGTAGGAGACGCCCGGTCGCTGACTTGCCTGCGTTAGGCTTGCTTGTGGAAGAAGTGTTCCGGGTTCCAGGGTCGGGGCGAATAGATGGGCCAGGCCAGGGTTGCGGACTCGGGCACGTTGCGGAAGTCGTTCTTAACCACGCAAGGCACTAGTCCGCCGCCCACCACGGTGATGGGCCACAAGTTGTAGGCGCAGATGTAGAACACCTCATCCATCAGTTCCTTACGTCGGTCCATGTCTATAGTGACGTTGATCTCATTCCAGATGTCCACAAGCCTTCTTGCGTCTTCACCCACGGGCTCAGTACCTTCCCGGCCGTCGGTCTGGTAGTAGTAGCCCCAGCCCGTAGCCCAGTACGTGCTGGTCTCCACCGGGAAGTAGCTCCTCGGGTAGTTGAGCCAGTACAGGTTGCCGTTGGTGTAGTCCACCACGTAGCCGATGGAGTCCCAGTCGTTCCTGGGCATCCGGTCCCACCATGTCTCGCCCGGCTCAATCTCTGTCACGGCGTCTATACCAAGTTCGCGAAGGAAGTTCACCAGGATCTGACCAGTATCAATATGGATGGCGTAGTTGTTGGAGGTCATGTGTACGAACCGGAGGGGCCTGCCGCTGGGAAGGAGCCTGATGCCGTCGTCGTTCCTCTTATCCAAGCCCAAGCCATCCAGTAGAGCGTTGGCTTCGTCCAAATCGTACTCGAACAGCGCCTGGATCTCCGGGTCGGACTTCACGGATTCGGGATAGAGCTCCAGGTTGGAGGCGGCTAGGCCCGCGTAGAAGAGCTCATTGACCTCGTCTCGCCGGATCGCTTTGGAAAGGGCGATACGGAAGTCGCGGTTGCGCAGAAGCTCAGCCATCTCATCATCGCCCTGACGAGACTGATTCACGTGCATCGCACTGCCAGACTCGCCGTAATCCCAGATGTTGACCCGGTATTCCCCCTTCTCTCGTCCCTCCATAAGCAAGGAGTAGTCCCCGAAGCTCACGTACTGGGCCTGCATATCAACTTTGCCTGATAGGATGCGCACTGGGATCATCTCGACGGATTGGATGATATTCCAGAAGATCTCATCTACATAGGGAAGCTGTCTGCCCTCCGGGTCTACCTTCCAGTAGTAGGGGTTCCGCTGCGCTGTAGCGGTGGTTGTGATGGGTTTGGTGACTATCTTCCAGGGCCGCAGGGTCGGTAGGTCGGGGTTGATAGCCGGGTTCACCTCGGCCGCGAATAGCTGGTACCAGAACTCAAAACCGCGGTCCTTGACCAATGCTGCCAGTTCGTCGGGATCGGCGTACTTCGGGTGGAACTGCTGGAGGTAGTGCTTAGGGTAGTTGACAATGGAGTTGCCGGAGAACGCTAGCTAGTCCGGGAACAAGCCCGCCGGATCCTGAAAACGGAAGCGGACAGTGTAGTCGTCCACCTTCTCGATGACCACCCGGCTTCCGCCCGGAGCGAGCCACTTGGGAAAGGTGGGAGTGAGTTCCTCATTCAGAAGCACGTCCTCGTACCAGAACATGATGTCGTCGGTAGTGAAGGGCTCACCGTCCGACCACTTGACGCCTTGCCGGAGGTAGTAGGTGTAGACACGGCCCTCGTCTTCGATGTCCCAGCTATGGGCCAGGTTGGGCACGATGCTGCGGGCATCGCGTCCCCAGGTCACCAGAGGTTCGGCACCGTAGCGGCTGGAGATCAGGCCGGTGTTGGCCTCCGCCAACCGCCACATACCCCCGTATTGACCGATCTCCTCTAGAGGCTCGATCACCAGTGGGTCCAGCGGAAGTCGCTCTTCCACCGGGGGCAGAGTGCCTGCCGCCACCATCTCTGACAGCATGGGGGCCTCTTGGTACCGGGAAGGGGTGGTGGCAGGTTGCTGAGGCGCCGCCGTGGAGCTGGTGGTTGTGGATTCGGCTGCGCCCGCAGCCGTGGGCCCGGCGCCGGGTGGCGGCGTGGCCCCGGCACAGGCGGCGGACAGGGCGACGCCGGCGCTCACGCCAGCAATACGCAGGAAGTCCCGACGAGAAACGCTTTCGGTAGTCATGGATGACCTCCTAGGAGCACTCTCGCTCAATCGGTGGTCCATGTGTCCAGACGTCGAGCTAGGCGGTGGTTTCCTCCCTTCCCCTTATTCCCAAGTGGGGGCGCAGAGGGCTGCGCCCCCTTGATCGGTCCTTACGCCTTACGCCGCCACATCTGGAAGGGCCAGCTTATGGCCTCGTGGTAGGTGCGCCACTCGGCCGGCGCCGCCTCGAGCACGTTGACGATGTCGTTCCGCACCACCACCGGCGTGATGTCTATGCTGCAGGTCCCGATCGTATACACTTCCTCGTTGTGCTGATCCAGGATCTTGCGGCCCCACTCCAACCGCTTCTCCTCGTCGGTCTCCATCTTGAGGTTGTCGTACCACTCGATGAGCTGCTTGTACTCCTGGGGCGGCTCGATGCCACCCGTCCCACCAGTGGCCTGCCAGGTGGCGTAGGCCGGCGCCCAGTAGCAGGTGCCGTAGGGGACGAACCAGCTTGGGTCCAGCACCCACATGATCTTGGCGCCGCTAAAGCCCACCATGTGGGCCTGGTTGTTCTGGGACCGCTGGGTCCACAGGCTCTGCTCCAGCATCTTGGCCATCGTGTTGACGCCCACAGCCCGGAAGTAGCTGGCCACCAGGTCGTAGATCTCACCGGTGGGAGCGCCCATGCTGGGGGCGGGGAAGGTCTCCAGCACCAGCTGGATGCGGGTGCCATCGGGCAGGGTGCGGAAGCCGTCGCCGTCGCGCTTGTCTAGCCCGATCGAATCCAGCAGCTCGTTGGCCTTGTCCACGTCATACTCGATGGCGGTAAGGCCGTAGCCATCGCGCCAGTAGGGATCGCGCGGGCTACCCAGAGGCTGCAGCGGGGTGGCCATGCCGTGCCAGAAGATGTCGTTCATCTCCTCGCGGTTGATGGAGTGCGACAGGGCATGGCGGAACTCGCGGGTCTGGAAGAGCCCCCGCAGGGCATCGTCCTCGTAGCTCTGGTTGACGTAAATGTATGGCGACTCGCCGCCGATCCACTCCAGCACGTGGTAGCCGCCGGTTTCCTCGTTCTCCTTGAGGATGGAATAGTTGGGGAAGCCCAGGGCCTTGTACTGGTAGTCGATCTCCCCGGCGATGGCCTTCATGAGCACGATCTCGTCGTTCTCGCACATGTCGGCCACGATCCGCTCGAAGTAGGGCAGCTGCTTGCCGTTGGTGTCCACCTTGAAGTAGTAGGGGTTGCGTACCCCAATTACCCGCTGCTCGCCCCAGGGCGACTCGATCTTCCAGGGGTTGACCACCGGCAGATCGGGGTTGAGGAGGTCGTTGTTGAGGTTGGCAAAGAGCTGATACCACCCTTCCAGGCCAGCTTCCTCTACCTTGGCGGCCAGTTCGTCCGGGTCAGCGTACTTGGGGTGGAACTGCTTCAGGTAGTGCGCAGGCGCGTAGAGCTTGCCCGAGCCTCCCCGGTAGGCGATGAACTCCAGGAAGAGGCCGTAGGGCTTGGCGAAGGTGTAGCGGACGGTGTAGTCGTCCACCTTCTCCATGGTGGCGTGTTCCCCGCCCACGACCAGCCAGTTTATCGGGGAAGGAGTGAGTTCCTGGTTGAGGGCGATGTCCTCGAACCAGAAGACGAAGTCGTCGGCGGTGAAGGGCTCACCGTCGGACCACCTCATGCCCTTGCGCAGGTGGAAGGTGTAGGTGGTGCCGTCCTCGCTCACTTCCCACTCGCGAGCAACGTTGGGCGAGATGGTGATCTCGCCGGTGCGGAAGTCCCAGCGTACCAGGGGCTCGTGGAGGAAGACGGTGATGTCGGCCTGGCCCCGGATGGCGCGTCGCAGGTCATCGCAGTACTCGCCCGGTTCCTCCACGCACTCAATGACCATGGGCTCGGCGGAGACGCGCTCCTCCACCGCAGGCAGCTCTCCGGCCGTTACCCGGGCCGCCAGGCTGGGAGCCTCTCCGAACTTGGACGCAGGAGCGGCGGTGGATTCAGCGGCGGCAGGGGCAATAGTGGCCTCAGCCGGCTGGATGGGGGCGGGGGTGACCCCTCCACAGGCGGCCGCCAAGGCGGCAGAACTAGATACAGCGGCGAGGCGAACGAACTGACGTCTGTTCAGTCTGCGGTTGCCGATGTGCATTTGATCCTCCTCTACACTCGTAGCGGATGGTTGCTCTCGTGCTCCCACATTCCACGCAGCCACACCTGCCGGCCGCGGCTTCTTTGCCTGTAGTGCTGTCTGTGCTCGCTGCAGTACCTCGCTGACCAGTAAGTCCGCTTCCGCTGGCTCGAGTGCTCCCAGCGCTCGCACCAGCTCCACCAGCCTCGGTCGGGCCAGTAGGATTGCCTCCACGTCGCTGGGAAGCCTCCTGGCCCAGGACATCATCTGGAAGGGGTCTACTCCTAGGCGCTGAGCCAGTTGCCGAAGCAACCCCTCCGAGGGAGGCTTCTCTGTGCGCCCGTTCTCCAATTTGCTAAGGTAGGTGGGGCTGACGCCGACGCGCTGGGCCAACTCCCGCTGAGTGAGGCCCCGGGCCAGGCGATACGTGCGGAGCTTGTCTGCGAAGGTCACGTCTGCCCCTCCCTCCAGCTATTACTGAGTTGAACAAGTTGAACTGTAGGTCAAGTTGACTAGCCAGTCAATAGGTTTTCAAGTGGTTCACCCTTTGAGGTCCCAGGACAAAGGTCCTAGGCACTTGACCGTCGTTGGGGGTAAGGGGTCGAGGCGACTGCGGAGGTTGGGTACAGAAGGGTGGCCCAGGACCGCTCGAGTCCTGGGCCACTGTTGCAGCGGCTAGAGAGGGCGGGGCTATTTCCCCAGGGCCCGGCGCATGCCGGCCAGGATCCGCTCCCGGGCGGCCTTGCCGTACTCGAGGCTGGCCTGAGCCGCTGGGGCGGAGTACCACTTCTCCTCACTGATCCGGGACGCATCCACCCCCTCGGGGCAGAAAGCCAGCATGAGGGAGGTCTCCTGCTGGCCGGCGTGGTCTATGGGGAAAAGGGCCTGGGTCTCGGCGTCCATGAAGGGGTGCACCTGAATCCAGTTGAAGGGGTTGGCCCCTTGGGCGTGCTCGGCATAGTAGCTGGCCATGGCAGCGTCCCCCCACCAGCCCTCACCCCGTTCGATCTCCAGGAACTCGAAGATGGCCTGACGGGCCGCCAGCCGGAAGGCCAGGTCGGTGGGCATGCCGGCGGCGAAGTTCTCGCTCTGGTGGTGGATAAACACGTGCAGGTTGCGAAAGCCGACGCGTAGGAAGCCGCGGAACACCTCCCGCGCCCACAGGTGGATGACGTCCGAATCCACCTGGATGCTCCCGTTGCGCTCCGGCGGCTCGACCACGTAGGAGGCGGCGCCGTAGAAGTAGGGCGGCAGGATCACTAGGTCCATCTCCTGCTCCAGCGCTTCCACCGCCCGCACCACCAGCAGCGTGTCTACCCCGACCACGCAGTGTTCGGCATGGTACTCAAGCACCCCCACCGGCAGCACCGCCGGCCAGTTCTCATCCAGCGCTTGCCGGATCTGGTGGGGGAACATCAGCTCATAGCGCATTGTGCCACTCCTTGGCCCCCTGGTGCCCTACCCTTCCATCACTCGGGCGATCTTGGCCTCCATCTCCCGGGCCTCGTCTGCCGACAGGGCTCCCACCACCATGTGGCAGGACCAGGTCTGCCCTGGCCCGAGTGTCCTGATGTTGCCCTTGGCCTTCTCGGCGCTGTAGCCCTCCGGCTCTGCCGTGGCCGGCAGCACCAGCCCCAGGGCATCCTGATCGGGCGTGCGGCAGATCCAGCGCACCCCTTTGTCCAGCTCCCCGGGCCGGTGGGCGACGTAGTCGGCATGGCCCTCCGGGTGTACCTGCATGCTATGGGCCCAGCCTTCCTCATCGGCCCTGTAGTCCAGGAAGAGCACCGCCTCAGGATCGAACATCAGGTCGGGGGTGAGAACGTTATGCAGGGAAGGGTCGGCCTGCAGCCGATCCAGGAACTCGCGATAGCCAGGCTGAACCTGGACGTGGGAAGGGATGCTGCGCCGTACCCGGGCCGAGTCGGGGGTGGCGGGGGCGGTGTAGACCAGCCGACCGTAATCCACGGGGCGGAAGTTGATGTGGGCCAGGTACATGAGCTCCATGTCGGTGTTCTTGAGGTTGGTCACCGAGAAGGTCACTCGTAGTAGGCTGGAGTCGGCATAGAGCTTGAGCACGGGATGGGCCAGGTAGTTGTGGTTGAAGGCCACGGTGTGCTGGTATTCCCCGCCTAGGGCCAGGTACGTGCCCTCCTGGTCCTCTCCTACGCTCACCCAGGCCTTCTGATAGGGGGCGTTGGGCAGCTCCCCGTGCAAGGGATGGGTGTCCTTCTCGGTGGGGACTCCCATGGCGGTGACCCCGCAGTGGAGGAGGAAACCCCCATAGGTGGACAGGTAGTCGCGGGTGGCCCAGGGCTCGTCGAACATGGAGCGCATGGTGAGCTCCCGCTCGCCGAATGTGGCTGACCATATCTGCTGACCCTGGAAGGGCAGCAGCACCACTTCGCCCAGGCTGTTGCGGAGGCGCAAGGCCTCTACCCCGCTGTCAAACCTCCAGATGGAGGCGGACAAGCTACCGGCCTGTACCAGGGTCCGTTCGCGTTCCCCGAAGAACCTCGGCTCCAGCTGGATCCGTACCTCTTGTTCCATGCGTCTACTCCCCTTGCGCGGCCCTATCGGCCGACCAGCGCCAATGCCTTGCGGTACTGAGCTATCTCGTGATCCACCACCCGGCGCACGACGGCGATCTTCCACTCCAGGTGGCGCCGGTCGGTCATGTACTCCATGCTGGGCTCAAAGCCGAGCCGAGAGTCCCGTTCCACCAGGGGGATCGTCTCCTGGGCGTTGACGATCTCCCGCTCGGCCAGCTCCACCATCTGGTCCAGGAGGGCATTGGCCCGGGCGGGATCGGCTTCGCCGAACAACTCGTGCTTGAGCAGCCACCACTGCTTGAGGTGGATGGTGGTACGCAGACAGTGGATGATGAACCGGCCCAGGTTGATCATCTCCTCCAGACCCGCCCGCTTACGCTCCGGCGTCACCTCCAGGGCTCGCTCCAGCTTCGCCAGCCCCTGTTCCCAACGCTGCTCCATGCGTTCCAAGCTGCGGATCTCCACCGGGAAGCGTGCCGGCCCGGGCGACTGACGGGCGCTCTCGTGGGGGCGATAGTCCGGGTCTATGATGCTGTTGCCGAACATGGCGTACCAGGCCTGGGGCAGGTTCACCACCTGGCGAAAGAGCATGGGGTAGGAGGGGCCCACCCGGAAGGGACCATACTGGTCCTCGTTGGTGGGCACGTAGTCGCGGGTGGCCTCGCTCCAGTCGTGCCAGGCGTCCACCACCAGGGGCGCCGCCTCGGGACCGAAGTCCCGCCGGGCGATCGCTCGGGCCCGGTCCTCGGTGGGCTCGCCACCGGACCAGAAGGCGTTCTTGGCCAGCTCACTCACGAAGGATGGCCACCAGCCGTAGTGGTGAGACTCCATCAGGCCCGAGAGACCCCAGTCCTGCCGCGCCTTGAGCAGATTCTGCCAGCGCCTGTCCCACTGGAAGGGGGCGGGCTGGTAGGGGATCACGCCGAAGTCCCAGGTGAGCCCAGCAGTGTTGGACATGGTGTAGAGCCGGAGCCCTCGCTCATGGACCGCCTGGGCCTCGCCAGCGAAGTACTTGCCCGGACCCTCGAAGGACAGTGTGTAGTCCACACACACGCTGGTGATGTTCTCGCGCTGGCGCTGCTCGAACATCTCGAAGGTGGCCTGTACGGTGATGTCGCTCGGAAGCGAGCGGATGAGGGCCAGCCGGTTCTCCTCGGGAGTCCATCCCCAGTTGTAGGTCCAGAACACGATATCGGCCTGGGGGCTGTAGCGCCGGATCACCCGCTTGAGGAGGTTGAGCCACTGGGGGTAATCCTCGCAGGGCCACCAGCCGGGGCTGGGCTTGTCCTGGGGCAGCCCGTCCGGGGAGGGATCCAAGCGCATCCGGCCGGTGGTGTGGGGGTCCTTGCTGGGGAACTCGACCGACTCGCCCACTAGCGTCACGCCCTTGAAGCCGGGGCAGGCCCGGAAGAGGGCGCCGTAGGTGGTCTCGTAGTAGGCCTCTGCGTCCGGGTCATCGGGGTGCTTGGGGCTCTGGATGTAGCTGTAGGCGTAGACGTCAATGCCGTAGCGGGCGGCCCGGGCGATCAGATCGTTGAAGTCCTGGTAGCCCTTGGGGGTGCGGTCCACCACGTCAATCTGCGGCGCGTGGGTGCCCACAAACACCAGGGCGGCGTCGAAACCGTGGTGGGCCATGGCATTCAGGTAGTCATCAGGGTAGGCGTCCAGACCCCAGCCGGAGTGGATCATCCGGGGCGAGAACAGAGGCTCTCGGGAGGTGTCCCCTTGGGCGAGGAATGGGGCCTCGCGCAGGTTCATGAGGTCTTCCAGGTGATAGGAACCCTGGGCCGCACCCCGGTCCTCGTTCCCGCATACCACCACCCTCTGCGGTCCCACCAGCAGCCGGAAGCTGCGGGGCACTGAAAGCCCTGCGCCCAGGTCCGGAAGGTCAGCCTTGGTGGCCAGCAGGATGCAGCCCTCCCCGCTCGCAGCCAGGTCCTGCGGTGAGTCCGTGCGCCGCAGGAGGAGCGAGAGGCCCATGCTGGTGAAGAAGTAGTCCTGCAGGTCCTTGGCGGCGGTGAGGAGCACGTCGGTGGCTCCCTCGGGGACGACGATGGCCCAACCATCGCTCACCACCGTCTCGTCGGGGCCCGGCCGTGCTGCCGGGTCGCGGCGGTCGGGCTTGTGCACCACGGAGATCCGTCGCCTGAACTCGAAGTTCCGTTCCGTCACAGTCTCATGCCTCCCCTGATGTCCTGTCTCTGGCCCTGGGAGCTAGGGGCTGTGCTAGGCACAGCCCCTAGCTTCGGTGCGCCGCTAGAGGACGATAAGCTCGCGCCGGTAGGTGGGGAACTCCTCGGCCCCCTCCTCGGTGACCAGCACCCCGTCCTCGAACCGGGCGCCATACTCGTCGGTGTGCAGGAAGGAGTCCACCTGGAAGGTCATGTTGGGGACAAGCTCGTAGGTGGAGCTGGTCTCCATCCAGGGGTGCTCGCACTCCATGAGCCCGATGCCGTGGCAGGGTCCATAGAGCAGGGCATGGCCCATGCCCCGCTCGGCCACGTAGTCGGCGACCTGCTGGGAGATCCACCCCGCCGAGACGCCCGGGCGGATGAGCTCGATGGTCCGCTTCTCCGCGTCCAGTGCCACCTGCAGGAGCCGGCGGACGTCATCGGGGACGGGGCCAAAGCTCACCGCCCGGCCGATGCTGGAGGTGTATCCCCCTACCTTGGCCCCGATGTTGAGCTGTATCACCTCCCCCGGCACCAGCTGCCGGTGCGTGGGCCGGCCGATGGCGTGAGAGGAATGCTGGCCAGAGAGGACGTAGAGCGGGTGTCCCTCGTACTCGCCGCCGTTGGCGTAGATCTCCCGCTGGGCGATGCCCACCACCTGCAGCTCGGTCATGCCCGGGCGCATCTCCTCCACTACCGCCTTCATGGCCAGAGCCGCTACTCGGAAGGCCTCGCGGATGGCAGCGATCTCGTTCTCGCTCTTTCTCATGCGCAGAGAGATCAACAGGTCATCGGACTTGACCATCTCTCCCCCGGCCATCGCTTCCTGCAGCCCCAGGTACACGGGCACGCTGGTGATGGCGCTGGCCGCGACGCCCAGGCGCTTGATTCCCTTGCCGCCGGTGACCTCGTCGAACACGTCCGAGAAGCTGGGCAGCTTGACCCCCGGATACTCCGGCTCCGAGGACTCCCGGTAGGCCAGGAGCTGGCGGATAGTGGGGATGCGGCTGCGAGTGCGGGCGTAGGTGAGGCTCTCCGGGCCGATGAGGAGCACCGGATCGCCCTCCACCGGCACCAGCACCCCAGCGCTCTCGAAAGCCGGCCAGTAGTCGGCAAGGTAGCGGATGTTGTGCGACTCGCAGTCATTGCCAAAGACGATGAGAGCGTCCAGGTTTCGCCGGGCCAGCTCCGCCTGTACGGCCGCTATCCTCTGCTCGAACTCCGACTGCGGTATCTCGAAAGCCATGCCGTCCTCCCTCTTTTCGTGTTCCTTGGTGTCTCTTCGGCAGTGCGAAAGTGCTCTAGGGCACCCGCAGCAGCGCCGGCTTGAGCGTCCAGGCTCCCAGCTTGGCCAGCTCCAGCAAGCCTGGGGCCGAAAAGCCGGGGAGCATCATGGCCGAGCCCCAGGAGTCCCGGGCGGCCTCCTCGTCCACGTACTCCAGGAAGCCCAGGGTCACCGGCTCGATGCGCACCTCATCGGGTGGGTTCTGCCCCGCCAAGATCCTCTCCATCACCCGGGCCAGAGCGGACAGGAAGGGGCCCGGCGCCACCGTGAGGGCCCCGACCTCCAGCTCTGGGGGCACCTGTCCGCGCCGATCCAGCCACACAGTCGCCGCCCGGTTGGCCCGGCAGAACTCGTCCCAGGTCACCGTGCCCTCATCAGCGGCGCTTGGCTGCCGGGTGGGGTTGTAGACCGGCTGGCAGAGCACCTGGTCGGGAAGCGATCCCGTCTCGCACCAGGCCAGGAGCGTCCGAGCCAGCAACCGGAAGGCTTCTGCCGCCGAGAGGGCGACGTCCGCCACGCGCACGAAGCTCACCTGCCCGCTGAGGGCACTGGCGATCTCGGCCAGCTCCGCCGCGGTGAACAGCCGGCCCCGGGAGAGGTCTGGGTAGAGCGCGGGAAGCTGGCTAGCGCAGGTGGTCCGCACCCCCTCTTGAGACAGGGCCCAGGTCAGGAACTGCTCGAAGTGGTCGTAGCCGGCCTCGGTCAGCTCCCGCGGCTTGAGGTAGGTGGAGAACCACTCCTCCATGACCAGGGTGCAAGGATGGTTGAAGATGCTGATCAGGCCGCCGGAAGCCGATAGCTGCCGGTGGGAGCGGGCGAATACCTGCTTGTGCTTGTCCAGCTCCCCCGGCGCCCCTAGCTCGAAGTTGAGGCCCAGAAGGTGACGAGGCTCATCGCCTTGGCCCTGCTTGGGGTACATGTGTGACGTGCAGAGCAGCCCGCCGTAATAGAAAGGCTGGCAGTCCAGCCCCACGTAACCGAACCCGCTCACGTACGTGGGGATGCCCCAACGGCGCAGGACAGGGAAGACCTGCGGGGCCCAGTTGGAGCCGGGTTGGCCGTAGGTGACCGGGTGGACCCCGAAGACCCGGCGCACGTCGGCCAGGCCGGGACCTTCCCGCCGCTCGAACTCGGCAGCGCCCTGTTCCCAGTCCAGGGGAGCCAGGTATTCGGCCACTTGAGGGCGCAGGCCATGCCAGTTGGAGTGATAGCCGATGTCGTGATGCTTGAGGGCATCTATCACGTCGTAGCGGATGCGCTGCTCGAGCACGCGAGCCTTCTGCCCCACCAGCTTCATGGTGCCGCGCACGCCGTGGCGCTCCAGGATCCAGGCCAGGCGCTTGGCGGCGTCGTCGCTCTGGGGGACCATGCAGTCTTCGACATCGAACCAGAACAGCAGATGTACGTTGGCCATCAGCCGCTCCTCCTAGCGTGACACGTGAAGCGTGACCGGTGAGGATCCCCGATGTCACGCGTCACTCGTCACGTATCACGCTTCACGTGTCATTTGCCACTGCCGATAGTCCTCCGGCAGCCAGCGCTCCGGGTCTGACTCCAGCACTTCCACCCAGGTGCGGACCAGGTCACCCATGTGGGTGCAGCGCAGGGTGGCCGAACCAATGCGCCCGTAGCGAACCAGCCCCCGCTCGGCCAGGATCCCTTCCAGCACCTCCCGATCAGCGATGCGCACCCAGGGCCATACGCCCGGCTTCATCCAGCCGATCACTTGCTCGGCCAGGGCCGGCCGAGCCGCTTCCGGTGCCCGGCTCAGGGCCCGTTCCACCAGGAGGGTCTCCACCAGGTGCACGGCCGTGGCCACCTGCATGGTCACCCCGATGAAGCAGTAGGTGGCGTTCCAGTCCACCAGCCGCTGCCAGGGGCTTTCCTGGGCGAAGGCGCCCTCGCCAAAAGGCCCCAAGCGCCGGCCGGAAGCACCGTGCCCCGCGGTCAGCTCCGCCGCCCGGGCCCCGATAGCGGCCACGGAGTGGGTGGCATGGTCGCTGCGAAGGGCGTCTGGGCGACGCCAGAAGACATCGGTGATGCGCCCGACATAGGAAGGAGCCGAGCGGGGATCCCAGCGGGAGAAGACCTCGGGCTCCTCGCCCGGGCGCCAGTTGCAGAGGGTGGGCACGGCCACCGTCCCTTGGGGACCCACGGCGTCCAGGCAGCCCTCGATGAAGGCATGGGGGCCACCCACCACGTGCCCCATGCTGCTCAGGGACGAGTGGAACATGAGGGTGTCGCCCGGGGCCAGGCCCACCTCCCTCAGGGCTCGGGAGACGTCCTGGCGGGTGACTTTGATCGTGGGATCACCTTTCTCGGGTTCCATGTCTTTTCGCTCAGATAATAGTGGCGCGGCAGGCCTAGCCTACCACGACTTGGCGGTTCTGTCGCCGGGCGGGCGGCACTTCGGGCCGGCAAATGCGGGAGGGGCGCGACCGGCAGCCCTTGAAGGCAGGCTGTCCCTGGCCCATCATTCCCCCAAACGGGGTATCCGAGTGAAGGGCTGAGCCCGGGGAGGCAGGGATGAGCGAGCTGCAGATCGGACGTTACCGGGGAGCGATGCTGGGCTTGGCGGTGGGAGATGCTGTGGGGACGACGCTGGAGTTCCGGCCCCCAGGTTCCTTCGCCCCCATCGAGGACATGGTGGGCGGCGGGCCCTTCCGGCTCAAGCCCGGTGAGTGGACGGACGATACCTCTATGGCATTGTGCCTGGCCGAG
Organism: Anaerolineae bacterium; assembly: GCA_050945695.1. Taxonomy (GTDB): domain Bacteria; phylum Chloroflexota; class Anaerolineae; order DRVO01; family DRVO01; genus Ch71. The sequence continues at coordinate 1,921 of JBMNTK010000086.1, read as the reverse complement.
AGCCTGGTGAGCACGGGGGGCTTTGACCCGGTAGACCAGCTGGAGCGCTACTGCCGATGGTATCGCGAGGGACACCTGGCCTGTACGGGCCGCTGCTTCGACATCGGCAACACCGTGCGGGGAGCACTGGTGCGATTCGAGCTTACCCGAGAGCCCTATTGCGGTCCCCTGGGGACAGATACCGCGGGCAACGGCTCTCTGATGCGTCTGGCGCCGGTGCCGCTGGCCTACGCGCGCCGGCCTCGCGAGGCTATCGAGTACTCGGGGGAGAGCTCCCGCACCACCCACCAGGCCCCCCAAGCGGTGGATGCCTGCCGCTACTTCGGGGGACTGATCGTAGGGGCCCTGTCTGGCGTTGCGAAGGATGAGCTCCTGGCCGAGCGCTACTGCCCGGTGCCCGAGTACTGGGATAAGCGACCCCTTTACCCGTCGGTGGAAGAGGTGGCGCGGGGTTCGTTCAAGCGGCGACAGCCGCCGGAGATCAAGGGCAGCGGCTACGTGGTGCGAGCCATGGAGGCGGCGCTATGGGCCTTCTACACCACCGATGACTTCCGGGCCGGATGCCTGGCTGCCGCTAACTTAGGCGATGACGCCGACACCACCGCCGCCATCTACGGGCAGTTGGCCGGCGCCTACTACGGCGAGGAGAGCATCCCCGAGGCCTGGCGGGAGCGCTTGGCCCACCGGGATTGGATCGAGTGCTTGGCGGAAGGGCTGTACCGTCTGGCCCAGACCCTGTAAGGGAGGCCGGCATGGGCAACCTGGAGACGCTGGAGAAGCTGTTTGCCGACGGCGGCATTGACCTACGGCGTGGGGCCCTATTCGACTATGCCCTCGGGCCTATGCCTGAGTCGCTAGACTTCGACCGTGTCGAGGGGATGCTGCTCGGGCTGGCAGTCGGCGACGCGCTGGGTAACACGACCGAGGGCTGGCTGCCCGGTTCCAGGAGAGCCCGGTACGGGGAGATCCGCGGCTACCTGCCCAACGAGCACGCTGGTAACAAGGCAATAGGCTTGCCCTCGGACGACACGCAGCTGGCGTTCTGGACCCTGGAGCAGATGCTCGAAGATGGCGGACTGAACCCGGAGAACCTCACCCGGCGTTTCTGCAGTGGCCGGATCTATGGCATTGGCTCTGCGGTCAAGCAGTTCGTGTCCAACTTCGAGGACGGTCTGCCCTGGTACGAGTGCGGCATCCAGTCGGCGGGGAACGGATCGCTCATGCGCATTGCGCCCGTGCTCCTCCCTCACCTGCGCAAGGGAGGCCGGGAGCTTTGGAGCGATGTGGCCCTGGCGGCGATGGTCACCCATAACGACTCGGCCGCGATCTCCGCCTGCCTGTCCTTCGTCCACCTGCTGTGGAAGGCGCTTGCGTCGCCCGAGCCGCCTGCAGCGGAGTGGTGGCTGGAGGAGTACACTCGCGTTGCCCAGGACCTCGAGGATGGCGAGTACTGCTCCAGAAGCCCCTTCTACGGCCACTTCCGAGGCCCCTTGTGGCGCTTCGTGGAGGAGGCAGTGGGTGAGGCCTGGCGCCGGGGACTGCCTACTGTGGACGCCTGCAACCGCTGGTATTCAGGTGCCTACCTGCTGGAAACAGTGCCCAGCGTCATCTACATTCTGATGCGCCATGGGCACGATCTGGAGGAAGCGATCGTCCGGGCGGTGAATGACGCCAAGGACAATGACACCGTGGCTGCCATCGTGGGCGCTGCGGTGGGTGCCGTGTATGGCAGGCGGGCCATCCCCGACCGCTGGCTACGTGGGCTCCTGGGGCAGACCAGGGACGCAGATGAAGGCCGTGTCTTCCAGCTGGTGGACGAGGCACGTGAGGCCTGGTGGTCGAGCGGTGCGCCTTAAGAAAGAGGCGGGGAGCCCGTTGGCGGGCTCCCCAAACATGAGGAGTATCAATGATGAGAGAATGG
>JBMNTK010000085.1:0-15064 GCA_050945695.1 Anaerolineae bacterium | reverse complement strand
ATGGAGCGGGTGGGGTTGAGGCTAGTGACAGGGAGCCCGGGTGTCAAATAGGGGGCAAAGTCAGAAGGGACGGCTCCTGACTGGGAGCCGTCCCTTCTAGAGCACGTGAGAGCCAACTGCTCTCAGCGGCGGCGCGGGCCTCAGCCACTGGGCAGGCAGGAGGTGCTGCCCCCCATGCTGCCACGGCCAGAGGTGGCGAAGGAAGAGAAGGCCTTCCTTACGTTTTCGGAGCCGCAATGCGGGCAGGACATCTGCGCCGCACGGCCGGTGAGGACGAACTTCTCGAAGTGCCGTCCGCAGTTGCGGCACTCGTACTCGAAGATGGGCATTCGAGAGCCTCCGAAGTCTCCGTGCGCACCGCGGGTTGACGGCCGCCCCCGGGACTACTAGCGTGAATATACCCCCATAGGGTATATTCATTATACCGATCCGGGGCGTCAATGCAAGAGGGCTCTGCGCTCTCTGCGGCGATCCCTTCTGTGGAGGCATGATTGGCTGAGACCAACGGCATGGACGATGTGCTAGTACGTCTGCGCCGACTAGAGGGGCAGATCAGAGGGCTGCAGCGGCTGGTGCAGGAGAAGCGGGACTGCGCAGAGGTGATCACGCAGTACTTGGCGGCCCGAGCGGCGCTCGAGGAAGTCGGTGCGCGGTTGGTGGACGCCGAGATCGGCCGGTGCCTCCCGGGGGACGAGCCGGAGATAGAGCGGGTGCGGGAGACGCTGCGCCTGCTCCTCAGGGTGAGGAGGTAGGGGAGGCTAGGCCACCCCTGCCACCAGGACGGCGTAGTAGTAGGCCAGCGGGCCCACGAACAGCAGGGTGTCCAGCCGATCGAGCAGTCCCCCATGGCCGGGGAAGAGGGTTCCAGAGTCCTTGACCCCGGTCTGGCGTTTGATCATGGAGATGATGAGGTCCCCGAACGGGCAGATGAGGCCGACCAGCGCCCCCACCCCGAGCCCGTGGACGGGCGGCAGTCCCCCTATCCAAGCGACCAGTGCTCCCCCCAGCAGGCCGGCAACCAACCCTCCCACAGCGCCCAACCAGGTCTTCTTGGGGCTGAGGTGGGGGGCCATCTTGCTTCGCCCCCACTGGCGCCCTACCAGGTAGGCGCCGGTGTCGCTCAGCCACACGGTGAGGACGCCCAGCGCCAGCCAGGCCAGCCCGTCGCTGAGCAGCCGCAAAGAGACGAGGTATGAGCCCAGGAACCCGACGTAGAGCACTGACAGCGTGGAAAGCGCCCAGGCCTCCGTACGGGTGGGACTGTGGGCGTGGAAGACGTACCAGATAGCCCACCCGAGGAGGATGAGAGCTACCAGGGCCTCCCGGTAGCGTCCCTGGGTGAAGCCGGCCTCCAGGGCGAACAGGCCCGCCGCCACCGTGCACACGACGGATGGTACCTGATGACCGGCGCGGACGGCCAGGCGGGCGAACTCGTAGGCTCCACCGGCCAGGGCCAGCGCCACCAGGAGAGTCAGCCAGGGGTGGCCCAGCCAGGCAGCGGCCACCACGGGCGGGAGGGCGACCAGAGCGGTGAGGACGCGGGTTCTTAGCATGGCAGCTCGAGTTCACCCCCGAGTGGCGCAATGGCCTAGTGACGGCTGGCACCTACTGCCGGTTGCGGCGACAGCCCCCCGAAGCGGCGTTCGCGACGAGAGTAGCTGTCGAGGGCGCGGTAGAGCTCATCCCGGTCGAAGTCCGGCCAGAGAACCGGGCTAATATAGTACTCCGAGTAAGCCGACTCCCACACCATGAAGTTGGAAGTACGGAACTCGTTGCCGGTGCGGATGATGAGGTCGGGCTCCGGCAGGTCGGCGGTATCCAGGTGGGAAGTGATGAGTTCCTCGGTGACATCCTCCGGCCGGACGCCGTCCGCAATGATCTTCCGAACCGCCCGCACGATCTCATCCCGGCCGCCGTAGTCGAAAGCAACGGTCAGGGTGATGCGCTGGTTATGCTGAGTCAGGTCCACCGCATGGAGCACGCGGGCCCTGAGGTCGGCCGGCAGGCGCTCGAGCTGACCGATGTGCTTCAGCCGAACCTGCTTCTCGTGGAGCTCGGGCAGCCAGCGGTCAATGGACTCGCCCAGCAGCTGCATCAGGGCACTGACTTCCTCCTGAGGGCGAACCCAGTTCTCGGTGGAGAACGCCCAGATGGTGAGGTAGCGTACCCCGAAGTCTGCCGCCGCTTCTACCAGGGGCCTGATGTTGCGGGTGCCGGCGCGGTGGCCTGCCGCACGGGGCAGGCCACGCTGGCGCGCCCAGCGGCCGTTGCCGTCCATAATGATGCCGATGTGGGCGGGGATGTTCGCGATCGGCGGGTAGTCCGCCAAGGGGCCCTCCTAGATCTGCAGGATCTCCTTCTCCTTCTCCTCGCCCACCTGTTCCAGCCGTTTAATGTACTCGTCGGTGACCTTCTGCAGCCGGTCGCGGGCCTGGTAGAAGTCGTCCTCAGTGATCTCCTTCTGGTCCTCGAGCTCCTTGAGGTCACTCAGGGCATCGCGCCGGACGTTGCGGATGGCAACCCGACCCTCTTCCACGCGGCGGCTTACCTGCTTGACCAGTTCGCGCCGTCGCTGCTCAGTGAGGGCGGGGATGTTAAGGCGGATCACCGTGCCATCGTTGTTGGGAGTGAGCCCTAGGTCACTGGCCAGAATGGCCCGCTCTATGGCTCCCAGTATGTTCTTCTCCCAGGGCCGGATCAGCAGTTGGGTGGGTTCGGGGACGGAGATGGTCGCGATCTGCTGGAGCGGTGTAGGACTACCGTAATAGTCCACCCGAATCCGGTCCAGCAGGGCCGGAGAGGCTCTGCCAGTCCGGATGGAGGCCAGATCGCTACGCAGCGCCTCTATGGCAGCCTCCATGCGGCTGCGGGCCTCGCGTTCGACATCAGCTACCATGGTCCAAGCCTCCGCTTTTGGAGAAGTGTTGGTTGGCCGGCTAGCTCCGGATTATGGTGCCGATCTGCTCGCCGCGCACCGCCCTCTCGATGCTGTTGGGCTGCCACAAGTCTACCACGACGATGGGCAGCTCGTTCTCCATGCACAGGGAAAGGGCAGTGCTATCCAAGACACCCACTCGCATGTTGAGGGCGTCAATGTAGGAAAGGGCTTCGAAGCGCTTGGCGTTGGGGTTCACCATGGGGTCCTCGGAGTAGACGGCGTCTACCTTGGTGGCCTTGATCAGGACCTCAGCCCCGACCTCCATGGCCCTGAGAGCGGCGGCGGTATCCGTGGTGAAGTAGGGGTTTCCGGTCCCGGCCCCAATGATGACCACCCGGCCACGCTCCAGATGGCTTATGGCGCGCAGGCGGATGTAGGGCTCGGCGATGGCCGTCATCTCGATGGCCGTCTGGACCCGGGTCTCCAGTCCCATACGCTCGAGGGCATCGCGCAGGGCCAGGGCGTTCATGACCGTGGCCAGCATGCCCATGTGATCGGCGGTGGATCGCTCCATGCCGTGGGCCAGGCCGTCTCGCCCGCGCCAGATGTTGCCGGCGCCCGGGACGATGGCGATCTGTACCCCCAAATCCTGAACGGCCTTGATCTTGTTGGCGACTTCCTCAGCCATGTGCGGGTCTATGCCGAAGCCCTCCGGGCCGGCCAGAGACTCGCCACCGATCTTGAGGAGTACGCGCTTGTACCTTACCGGAGCCAATCGGGCCTCCCACCGAAGGCCCCGCCATCGCGGCGGGGCCTTACTCGTTATTTGTGACTACTCGCTCCCACCGACTTCGTACCGGACGAATCGGCGGACCACGATGTTCTCGCCTAGCTTAGCGATCTTCTGCTTGAGCAGGTCGCCGATGATGACGTCTGGATCTCGGAAGTAGGGCTGGCGAAGGAGGCAGTACTGGTCGTAGAACTTCTCCAGGCGCCCCTCGACGATCTTCTCCACGATCTTCTCGGACTTGCCCTCCGCCAGGGCCTCCCGGCGGTAGTGGTCCTTCTCGACCTCGATCACTTCGGCCGGCACGCTTTCCGCGGATACCCAACGCGGGCTGGTAGCGACGACCTGCATGGCCAGGTCGTGGCCGAGCTCCTGGAACTCGGGGGTGCGAGCGACGAAGTCCGTCTCGCAGTTTAGCTCGACCAAGGCGGCCAGCCGGCTGCCGGTGTGGATATAGTAACCGATGATACCCTGGTTGGTAGCACGCTCCGCCTTCTTCTCGGCAGCCGCCATGCCCTTCTCGCGCAGAAGCTCTGTGGCCTTAGCGATGTCGCCCTCGCATGCCTCCAGCGCCTTGCGGCACTCCAGGACGCCGGCACCGGTGACTTCGCGCAACTCCTTTACCATCTGAGCAGTTATGGCCAATTGGCACCTTCCTTATCTATAGCTTGAGCAGGACTCTAGGACGCGGCCTACAGAGCCTCGAATTCGTCGTCGTCGAAAGCTTCGTAGCCCTCGTCGTCCTCGTCATCTCCGAGCTCGTAGTCCTCTTCCTCATCGAGGTCGAGGTCCACTTCCTCGGCCAGCTCGGCCTCTTCCTCAAACTCGAACTCGGGGACGAAGACCGGCTCGATGGGCTCGGCTTCCTCATCGTAAGGGATGGCCTCTTGTTCCACCACGGTGTCCTCGGCCTCGGCGGTGACCGCCTCGCGGGCCTGCCGGCCTTCTATAGCGGCATCAGCTATGAGAGAGGACATGAGCCCGATGGCCCGGATGGCATCATCGTTGGAGGGGATGACCAGGTCAATAGGGTCGGGGTTGGAGTTGGTGTCCACCATGCCGATGATGGGGATCCCCAAGCGATTGGCCTCGGAGATGGCGATGTCTTCCCGATGCACGTCCACCACGAAGAGCATATCCGGGAGCCGGTCCAGGGAGCGCAGCCCGTTGAACCGCCGATGCAGGCGCTCCAGCTCGCGCTCGAGGGTCACAGCCTCTTTCTTGGGGAGACGGTCGAGCTCGCCGCGCTCATAGCGCTCTTCGAGGCGCTTCATGGCGGCGATACGGCTGCGGATGGTAACGAAGTTGGTCAGGGTACCGCCCAGCCAGCGCTGGTTGACGTAGGGCATGCCGCAGCGCTCGGCCTCAGACTGGATGCTCTCCTGAGCCTGGCGCTTGGTGCCCACGAACATCACGATCCCACCCCTGGCCACCAGGTCGCGCACGGTGTCGCTGGCCTGGGAGATGGCCTTCAGGGTCTGCTGAAGGTCTATGATGTGAATGCCGTTGCGCTCGGTGAAGATGTAGGGCTTCATCTTCGGGTCCCACCGGCGGGTGCGGTGGCCGAAGTGAACACCGGCTTCCAAGAGCGCTTTCATGCTGACGTTTGCCATTGATCCTCCTCGTTGTAACCTCCACCTCCGTCATCCGGCGCCGGGACCGCGATCGCGGCACGCCCGGAACCGTCGGGAAGTGTGTGAGATTCGCAAGGTAAAATTGTAGCAGAGGCGCCGGAGTGCGGCAACTGGCCCCGCCGCGATGGGCTCACGCGGGAGGTGCGCCAGGCAGGGATAACCTACTATAATGGACGGGTTACACATTCCATGCACTGGCGGGGTAGGCATTGGGCGAGAGAATCTTCGAGGAAGCGATCCGTCTTGAAGGGCACATCATTGACTCGCTGATTCTCCCTCGGGTCTGGGACACCATAATGGACCTGGGAGGAGACTTCGAGGTCGAGGAGATCCGAGTCGGCCGACACAAGCAGGAGCCCAGTTACGCCCGGCTGAGGGTCTTCGCCGACTCTGAGGCGCAGCTCCATCGAATACTGGCCAGCCTGCAGGGCTATGGCGCCGAGTTGCTGTCTCCCGATGATGTTCGGACGGAGCCGGCGCCCAAAGACGGGGTCCTCCCCAACCACTTCTACTCCACCACCAACCTCCCTACTCAGGTCCGCATCGGTGGCAACTGGGTGGACGTTGCCGACACCGAGATGGATCTCGTGATCGTGATTGACTGGGAGGCAGGCACTGCCCGCACTGTCCCCATGGCGAACGTGCGCCAGGGTGACCAGGTGGTCGTGGGCCACGGCGGAATCCGGGTCATCCCTCTGGAGCGGGAGCGCCAGCGCGAGGAGTTCTCGTTCATGCAGAGCTCGGTATCGTCCGAGCGCTCCAAGAAGATCGCCATTGCGGCCATCGCCCGGGAGATGCGCGAGACCCGGGACAAGGGCGAGCGGATCGTGTTCGTGGTGGGCCCGGCGGTCATACACAGTGGAGCCGGGCAGTACCTGGCCGCGCTGGTGCGCGCCGATCTGGTGCAGGCCCTGTTTGGTGGCAACGCCATCGCCACCCACGACGTGGAGTCGGTGCTCTTCGGCACCTCGCTGGGCATGAGCCTGAGCAACGGCATCCCGGTAGAGGGCGGCCACCAGAACCACATGCGAGCCATAAACGCCATACGCCAGGCGGGCTCCCTGCGGGCGGCGGTAGAGCAGGGAGTGCTTACCAGCGGGCTCATGTACGAGTGCATCCGCAAGGGTGTGGACCTGGTGTTGGCCGGTTCCATCCGCGACGATGGCCCCATGCCGGACGTGATCACCGACGTGGTGGAGGCCCAGAAGGCGATGCGCGAGGCCCTCAAGGGCGCGGGGCTGGTGATCATGGTGGCCACCATGCTCCACTCGATCGCGGTGGGCAACCTCCTGCCGGCGACAGTGCGAGTGGCGGTGGTAGACATAAACCCGGCCGTGGTGACCAAGCTCGCCGACCGGGGCAGCTTCCAGGCGGTGGGGCTGGTGACGGACGCGGAGCTGTTCCTGCGGGAGCTGTGCGACGAGCTGGGGATCGCCACCTCGCCGGAGAAGGCATCGGAGATGGCCTGAGGGCGGTGGCTGTGATAGACTGAACTGGAGCAGGGCCGTTAGCTCAGTGGAAGAGCACCTGCCTTTTAAGCAGGGTGTCGTTGGTTCGAATCCAACACGGCTCACCAGTTGAGTGAGGCTGAGGGACGGGGTCCCTCAGCCTCTTCTTGTCAGACCTCAGTCCGGCAGCGCCCCTAGGCGTAATGGCGAATCCGCTCGGCGAGGCTCGTCCGCAATGATGCCGGCACCGCTATGCCGAAGCGGGGTTCCAGCGCCGCCATCAGCTCCTGGCCCCACACCCAGCTGGCATAGTACGCACGCTCCAATGAGCGCCTGTCGAGCGCCGCTGTGCACTCGCCGAAGCGGGCGTAAGCGGCGGGCGGGAGCTCCTTCTCCACCATTCGCGAAGGGGTCGGCCAGTGATCCGTGTTCCCCTCCACCCGGCGTGCCAGCCAGAGCAGGTAGCGGTGTACCAGGCTCAGCAGTTCGAGGGCCCGTGCTGCCTCACCTCGATCCAGGACGCTGGACCCGAACAGCACCGCGTTGGCTAGGTTCATCTCCAGGCTGGCGACGCGCTCGGGATCATCGCGAGGCGGCTGGGTGGCCAAGGGGGACAGTCGCCGGGCCAGTTCCCCATCTCGGTCCTTGAGTATGCACCGGTCAGCGGAAGGTAGGTAGGCGTATCCACGCCACGTCTCGACCTTGGCCACCTGGGAGTAGGGGTCGAAGTGGATCTCACCCCGCACCAAGTTGCTGAAGATGGCAGTGAAATGGCCGAAGTCATCGGGAAAGAAGACCTCGACCGGGGATATGCGCCGGACCCACGCCTCGCGATCGAAGTCGGGCAGGGCGTCATCTGCGATGAAGAGGACGAACTCTATGTCGGAGTAGGCGTCGCCCTCGCCTCGGGCAAAGGAGCCGTAGGTCAGGGCGGCGACCACTCGGTCGTCATCACTGCAAAGCTGGCGGACGCGGTCTATCATCGCGGTCTGTGGAATCACGGCCCCTCTCTGTCGTCTACTGCCCCCCAGCGGAGCCCCCGTTCCTCCCGCGGCGGGCCCTGATCCAGGGTACGAGGTGTTGCGAAGCCTCTTCGAGCCACTGCTGGGCATCTTCCGGCCGCTCCTGACGGGCTCCTTCGTGCTGTTCCGTCACCGGGGAGCCAACCATCTCGGCCACCCGGTGCAGGGCCCACCACTGCAGGGGGAAGCCGTAGCGGTCGAGGATGGTGTCGGGCAGGGGGCCAATGATGGCGTCTTCCCGCTCGCCGAACTCCCGCCAATAGGCGATGAACTCGTCGGCCACCTCGTTGCCGCTCGCGCCTTGAGCCAGGCGCCAGAAGGCCGCCACCAGCCCGGTGCGGCCGATGCCGGCCATGCAGTGGATGTAGACGACCTGGCCCGCGGCCACCTCCTGCTCGATCGCCTCCAGCGCTGCCACCAGCCCAGCCACTGGGGGTATGGCGCGGTCCTGGAAGGGGACGTGTCGTAGGCGCATTCCCAGGGCCCGACACTGCTCCTCTTCCTCTTCCACGCGATAGGTCGGGAAGGGGCGACCGGCCACAAGGTTCTCGCGTTCGGTGGCCTCGCGCAGGCATAGCAGGCAGGTGACCCCAGCCTCCCTCAGTTCGCCGTATCCTCCCCAATCCTCACGGGGCTGCTCGCCCCGGGCCACCCGGCCCTGATCCACCCAGCCGAAGTTGACGATACCGGTTGGCTCCTTACCGGTGCTCCTCTGCGGCACCACGCACTTGCTCAAGTTGGCTCCTGTGCATGCGAACTGTACCGACGGGCGGCGTCGGCCGGTACCAAGCATTGCCGGTTTTCGCGGAAAATGCCAACAGAGCCTGTGTCAGGTGCGCGGGGGGATACGCCGGGGGGTGAGCCCCACGGCTACCTATGCGAAGCCGGCCCTTCGGCCGGCTGGGGATGGGTCTGTCGCAGGCACATAATGCGCGAATCGGTGTAGGGGCGGTGCGGAGGGCTTCAGCCCGTAGCCCCGCCCTCGCCCCAATGGCCACCACCCTGCAACGGTGACAGATCGGGCGGGGCTTCGCCGGCTCGCACCGCCCCTACCCCGCCGTCTCCGGCGTGACCCTGGGCAGGCACCGCATGCAATGATCCTGTAGGGGCGGACGACCCCGTCCGCCCTTTGGGGCAGGCACGGTGGCCTGCCCCTACCCGGATCCCGCCGGCGGCCGAAGGCCTTCAGCGGGCGTCTTTAGGCGCCCGCCTCTCCTGCGTCGCCTCGTACCAGCCCGCCGTTGGGCGGGCTTTGCTTAAGTAGCCGGAGGGTTCACCCCCCGGCATCTTCCTGCCTGTGGGCATCCTCAACCTAGAGGGCGGAGGCAGTGGCCTGTCCCTGTCCCAGAAATGGCACGTGCCCACTCCCGAAGGAGTGGGCCCGGCAATCTATGGCGCCGGGTAAGCGTTACCGTTCCCGGTTGCGCCTCCGCCGGGAAAGGACTTAGGACTTGCTCCTCTTGCCAGCGTGGCGGCTCACGTCCACCGGGCTCTCATACTCCCTGTCCGGAAGCTCTTCCAGGAAGGAGATGATGTTGTCCGGGGCGCCCTGGTCACGGGCGGTGCGGACGAGAGTGTCCTTGCTGGTGGGGTAGTCAACCCCCTCCAGGTAGCTCTGGATCATCACGGGGTTGATGCCGCCACCCTGTCCACTCCTCTGCCCGCCACCCTGTTCACTTCTCTGCCCGCCTCTCTGGCTTCTACCACGTTCGCTCGACATAAATACCTCCTCAAGGGATCAAGGTCTATCGTGCCCCGGCCGGCTGCGACACACTCCGGGCTCGCGCTCGGTCCCGGGGATTGGCCACCAGTCTAGCCCCCGCATGTTGACTGCGGATAAACGTGGTATCGGCAATTAGTATAAAACCTGCCACGGGACATGGGGCGGTACCTGGCACCCTGCAGCGGGGAGGACCGGAGCAATCGTCAACTGATATCTGACGGAGCCTTAACCGCCCTTTGAGCATGCGCGCTCATAATGGACCGGACGTCGAGATCTGCGGGTGACAGATAGCCAGTCCCCTAGGCGGCCTGACAGCAATGGCATTGAGAAGGAGGTCTTATGCCGTACAGCGATATCAATGAGCTTCCGTCCAGTGTGCGGGAGAACCTGCCCAAGCACGCTCAAGAGATCTACATGAAGGCCTACAACAGCGCTTGGGAGCAGTACTCCGAACCTGAGGAACGCCGGGGCAACGCCTCGCGAGAGGAGACTGCGCACCGGGTAGCCTGGGCGGCGGTCAAGGAGGTGTACGAGAAGGACGATGAGGGTAAGTGGACACGCAAGAAGGAGTGAGTGCCGGGCAAGGAAAGCCCCCCGCCAGGGGGGCGGGGGGCGCGATCCTACTGGCTAAGGGCTACATGCCCCGGCCCGACTGACTGCCGCCAAAGCCTTGGGTCCCCATACCTCCCTGCACTTCCTGGGTCACCTCATCTTGGCTCTTGTACTGCTTATCTGGAAGCCGCTGGAGGAACGAGATCACCATATCGGGCGCCCCATGCTGGCGGGCGGTCTGGATCAGGCTGTCCTTGCTTACCGGGAAACTCACGTCGCTCAGGTAGTCCTTGATCATGTCTGGGTTCAGGCCACCCATGCGGCTCATGCCTTCCTGCATCTTTCCGCGTTCTTCAGACATCAGTTCACTCCTGGTCTCTCTTCTGATGCGCTCGGAGACCAGCCCCTGATGGCTGGTGTCCTGGTGCGCAATCTCAGTCTAGGCTGACGGCGTTAAGCGGCACTAAATGGTGCATCGGAATCGAGTGAAAGCCGCCGGAGGGCAGGTGCGCTTGACAGAAGGGGGGCTGCTGGCTAACTTCCATACAGGTTGAGCGTTTGTGCAACGGGAGAATTGACCGAGGATTCACCCCCCGTACCGAGCTGGATGGCGACTTGCTCTTAGGCCCGGGCTCTCGAGTTCTGGGGTCGAGGGTGGGGAGACGGCCGGTACATATCGGTGTAACCACAGGGAGGCAGGGAATGCCCGCAGAAGACTATGTCGTTAGCCCGGACCAGCTGAGGCGTGTGTGTGACCCCGCTATGTTTGGCTTCACCAGCACGGCGGAGTTGGCACTTCTGGAAGAGGTGATCGGACAGGACCGTGCTGTGAGTGCCATCTCCTTCGGGATAGATATCGAGAGCCCTGGCTACCACATGTTCGCCTTGGGTCCCACCGGTACCGGAAAGACCACCCTCGTTCGTAAGTTCCTGGGCACCAAAGCCAAGGGAGAGCCGGTGCCGGACGACTGGTGCTACGTGAACAACTTCGGCGACTCCGAGCGGCCGCATGCCCTGCGGCTGCCGGCCGGCACCGGCCAGAGGTTACGAGCCGCGATGGACCGGTTCGTCGAGGAGCTGCGTGTGGAGATCCCACGCGCGCTGGAGGGCGAGCAGTACCAGCAGGAGCATGAGAGCGTCGAGCGGGACTTCGCCCGCCAGCGTCAGCAGATCTTCCGCGAGCTGCAGGAAGAGGCGGAGGCGCGCCGCTTCCAGCTGATCCAGACCCCGCAAGGGATCGGCTTTGCGCCCATGCTCAACGGGGAAGTGATGACCCCGGAGCAGTTCGCCGCCCTCGACGAAGGGACTCGCCAGCGGATCGAGGAGGCCCAGCGAGAGCTCCAGGAGGCCCTGCACGAGCGGCTGCGCCGCATCCCCCAGCTGCAGAAGGAAGCGCGGGAACGGCTGCAGGAACTCGACCGCCGCACAGTCGGATTCGCCGTCAGCCACCTGATAGACGAACTCAAGGAGGATTTCAGCGAGTTCGAGGCGGTGGTCAGCTTCCTGAACGAGGTCCAGGCCGACATCCTGGAGAACGTGGAGACGTTCAAGCAGATGGAGCAGCTGGAGGAGGCCAGGGAGCAGGTTCCCTTCGGCCGGCTGCTCGACGTCCAGGTGAACCGATTCGACCGCTACCGGGTGAACTTGCTGGTGGACAACAGCGGCTTGGAAGGGGCCCCGGTCATCCTGGAGAGCAACCCCAGTTACCATAACCTCATTGGGCGGGTGGAGCATCAGGCCCAGTTCGGCGCCCTGGTAACCGACTTTACCATGATCAAGGGGGGCGCCCTTCACCGAGCCAACGGCGGCTATCTCATCCTCAACGCCCGCGATGTGCTCACCAAGCCCTTCGCCTGGGAGGCGCTCAAGCGTTCCCTCAAGAACAAGGAAGTGATCATCGAGACCATGGGCGAGGAGCTGCGCGTCATTGCTACCCGCACCCTGGAGCCCGAGCCCATTCCGCTGGACGTCAAAGTCATCCTGATCGGTGACCCCCAGCTCTACTACCTGCTCTACGGGCTGGATGAGGACTTCCAGGAGCTCTTCAAGGTCAAGGCCGACTTCGCCACCGAGATGGATTGGGGGCCAGAGTGCCCGGAGCAGTACGCCCGCTTCATCGGCACGATCTGCACGGAGGAAGGGCTGCGTCACTTCACGCCATCCGGTGTGGCGCGGGTGGTAGAACACGCGGCCAGGCTCGTGGAGGACCAGACCAAGCTAGCTGTGCGGTTTGGGGATGTGGTGGATCTGGTGCGCCAGGCCAACTACTGGGCGGGCCGAAACGGCAACCAGCTCATCGAAGCCGAGGACGTTCAGCGGGCCATTGACGAGATGATCTATCGCTCCAACCGCATAGAAGAGCGCCTTCGGGAGTTCATTGAAGACGGCGTCATCATGATTGACACCGAGGGTGCCGTCACCGGGCAGGTGAACGGGATCTCCGTTCTACCCATGGGCGACTACGCCTTCGGCAAGCCGACTCGGATCACCGCCCGCACCGGCATGGGCCGCTCGGGGGTGGTGCACATAGATCGCGAGATCGGCTTGGGTGGGCGCATCCACAACAAGGGCGTCATGATCTTGGCCGGCTACCTCCAGGGCAAGTACGCCGAGCAAGTACCCCTGACGCTGGGGGCAACCATCACCTTCGAGCAGACCTACGAGGAGGTAGAGGGGGACAGCGCCAGCTCTGCCGAGCTGTACGCGTTGCTGTCCAGCCTCTCCGGGTTCCCCATCAGCCAGGAGTTGGCGGTGACTGGATCGGTGAACCAGCTGGGCCAGGTTCAGGCCATAGGCGGGGTCAACGAGAAGGTGGAGGGGTTCTTCGACGTCTGCAAGGCCAAGGGACTTACGGGCCGGCAGGGCGTGGTCGTACCCCGCAGCAACGTCAAGAACCTGATGCTCCGGCACGATGTGGTGAAGGCTGTCCAGGAGGGCCAGTTCCACGTCTATGCTGTCTCCACTGTGGATGAGGGCATTGAGATCCTGACTGGCAAGCCCGCCGGTAAGCGCGACGAGCAGGGCCAGTATCCGGAAGGAACGGTCAACCGGGCTGTGCAGGACCGGTTGCGCGAACTGGCCGAGAAGGAGCGCGAGTTCCGCCGCGAGGAGGAAGAAGAGGAGGAAGCCTCGAAGCCTCAGACCGGGCCTGCCTAGCAATTGAGTAGACTCGCCCGCGCCCTCTCCCGCTCCCACTCCCGAGCGGGAGAGGGCCAATGGCGACGGGGGTGAGTCCACGTCCCCATCGAATCCTTGCGCGAGACGGTATGGTTTGGGATGATTGGTATGGCTGACATAACGCAGACGTGGGCATGTTTGCGGCACCGCCTTTTGGGGGATCCTGCGTCTGGCGAATCGCCGTATGAGGAGTGGGGTGGAGATGCAGAACAAGAAGGTCCTGGTGGTGGATGACGACCCTAAAATGCACCGTCTGCTGGAGTACTCGCTGACGCAGGCCGGCGCCGAGGTCTTCATCGCAACAGACGGCGAGGAGGGGCTTCGCAGCTTCTACGCCCGCCGGCCAGACCTGGTTGTACTCGACCTCATGATGCCCAATATGGACGGCTGGGAGACGTGCCGGCGCATTCGGGAGCTGTCCGAAGTCCCCATACTCATCCTGACTGCCCGTGGGCGAGAGGAGGACGTACTGAGGGGGTTCGAGTACGGAGCAGATGACTACGTCACCAAGCCGTTCAGCCTACGAGTCCTGGTGGCTAGGGTGCAGGCCTTGCTCCACCGCGCCTCTCTGCCGCCCATCTCGGACAAGCCCGTTACCTACAAGGACGACTACCTGACGGTAGACCTGAGCGAGAACCGAGTGCTGGTGAACGGGGAACCGGCTCGCCTCACGGCTACTGAGTACCGGCTCCTGGCCTACCTGGTGGAGAACGCTGGCAGGGTCCTCTCGGCCCGGCAGATCCTGGAGAAGGTGTGGGGCTGGGAGTACACCGATGACGTGGACTACGTCCGCGTCTACATCTGGCACCTGCGCCAGAAACTGGAACCGGACGCCAAGAACCCCCGCTACCTGGTCACCGAGCACGGCTTGGGCTACCGGTTCGAGAAGCAGACCCCCAACTGATACGGCCAATCTGCACCGTGGTGCCCGCCCCGTCTGGGGTGGGTGCCACCGGTGGGGAGACCTGATCGGCCATCACCAACCCCTAATGCAACTGTAAGATCCCCTTTACGCTGGTTTAACACGGCCAGCGTATCCTCTTGCACGTACCGGCCGCACACAACAGAGCGCTGGCGGCGGAACATCGTAGCCTCGGCAAGGAGCACCCGCCCTCTTTGGCGGGCTGGGCAGCCCTGCTTCACAGTCAGCCCCCGCCGTATTTGGCATGTTTGAAAGGCTGGGCCTCATCAACTGAACTGGTCATCTTTATAGCGTTTGTTGAGTGTCAGATTGACGTTAGCCAGGTGAGGCCCGGCCTTTAGTCTACCTCGCGCTCCAGGCAGCCCAGTCGTGCTGGTTGTGGCCTGGATTCCTCGCGCGATGGAGAAGGTGGTAGCTGATGATCACCGTGTGGCATCGCGTAGCCATACCGGGGCTGCCTATCCTGGCGATCGCCCTTGCCGGCCTGGCCTTTCCGCTCATGGCCCCTGATCCTTCGACCGTTCGGACGAGTGGCCCCGCCCGGGTGGAGGACTTCGTGCGGGCCTTAGGTGACCAGGGAGCCCAGGTGCAGGTGGTGCGCCCCGTGGCGCAGCCGTTCCTCCGCGCGGCGGCGGGCTGGCTGGTCGAGGTCTATGGCGTACCGGTGCAGGTGTATGAGTACGCTACCGAGGCCGAGTGGCGATCCGACGGGGCCAGGGTGCCGGCACGGACGGACGTGGCCTGGGTAGATCAGCCCCACATCTGGGCCAGCGGACGATTGGTGGTGGTCTACGTGGGGCAGAACCGAGCTTTGGCCGACCTGATCAGCACCGTTCTCGGTCAACCAGTCACCCAGGCAGCCCGCCCTGCGGCGCAGTCGGCTCGCACCTACTGATTCCCCTTCCCTCCGCCTCCGGGGCG
>JBMNTK010000084.1:0-15258 GCA_050945695.1 Anaerolineae bacterium | reverse complement strand
CGCTCGGGATGACATAAGTGAGGCTCGGAATGACAACGACGGGCGCTCGGGATGACAGGCAGGGGCGGGGCAGCCGAGGCAGGGAGGCACCACCTGGGGCCTCACGCAAAGGCGCTTGGCCCCCTCTCCTTTGCGGCTTGGCGTCTTTGCGTGAGCAGATGTGTACCCTCCACTTCTTGAGGCGGGGCCACTCGGCTATAATCGCCTGAGCCATGATGAGACGTAGACTGTCGTGCTAGGCAACAGAAACCGCAGGGCCCGTTCGCGGGGAGCTGGGGTGGGCTCGTGGGCCCTCTTCGCTCTCCTGGCGTGCCTGACCTTCCTCCTCGTCGTCGCCCTGGCCGAGAGCCGCCGCCAACGCCTCGGCGAGGTCGAGACGCCCACCCGGTATCCGGTGGTGCCGGCGGCGGCGCTCTCCGACCGACAGGATTGGCTGCACAACGGCCAGTTCCAGCTGGCCGGAGAGACTGACCAACCGATCGGCTGGTCCCTCTTCGACGTGACCGCCGCCGGCGCCTCGTTCAACCGCCGTGCGGGAGAGTCGTTCCTGCGGCTGGATTGCGGCGGGGGAACCTGTATCGCCGGGCTGTGGCAGCGCCTGGACGAGCTGGCTGCAGGGGACTACTACCTCGAGGCTGACGTCTACCTGGAGGGTGACCGGGAAGGGGCGGGCACCGTGGCCGCTAGGCTAGGGTTCGATCCTCGGGGAGGAGTAGATCCCACCGCGCCCGGGCTGCTATGGTCGGCGCCCGCCCGGGGCCAGGGCTGGCAGCGGATCGGCCTGGAGTTCGAGGAGACGGGAGGATCAGGCACCGTCTTCATCGTGTTCGACGCCCTGTCTGCCGGGGCGGACTGTCGGCTGGCCGGTGCCCGGCTGTTGGGCCCCCCTGGCCTGACCCCGCCCACCTCCTCTGCGGTGACCGCGGCGCCGGAGCCGACCATAACGGACGTGGAGATCCGAGCGCTCTATGTGTCCCTGTCGGAGATGGACCTCAAGGACGACTCGGCCCTCCGGACGGCGCTGGAAAGGGCCGCCGATGCCCGGTTCAACACCATCTACCTGCAGGTGCGGCGACTGGGGCTGGCGTACTACGACTCCATGATAGAGCCGGTAGCGCCGCCGCTGCGCGGTGAGGACGGAATGCGGTGGGACCCCCTAGCTCGCGCCTGCGAGTTGGCCAAGGAGTACGGCCTCCAGGTGCACGCCTGGGTGGAGGTGCTGCCGGTGTGGCAGGCCAACCTGCCGGCGGAGGAGCTGCCCTCGGGCCACCTCTACTCCCTCTTTAGCAGCCGCTACGGCGACGATTGGCTGCAGCCGCTAGGTGAGGATGGGGTCTGGACTGCCTCGCCGGCCCACCCGCAGGTGCGGGCCTACCTGGCTTCCCTGTTTGCCGACCTGGCCGCTCGGTACCCGGTGGATGGGCTCCACCTTACCGGGCTGGAGTTCCCGGCCGCGTCCGAGCCTGAGCGGGGCGAAGCGCTCACGGCACTGCTAGAGGAGATCGGGCGGGAGGTGCGCGCCGCCCGGCCCGGGCTCGGCCTCTCGGCCGAGATTGCGCCGGTGTCCAGGGCGCAGGCCGCCGACCTTGGGCAGGACGTGGCGGCCTGGACGCCGATGGGGTTGGTGGACCTGCTGGTGCCGGCGGTCTACCGGTTGGAGGCGCCGGCGGGCCCGGAGGGGGTTGCTGCCCTGGTGCAGGAGTGGGGCACCGCCGACGGAAAGGCGCACGTGGTGCCGGCCCTGGGCGCTAAGTCCCCGTCTTTCCCCAGACTGGAGGAGGCCATCACCGCCGCCCGCAGGGCAGGAGCGGTGGGCGTGGCCGTGCACGATGCGGAGGACCTCACGGCATCCGGCTACTGGCTGCGGCTGGCCACGGGTCCGTTCAGGCGTCCGGCGGAGATTCCGCCTCTGTGGTGAGCCTACGGCCTCTGCCGGACGCGGCCGCGTCCGGCCAGGGTCCTGGGACCCCAGATGGCGGTTACTGTAGCCGCCGCTGCCAGGACGAGCAGCGCCGTGATGAAGGGGTTGTAGTGGGAGGCGTTGTTGGGGAAGAGGGCCCAGCTCACGTTGTTGAGGTCGTGGAAGAGGACCGCGGCGAAGACGCTCCCGCCGGTGTTGTTGTAGAGCCAGACGATCAAGACCCGCAGGCCCACCGTGCCCAGGCGGTGCCAGAGTATCCAGGAGGCGCTGTTCCCCACCTGCACGTCCCCGATTAGGTGCCAGACGGCCCATATCGCACCTAGCCCCAGCCCCGCCCCAAGTGCCCCCCACCGGCGCTGCGCCGGCCGGATGGCGTAGCCCATCCAACCCAGCTCTTCACCGACGGCGAAGGGAAAGAAGAGCACGAAGTAAACGGGCACCAATCGTAAGGGCACGACCGGGTCGGGGAGCGGCTGCCGCGTCAGGCGCATGATCCAGTAGGACAGCAGGAAGATCAGGGGGTTGAGCAGCAGAATGGGCACATACCAGCCCTTGTCCCCGATTCTCCGATGATCGAAGGCCCTCGAGAGCAGACCCTGTAGACCGCGGGAGCCGCCTCGCCGATAGGTGAGGATGCCGGCGGCGATGGCGGGGTTGAGCGAGATGAGCGCGCTCACCGGCAGGTCCACGGCCAGCGGCAATCGCCTGCCGCCGAACAACCACCAGGGAAGCGACAGGGCGACGAGGAGCACCAGGAAGCCGCCGAGAGACTCGTCCCCGGGGCTCACGGCCTCGGCTGGGACGCGCGCCCTGGCGCTCTCCTGCCCGGGGTCCCGGCCGGGCCTTCGCCAGAACCGCCACGGCCCGGCCTCGGCCTGCGTCCCCACGGAAGTCACTCTCGCCCTAACAGTCTCGTTCATCACTCACCGCGGCCAACTAACGTCTCGGCGGCATCGGGGCGCCCCCGGTGGCAGGAATCCTAGCAGGTATGGCGTGCGCCTACCAGCGCCTCAGCCCGCGGGAGGCGTCGGCTGGGCACGGCGCTTGCGGGCCACTTAGTTGGGCGGGCCCACCGGGACGTGGTCGGAGGCCTCTCGGCCGCCGCGCCCCTAGCCCTGACAGGGTTCAGGGCCTTGTCATCGGGTCGGGGGGTCTAGACATGCCTTTGCCAGAGGCCATGCTGAAGGTTACACTGGATAAATAGGGAGTCTGGGCATCATGGGTAAAGAAGCGCTATACCTCAAGTGGCGCTCCCAGTCCTTCGATGATCTGGTAGGCCAGACACATGTGACGCGTACCCTGAGAAACGCCTGCCGGGCGGGCCGGGTCGCGCACGCCTACCTGTTCTCGGGGCCGCGGGGCACGGGGAAGACCTCGGTGGCGCGCATCCTGGCCAAAGCGCTCAACTGCGAGGGCGAGGTCGAACAGCGCCCCTGCGGTCAGTGCGAGGTCTGTCGCGCCATCGCCGAAGGGCGCTATCTGGACCTGATCGAGATTGACGGTGCCTCTAACCGGGGCATTGACGAGATCCGTGACCTGCGGGAGAAGGTCAACTTCCGTCCCAACCGCGGCCGCTACAAGGTCTACATAATTGACGAAGTGCACATGCTCACCCGGGAGGCCTTCAACGCCCTGCTCAAGACCCTCGAGGAGCCGCCCGAGTACGTCATCTTCGTCTTCGCCACCACTGAGGTGTGGCGGGTACCGGCCACCATCCGTTCCCGTTGCCAACGCTTCGACTTCCGGCCCATCAAGACTGAGCTCATCGAGGGCCGGCTGCGCCAGATCTGCCAGGCGGAAGGGTACAACTGCGACGATGACGTCCTGGCCCTGATCGCTCGGCAGGCCACGGGTGCCATGCGCGATGCCATCAGCATGCTGGACCAGATGGTGTCGGTGGGCGAGGGGACGGTGACCGTGGACCTGCTGCGGGAGGTCCTGGGCACGGCACCGGACGAGGCAGCCGAGAAGCTGCTCACCCTGGTGCTGCGCCGCGACCTGGGGCCGTCGCTGGAGCTCCTGGAGCAGCTGGTGGCCGAAGGGCTGGACATGCAGCAATTTGCCCGCGACCTTCTGGAGCTGACCCGCGCCCTGATGCTGGTGCGGCTGGGCGTGAGACCAGAAGGGGTGCTGGCCCCGGAGACGCTGGCTCGGCTGGTGGAGTCGGCGCGGGACGTGGAGTTGGGCACCCTCCGGCACATGGCCGGGGCCATCGCCGAGGCTGCCGACCAGGTGCGCCACGGACATCTGCCTCAGCTGCCCTTGGAGCTGGCGATCGTGGACATCTGCGCGCACCTGAATGGTGCTGCCCAGACGCCCATGACCGTGGCCCCTACCACGGCGACCAGTGCACCGACCGGCACCACTCCCACGGCAACCACCGTCGCTCCCACGCCGACCGGCGCCCCTACCACGACGACGTCCCCCTCTCCCACAGGCCCGGCATCTGGGCCGCCCCCTGGGCGCACCCGGAGTTCGGAGCCGCTTTCCTTGGAGAGGGCGCGCAAGATGTGGCCCAAAGTGGCCGCCAAGATTCAGCGCCGGGACCGCACCCTAGAGGCGCTCCTGCGCTCCAGCGAGCCCTGCGCGCTGGAGGGCGACTCACTGACTGTGGCCTTCGCCTACCCCTTCCACTACGCCTGCCTGGGCGGGCCCGAGGAAGAGAAGATGCTGGAGGAGGCGGTGGAGGGGGTGCTGAATCATCCCCTCAAGATCGTGCGCGTCATCCGGGCCCCGGGCGAGGTCGTGGAGGCGCCGGCGTCGGTGCCGGCAACAGGACAGCAGATGGGTGAGCTCCCGGTGGACGAGGATCCCTTGTACCTGGCAGCCAAGGAGCTAGGCGGCAGGGTGAGTGTGATAGAAGACGGAGGCGATACTAATGGTTAAGCGTAGCGGCAAGCGTGCCCTGCCCATGCGGCCCAAGCTCGGCGGCGGGAGCAAGAACCAGATCCAGAAGCTCCAGGCAGACTTCGCCCGCATGCAGGAGGAAATGAAGGAAGTGACCGTCACGGCCACGGCCGGCGGCGGTGTAGTGGAAGTGGAAGTCACCGGCGACCAGCGAATCAAGTCGCTGCGCATCAATCCCGAGGTGGTGGACCCCGAGGATGTAGATATGCTGCAGGACCTGATCGTGGCGGCGGTGAACGAAGGACTAGACAAGTCCCGCTCCGCCATGGCGGAGCAGCTCAGTGGCCTCACCGGAGGGCTGGGCCTAGAGGGTATGCTATAACGTGGCATTGTTAAGTGAGCCTATCGCCAGACTGATAGATGAGTTTAGCCGGCTGCCGGGTATCGGGCCCAAGACGGCCTCCCGGCTGACGTATTACCTGCTGCGAGCACCGCGCGACCAGGTGGACGCCCTGGCCCAGGCTCTGGTGGACATGAGGGAACGCACGGTTCTGTGCGCCCGATGCTTCAATGTGGACACGCAGAGCCCGTGCGCCATCTGCCGAGACGAGGCCCGCGACCAGAGCATCATCTGCGTGGTGGAGGAGCCACTGGACCTGGTGGCCATCGAGCGCAGTGGGCGCTTCAAGGGTCTCTATCATGTCCTCCACGGCGCCATCTCGCCGGTCGAGGGCATCGGCCCCGAGGACATCCGCGCTCGGGAGTTGCTGGAGCGTCTCCGGGTAGAGAAGGTGATCGAGGTGCTCCTGGCCACCAACCCGAACATGGAGGGCGAGGCCACGGCCATGTACCTGGCCCGGCTCATCCGCCCCCTTGGCATAAAGGTGACCAGGCTGGCCCGCGGGCTGCCCATGGGCGGCGACCTCGAGTACGCCGATGAGATCACCCTGGCCCGAGCGCTAGAGGGCCGCAGCGAAGTAGACTAACCGGCGCACCACCGCCGGCTTGGGATGGTGAGTTGCCCCGTGCTTGAAGCCGTTCTCTTCGACCTAGACGATACGCTACTGCGCACCGAGACGGATGAGTTCATCGCCCGCTACTTCCAGGCACTGGGCGATTACTTCCAGGCGTTGGGTGGGATGGACTCCGCTCGCCTGCAACGGCTGGTGCTCCAGGCCACGGAGGCCATGCTCAGGCGCGAGCACCCGGAGCTGACCAACGGCGAGGCCTTCTCCCAGGAGTTTGCTCGGCTGAGCGGGCTCGATCCTGACTGCGTCTGGCCCCAGTTCGTGCGCTTCTACGAGGAGGTCTACCCTACCCTAGGGGAAGGCCTGGAGGCGATGCGCGGGGCCCGGGAAGCGGTGCGGGCGGCGCGGGCCGGTGGGCGGAAGGTGGTCGTGGCCACGAATCCGCTCTTTCCCATGCGCGCCGTGGAGACGCGCCTGGCCTGGGCGGGGCTCTCGGACGTGGAGTTCGACCTGGTAACCTGTCTGGAGAACATGCACTGGGCCAAGCCCCACCCGGCGTACTTCCAGGAGATCGCCCAAGTCCTGGGTGTGCCTGCCGAAAGGTGCCTGGTGGTGGGCAACGACCCGGCTCATGACATCGCTCCGGCGCGCAAGGTAGGCATGAGGACCTACCTCGTGCACGAGGGGCCCTTGCCGGGTGAGCAGGTGGCCGACGCAGCCGGCGACCTGCTGAGCCTTGCCCAGATGCTCCGCGACGATAGCTGACTCCCGATGCCGGACGCGCCAGGGTCCGGCATCGGTTCTGTGAAGGAGGCTCACTTGGCAGCACCTCTGTGCATTCATGGCGTCATCCCGGCGATGGTCACCCCCCTCAAGGACGATCGCATCAATGAACCGGCCCTGCGCCGGCTGGTGGAGTACCTCATCGAGGGTGGGGTGCACGGCCTCTTCCCTACCGGAAGCCAGGGTGAGTTCTACGCCCTGACTGCCGACGAACGCCGGCAGGTGTGGGAGGTGACGCTCGATCAGGCCAACGGCCGGGTGCCCGTATACGCCGGCACAGGTGCCGTAACCACTGCAGAGGCAGTGGCGTTGGCCAAGATGGCAGAGAAGGTCGGCATCCACGCCATCTCGGTGCTCACACCCTACTTCGTCACCCTGACCGCCCGCGAGCTGGAGGAGCACTACCGGCGCATCGCCGGCGAGACGGGGCTCCCGGTGCTGCTCTATGGCAACCCCGATCGGACGGGCAACCGCCTGAGCGTGGCCACCGTGGAGCGCCTGGCCCAGATCGAGAACGTGGCGGGGATGAAGGACTCCAGCGGTGACATGACCTTGCTGGCCGAGTACGTGCGCTGCACCCCGGACGACTTCGCCGTGCTGGCCGGCCGGGACACGCTCATCTACGGCGCCTTGGCCTATGGTGGGGCGGGGGCCATTGCTGCCACGGCCAACGTCGCCCCGGCGCTGGTAGCGAGCATCTACAACCGGTACCGGGCGGGCGATAGGGAAGGCGCGCTCCAGGCGCAGCGCGAACTGGCCCCGCTTCGGCTGGCCTTCTCCCTGGGCTCCTTCCCCGTGGTGATCAAAGAGGCGCTGGATATGATGGGTCTGGAGGCCGGCCCGGCGCGGCTGCCCGTGGGCCCGCTGGCCGAGGCCGAACGCCAGCAGTTGCGCGCCGTTCTGGAGCGTATGGGGCTGTTGACTGGGCAACAGGTGACAGCCGAGAGAGGCTAGATGCCCAAGCTCCGGAGGCTGGCCCTGGCGCTGGGCGCGGCGATGGCAGCTGCCCTGCTGGTGGCCGCCGTCCTGCTGTGGGACCTGCCTGACCCCCACGAACTGACCAGCCGGGCGCCCACGGCTAGCGTCCTCTTCTACGACCGCAGCGGCGCCCTCCTCTACGAGGCTCTGCCCCTCCATGGGGGGCGGAGCCGCCCTCTTCCTCTGGACGAGATACCTCCCCACCTCATCCAGGCCACCCTGGCCACCGAGGACGCCGGGTTCTACCGGCACCCGGGTGTGGACGTGGTGGGCATCGCCCGGGCGGCCTACTACAGCCTGCGCAGCGGGGGTATCGTGGCCGGCGGTAGCACCATCACCCAGCAGGTGGCGCGAAACCTCCTGCTGCCCGAGGACCGCTACGAGCGGACCCTGCGCCGCAAGCTGCGGGAGGCCGTGCTGGCCCTGAGGATCGAGGCCAGCTACGACAAGGACGAGATCCTGGCCCTCTACCTCAACTCCACCTTCTACGGCCGGCTCTCCTTCGGGGCAGAGGCCGCCAGCCAAGCCTTCTTCGGCAAGCCCCTGGCCTCGCTGGACCTGGCCGAGTGTGCCTTCCTGGCCGGGCTCCCCCAGGCACCGGCCCTCTACGACCCGGAGCGCGGCGAGGCCTGGCGGGACCGGCAGCGGGTGGTGCTGGACCTCATGGTCCGGCAGGGGTTCATCAGCCAGGAGGAAGCCGATATGGCGGCCCGCGAGCCCCTGCGCTTCGTCCCTCCGCACCACGGCATTCGCGCTCCCCACTTCGTGGGGTACGTGCGTGAGCAGCTCGACCGCCTCCTGGGCGCGGATGCCGTGGCTGCCGGGGGCCTGCGGGTCTATACCACCCTGGACCTGGCCGCTCAGGAACAGGCCCAGCAGGTCGTCGCCCACAACCTAAGGGGGGTCAACCGCGATCCCCGGGTACGGGTCAGCAACGCGGCCGTATTGGGTCTGGACCTTTCGGACGGGGCCATCCGGGTGATGGTGGGAAGCGCTGACTACTTCGACGACCGCATCGGTGGGGCGCTCAATGCCGTCCTGGCCCCGCGCCAGCCCGGCTCGGCCATCAAGCCCCTGACCTACGCCGCCGCCTTCGAGGCGGGGTACACCCCGGCCAGCATGCTGCTGGACGTGCCTTCCTCTTTCATCACCGCCGAGGGCGAGCCGTACGTGCCCATCAACTACGACTACACCTACCGGGGCCCGGTGTTGCTGCGCGAGGCCCTGGGCTCGTCATACAACGTGGTGGCGGTCAGGCTGCTCGATGAGATCGGGGTAGAGGCACTCCAGGACATCGCCCGACGACTGGAGGTGACGCCGCTGGCCACCGCCGAGCGGCTGGGCCTGGCGGCGACGCTCGGGGGCACCGAGGTCAGCCTGTACCAGCTCACCCGCGCCTACGGCGCCTTTGGCCGCGAGGGCCGCCCCCTCGAGCCCTACGCCATCGTCAGGGTCACCGACGACCGGGGCAGGGTGCTGTGGGAGGCCCCGAGGCGAGAGAGGGAGCCGGTGATCAGCCCTCAAGTCTCCTATCTGATTACCGATATACTCAGTGACGACAAAGCCCGCATTCCGACCTTCGGGGAGGGCAGCGTGCTGGCGCTCTCGCGCCCGGCGGCGGTTAAGACCGGCACCACCACTGACTGCCGCGACAACTGGACCATCGGATACACCCCGCAGATGGTGGTGGGAGTGTGGGCCGGCAACAACGACGGCTCCAGCATGGGGCCGGTGTCCGGGGTAGAGGGGGCGGCGCCCATATGGCGTGGGGTGATGGAGGCCCTTCACCGCGGGCTGCCCAAGGAGGGCTTTGCTGAGCCACCGGGCATGGTGCGGGCCCCGGTATGCGCGCTGAGCGGGCTGGTCCCTGGCCCTCACTGTCCCCATCACCGGCAGGAGCTGTTCATCGCGGGCACCGAGCCTAAGGAAGAGTGCGACCTCCACCGCCTCCTGACGCCTCCGGCCGCCGACGGCCAGGGCCAGGTGTATGCGGTGCTGCCGCCCGAGGCCCAGGCCTGGGCCGATGCCCGGGGGCTGCCCCGGCCCCCGGTGGGCGGTGACGACGGCCAGGTGAGCGCGGGGCTGCGGCTGGTGCAGCCAGAACCTTACCGGGTCTACGAGATAGTGCCGGATCTGCCGCCTGAGGCTCAGCGGTTGCCCGTGGAGGCGGCCGTGCCCGCCGGCGTGGAGGTGCGGGCGCTGCGGCTCCTGGTGGATGGGCAGCCGCTGGCGGAGCTGGAGGCGGCCCCCTTCCGGGCCCTGTGGACCCTGGAGGCGGGGGAGCACGTGTTCCTGGCCGAGCTGGAAAGCGCAGATGGACAGGTGCAGGCATCGGACCCGGTGTCGGTTACGGTGCGTGATATGCAGGAGCCGGCGAGTTCAGCTCGTTGACGTAACGTGCCTGCGAGGCGTAGGATGATGGCCGCCCGTCCTTAGCTGGGACCGGGCGGCCCTTTGTGCGGAGGTAGTGTGACTGGCAACCCCGAATCCATGCTTGCTCTTGATGTGGGCAGCGCATACGTCAAAGCGACGCTGGTGGATCGCGTAGGTGACACCCATCGCTTCGTGGCTCGCGGGGTGGCACCTCAAGTCGCCAGCATCGCCCCAGGCTCTGCCCTCCGGGCTCCGCTTCTGGCCGCCTTGGGCGACCTGGAGGACATGTCCGGCCGTAGGGTGGCCGACCGCGAGGGGATGCCCATCGTGCCCGAGCAGCTGGGCGTGGGGGTGGACGCGGTCGGCGGCGTGGTGAGCGTGCTGGGCCAACTGGCAGTAGCGATCTGCTCGCTGCGGGCCGGGGAGAGCCTTCGCCATGCGGAGGCAGCCCTGGCCGCGGTGCCCAGCACTGTGGTGGCGCGGATCACCGGCAGGGAGATCGCCTCCCGCGAGGAGGCCTTCGAGCGCTTCGCCCAAACCATCCGGGACCGGCCGCCTCACGTCCTGATGCTGCTGGGGGGGGACGAGCGCAAGCCCGACCGAGCAGTGGTCTCCATGGCCGAGGCCCTGGCGGTGGCGGCTTCCCTTCTGCGACCGGCGGAACGGCCCACGCTCCTCTATGCCGGGCCGCAATCGCTGCGCCAGGCGGTGACGGCGGCCGCCGCAGAGGTCCTGCCCGTGCGCATGGTGGATAGCCCCAGCGCGGACGGCAAGTCGGTGAACTTGGGTCCACTGCGGCGGGAGCTGGACGTACTGTACCTGTCGCTCCTGGGCGACAGCAGCCGAGATATGGAGCTCGTGTGGCGCTGGTGTGGCGGGCGGGTCACCTCCGTGGGACAGGCGATGCTGCGGGCTTACACCCAGCGCGGTGTGGATGTGCTGGCGGCGGACGTGGGCGCCAGCAGCACGGTCTTGGTGCGCACCGGGCAGGGGCAGGTCCTGGTGTCCCAGAACTGCGGCGTGGGCCGAGGGGCCCATACCCTGCTGGAGCGGGCCGGGACGCAGGCGTTCCTGCGCTGGATCGCGCCCGAAGAGGTGGACGAGGCCAAGGTCGTGGACTGGGCCATGAATCGGCAGGTGCGTCCTTGGCTGCGGGCGGCCACCGATGCTGAGGCGCAGGCCGAGCTGGCCTGCGCACGGGAGGCCCTCTCTGCGGCACGCACCCAGGCCGCCGAGGCCTGGCCGGAAGGACGCGACTACCCCGCCCCTCTGCCTCCCAAGGTGGACATGGTAGTGGGAGGCGGGGCAGTGCTGGGCCGCTCGCATTCCCTTGCCCGCGCCGCTGCTGCGCTCCTGGACGGACTACAGCCGGTGGGCGTATGCCGGCTGGCCCTGGACTGGGACAACCTGGTCACCAGCCTGGGGGCACTGGCTGAGCTGAACCCCGATGCAGTGCTGTCCGTGCTCGAGCAGGACGGGGTGCTGGTTCTGGGCACTCTCATTGCCCCGGTGGGCCAGGCCCGCTACGGGCGCGAGGCCCTTCGGGTACAGGTCTCCGGGCCGGGCGATCAGGCTTCCGATGTCAAGGTGGCGGCGGGTGAGATCGTGCGCATTCCTCTGGGTCCCGGGGCCCGGGCTCGGGCGACCATCCATCCCGCTCGGGGGCTAGACGTGGGCGCCGGGAAAGGCCAGGGCCTGGAGGTAGAGGTCGAGGGCGGCCCATTGGGGGTGGTGATAGATACCCGGGGGCGCCCGCTGCCGGAGATCGCCAATCTCTCTGACCGGCGAGGGCTGTTGCGGCGCTGGCTGCAGGCCCTGGAGGTGTAGCCCGTGCCCGTCGTCCTTCAGACGGTGGTTTGCCCCGAGTGCCGGTATGGGGAGCGTTTCGAGCTGCCCCGGCCGGGCCGCATGGTAGTCAACACTGGAGACGTGGTGACCCCCTCCGACGTGGTGGGCTACACGGTGGAGCGGGGGCCGGTCACGGTGGTGGATCTGGCCTCGCCCCTGGGGGTGGCGCCCCGGCGCGTCAAGGAGTTCCTGTCCATCAAAGAGGGCCAGTCAGTGCGCGCCGGGGAGATGCTGGCCCAGAGGCAAGCCTGGCTGCGACCCCGCGAGGTGCGGGCACCGGCCAACGCACGGGCTATGGCTGTGGGGGCGGGAATGGCGCTCCTGGAGGGCTTTCCCTCCGAGGCCCCGGTGCGGGGAGCCCTTCCGGGCCGGGTGACCGAGGTCTATCCCGGCACCGGGATGGAAGTTGTGGGAGCAGGGGCATTGGTGGTGGCCCCGGCTCTGCTGGGCAGCGAGTTCTCCGGGCCGGTCAAGATGGTTGCCCCGGTGCCCGAGCGGGTGCTGCGCCCAGAGCACATTGACGCCAGCGTCCACGGCGCGGTGCTGGTGGGGGGCATCGGAGAGGACCCGGCGGCGCTGACCCGCGCTGCGGAGTTCGGCGCTCAAGGGGTGGTGCTGGGCGGCGTGCCGGGCGCGTGGGCGCGCATGAGGCTTCCTCTGCCGGTAGTGGTGGTAGAGGGCTTCGGGCGGGTGCCCATGAACCGGCTGGCCTTCGATCTCATGAACGCGCTTGCCGGCAACCTGTGGTATGCCCTACGCCGGGGCGGCCGCTGCTGGCTGATCTCGCCCCAGGAGGTCGAGGAGGGCCGCCAGTTCGACCCAACCGCGCTTGGGCGGCTTGGACCTGAGGCCCAGGTGCACCTGGTGGCCGGGGACCGGACCGGTTCCATCGGCCAAGTGGCCGAGGTACTGGCGGGTACTGGTGAAGCAATCGTACAATTAGGGGCAAAGCGGACCACTGCTTTCGTGGCTAACTGCGAGTTGATCTTCCGCTAGCTCGAGCCCCTCTCGACGCCGCTGGGGCCCGAGGCCAGATCGTCTGAAAACGGAGGTTTGAGATGGCATCGTTGATCGAGAAGGTGCAGACCCTGATAAGCGCCAATCTTCATGCCCTGGTTGACCGGGCCCTCCAGTCCAACTCCATCGCTGTGATAGACGAGTACATCCGCCAGGTCGAGAACAGCCTCAGGGATCTGGAGGATGCGGTAGCCACGGTGGGCGGCCAACTCAAGACGCTGGAGCGCAAGTACGCCGAGTACAAGGGCAAGGCCGACGAGCTGGACCGCAACATTGACGTACTTCTGGTCGAGGGCCGCGAGGATCTGGCCCTGGCTGCCCAGGCCAAGCTCAACTCCACCCGCAGGCTGGCGGACAACTACTGTGAGCAGGTGGAGCGGCAGCGGGCTGAGTTCCAGAAGCTGCAGGACGCCCGGCTCAAGCTGGAGGCGCGGCTCACCACCATCAAGCAGGAGCGCGAGGAGCTTCGTGCTCTGCTCGAGCTGGCTAAGTCCAAGGAGCTCACGCAGAAGGCCATGGAGTCTCTGGACAACCTGGTCGGGGTGGGCGACAGCGACATCGCCCGCGTCGCCGACTCCATCCGGGCCCGGCTGGACAAGGCTCAGGCACGCAGCGAGATGGCCGCGGGCCGGCTGGACGCGCAGATGGATGAGTTGCTGGAAAGGCGGGAGATTGACATGCAATTGGCGGAGAGGCGACGCCGTCTGGGCTTGGGTAAGTAAGGCAGGCAGGGTGGCAATCTGGGCTCAAGGTGACAAATGAACAGGACTAGGCTGGTCTTCGTGCTGGTGCTGGTCGTTGCCCTGGTCATCGTAGGGGTGTCCTACCTGACCCGAAGCGACGGCGGTTCCCTTGAGCCCGAACGTCAGGCCCTGCTCGAGGTGCGGGTGGCCTGCGCCCTGCCGGTGGAGCCGTGGGTGCGGCAGGCCGCCGAGGCCTTCAACGCCGAGGGGCACCGGCTGGACGGGGTGCCCATCACCGTGCAGGTGACGGCGGTGGATGGGCTCACGGCCAAGGGGCGCTTCGACCGGGGCGAGTTCGACCCGGTGCCTACGGTGTGGATCCCGGACAGCCGCTACCTGGTGGAGCTGGTCAACCTCACGCAGAAGCAGAAGCTCGGCCGCGACGTCTTTCTCAGTGACGGCGAGTACCGGGCTCGCCCCATCGCTATCTCCCTCTTCACTTGGGGCATCTACGAAAGCCGGGCGCAAGTGCTCCAGGAGCGCTTCGGGACGGTGGACTGGAGCACCATTCACGACGCGGCCGTGGCCCGGGGCGGCTGGGCCGAACTGGGCGGCGATCCTTCCTGGGGCTACTTCAAGCTGGTGGTCCCCAACCCCCAGCGTAACGTCGGGGGCCTGGCGGCCATGGTCGCCGCCGCCGGGGAGTACTACCAGCGCACCCGGATTGACGTGGCCGACGTGGCCAACCCCGAGTTCCAGGAGTGGCTGGGTGAGCTGATGGGTGCGGTCACCGACTTCAGCAGCCTCAGCGCCTACTCGGCCGAAGACCTGGCCCTGTTTGGGTACTCCATGGGCGATGGCGGCCAGCTTCTGGAAAGCGACCTGCTCTCGCACATGGAGGGCATCCAGGCCCGTTGGCAGGAACCTTTGGTCATCATCTACCCAGAGTACATCACCTGGTTTGACTTCCCCTACACCATCTGGATGGGGACCGAGACCACGGCGGCGGAGAAGAACGCTGCCCTGGAGTTCCAGCGCTACCTGCTCTCGGAGGAGGTGCAAGCCCAGGCCGTCCTGCAGGGGCTGCGCCCAGTCAACACCGATGTACCGCTGGACATCGAGGGGAGCCCCTTTGCCCGCTGGCAGGACCAGGGCTTCTTGGCGGTAGTACCGCGAGCCTCGGCCATGCGCTCACCCGACCGCGATACTCTTGACACCCTGGTGCGCTGGTTCGAGCTGAACGTGACGCAGCGCTAAGGAAGTGCGCATGCAGGCGCAGAGGTCCCGGACCAACCGCTTACTGGTCATCCTCATCGTGCTCTTCCTGTTGGTGACGGCGTTGCCGTTTGCCTGCTGGTGGGGCCTGAGCCGCATTCGCGTCTCCTTCACCCCGCCGGAACCTACCCTCCGGCTAGCCTACTCCCCCGAGAAGCGCGACTTGCTGATGGAGTTGCGGGCAGGCTTTGACGAGCAGGGCCTGCGCACGGCAGCCGGTGAGCCCATGCGCATCGAGATGGTGGAGATGCTGCCCGAGCGCATGGTGGGCGCCGCCGCCCAGGCCGAGGTGGATGCCGTCTGCCCGGATTCCTCGCTGTGGCTGACGGCGATTGACCAGCACTGGCAGGACGAGGCGGGGCAGGAAGGGGTGCTGGTAGGCGAGACGGTGCGCTTTGCCATCAGCCCGGTGGTGATCGCGGTGCGGGAAGAGGTGGCCCGGTCCATGGGCTACCCCGAGCGCCCTATTGGTTGGAGCGACATCCTGGAACGGGCCCGCCAGGACGAGACCTTCGACTGGAGCCATGCCTCCACCAGCACCGCTAGTGGCCTCCTCGCTACCCTC
>JBMNTK010000083.1:0-15329 GCA_050945695.1 Anaerolineae bacterium | reverse complement strand
AGCCGGTCTGGCCATATTCGGCCTCGGCCCGGGAGGTTAAGAGAGCATGTACAGCGAAATCGTCATGGATCACTTCCGCAACCCGCGCAACGTCGGGGAGATCGAGAACCCGGACGGGGTGGGAAAAGTGGGAAACCCGGTCTGCGGTGACATCATGGAGATGACCATCAAGGTCGAGGGCGATCGCCTGGCGGACGTGAAGTTCCGCACCTTCGGTTGCGGCTCCGCCATCGCCACCAGCAGCATCACCACCGAGCTGGTGAAGGGCAAGACTCTAGATGAGGCCCTGGCGTTGACTAACAAGGCCGTGGCCGAGGCGCTGGGTGGGCTTCCGCCCAACAAGATGCACTGCAGCAACTTGGCTGCCGACGCCCTTCACGAGGCTATCAAGGACTACTACGAGCGCCAGAAGAAGGCCGGCTGATGTCCTATCGGCCGGCCTGACCGGCCACCACGCTCACGCCCGCTGCTCGATCACCATCCCGTGCCGGTCATAGAGGAGGTGGGACATGCCTGTCCCCAGTCTGGTCTTCGCCTTCGTGTTGGTCACTGCCTTGGCCGCAGCCTACCATCTGATCTTCGCCCGTTCGCTGCGGCAGTTGGCGTGGCTGTGGCTGGCCAGCCTGATCGGCTTCGCGCTCGGGCAAGTGGTGGCAGACGTGATTCCTTTCGCCCTGCCTCGCCTGGGGCTTCTCCGGCCCATTGAGGGCGCTCTCATGAGCGTACTCCTCATGACCGTTGTCAAGGTCCTGCGTCTCTAGTATACTGCCCTCCGTACAAGCCGGGCGCTTTCGCCGCTTGTGGAGGTGTAACCTTGTTGGCGGACCTGCGGGATGTGGCGATCGTTATCCTCGCGATCGAGTCCATCATTATCGGCATCACACTCATCCTTACCTTGCTTCAGTTGCGGAGCCTTGCCCGGCTGATACGCGACGAGATCGCGCCCATGCTCGACACGGCTAACGAAACCGCAACTATCGTCAAGGGCACGACCGATTTTGTTAGCGAAAGCGTCGTGCAGCCCGTGATCCGGGTCGCGTCCTATGGAGCGGCAGCGCGTCGTGCAGCGCAAGTTGTGTTTCGCCGTAGGCATAGTGCTTAGAGTTATGAGGAGGTAATCCCCCAATGACCACCAAGGATTTCTGGATGGGTTTCGTGCTCGGAGCGGCGTCTGGGTTTGTGGCCGCTCTGCTGACCGCCCCTGAGTCCGGCAGCGAACTGCGAGAGGACATCCGCTCTCGTGGAATCGAGCTCAAGGAGCGCGCCGAGGAGCTGACCGAGGAGGCCCAGCAGCGTGCCGCCCGACTGGCCGAAGAGGCCCAGCAACGCGCCGAACAGATCGCTGAGGAAGCTCAGCAGCGCGCGGCAGAGATCGGGCGCAAGGCCGAGGAGACGGCCGAACAGCAGCGCCGCCGGGCCGAGAGCTTGGCCGCAGACGTGGCCCAGCGGGTACGCGGCGAGTCCGAGGCTACGGGCGAGGCCTAGTTACCTTAGGGCGTCGCTCGCCTAACCGAACAGACACAGAGGGGGATAGGGCAGTGCGCCCTATCCCCTTTTCGTGTCGTGGTTGGGGTATGGAGGAGGCCCTCATCCCCACCAGGCGAGCTCAGCCGTAGTTGACGTCTACCGGCTGGCCCGTGCGGATCGACTCCTCGATGGCCAGGGCGACGGCCGTCGCTGCCTTGCCGTCCTCCCCTCCTACCACCGGCTGGCGATCCTCGAGCACGCACTTCACGAAGTGCTGCAATTCCTCCCGCAGGATGATGGGCTGCTGGCTGTACAGCGTCGGCCGGAAGGTCGGGTCCAGCACCCGCAGCTGCTTCCCGTCATGGACCGACGCCCCCTGTTCCTGGAGCTCGATCTCCGCCTTGCCCTGGGTGCCGATCACCTCGAGCCGGAAGTCGAAGCGAGAGGGAAGCGAATCGGGCAGGATCCAGTTGCTCTCCACGCAGCCGATGCTGCCGTCCTCGAACTGCAGGGTGCTCACCACTGCATCGTCCACCCCCAGGTCAGTCAGGACCTTCCGGGCGCCAACAGCATAGACGCGTCGGACCTCAGAACCGCCGATCCACCGCATCGCGTCAATGTCGTGCACCTGCAGGAAGAAGGGCAGCGTCACCCGGCCGGCCAGGCGCCGAGCACCGGAGACCAGGTTGTTGCGTCGGGCGTACAGGTAGACCATGTCACCCACTTCGCCCTTGGCCACCGCCTCCTGCACCAGGAAGTAGCGCGGGTCGAAGCGCAGGGTGAACCCCACCATCAGCTTCACCCCGGCGTCCTTCGCCGCCTGGATGATAGTGTTGCAGCCCTCGACGGTGGTAGCAAGCGGTTTCTCCACCAGCAGATGCTTGCCGGCGCGCGCCAGGGCAACAGCGGGCTCCACGTGCCCCGGGTCCGGCAGGCAGATGGAAGCCGCGTCGAACTCGGCTTCCGCCAACAGCTCGTCCACCGAGCGGTACGAAGGCACACCGAACTGCTCTTGCACCTGCTTCTGTCTCGCCGGGTCGGCCTCCACGGTAGCCACCAACTCCGCCTCTGCCAGTCCGCGGTAGACCTGGGCATGCATGGTCCCCATGCTGCCCACTCCCAAGACCGCCATTCGCAGTCGTTCCACTTCCCTACCTCCACATTGTATGGCTGCAAAGATCGCCAGGGGCCCGAGCTACAGTACGCGCGCTGCCAGAGTCGCCACCAGCGCCTTGGTGCCAGCCCGCAGGGCCTCCTCATCGAACCGGAAGGCGCGGTTGTGCAGAGGGATCACCTCCTCGCCGGGCCGAGTGCAACCGATCTTCATGTACAGTCCCGGCACCCGGCTCGAGTAGCAGGCGAAGTCCTCGCTGGTCATGGCCCGCTCCAGTGTCTCCACCACTGCTTGCGGTCCCAGAGCCGCCCCCACTGCCTGCCTCGTCTCCCGTGCTAGGCCGACGTCGTTGATCACCGACGGGATGACCGGGAAGTAGTCGAGCTCGTAGCTCGCCCCTAGAGCCCGGCACACCCCATCTAGCACCGCGTGCATCCGCTCCGGGACCACTTCCCGCAGAAGCTCGGTCGAATTGCTGCGCACCGTACCCGTTATGTCTACCCGGTCAGCGACGACGTTGCGCCGATCGCCGCCGCGGATCGTGCCCACCGTGATGACCAGGGGCTCGGCCGGGGGCGCCTGGCGAGAGACGATGGTCTGCAACATGCTCAGCACGTGCGCAACCGCCACGATGGAGTCCACCCCGGCGTGGGGCGCGGCTCCGTGTGAGCCCCGGCCAAAGATGCTGGCCGTGAAGTTGGCCACCCCTGCCATGGCCGGCCCCTCTTCGATGCCGATCTGCCCCGCCGGGAGCCACGGCCATAGGTGCAGCCCGTACACCGCCTGCACCACCGGCGAGTCGAGCACGCCCGCGTCCACCAGCATCTGCGCCGCCGGCACCGCCCGCACCCCCTCCAGATAGGGGCGTTCCCCCTCCTCTACCACTCGCGGCCGCTCTTCGGCCGGCTGGAAGATGAAGGTAACCGAGCCCTTCAGGCTGTCCCGTACCGAGGCCAGGGCCCGAGCCACCCCCACCCCGATGGTGGTGTGGGCGTCATGCCCGCAGACGTGGGCCACCCCGGGGTTACGGGACCGCCAGGGCAGACCTTCGGCCTCCTCGATGGGGAACCCGTCCATGTCCACCCTGAGGGCCACGGCGG
The DNA here is from genome assembly GCA_050945695.1 of Anaerolineae bacterium. Classification (GTDB taxonomy): domain Bacteria; phylum Chloroflexota; class Anaerolineae; order DRVO01; family DRVO01; genus Ch71. The sequence goes on along the minus strand of JBMNTK010000083.1, from coordinate 11,648 downwards.
CGCCCTCACGCCCGCCGCGCAGGATGGCGACCACCCCCGTCTCCACGAGCCCCGTCTGCACCTCGAGCCCCAGCCGCTCCATCTCCTCAGCCACTCGGGCCGCGGTGCGCTTCTCCTCGTACCCCATCTCAGGGTAGGCATGCAGGTCACGCTGGAATTCCACCAGCCAGTCGAAGTCCTGGTCCACGCGGGACAACAGGGACCGGATCGCATCCGTCATCAATCCACCTCAGGGCATCAGCGAAGACAGAGCACGCGGAAGATAGGTCAGCAGATCCCCGGCGAGTACACCGGCCGGGCCCAGATCGGCCGAAGCCATCTCACCCGCCAGGCCGTGGGCGTACACCGCCACCCGGGCGGCATCGTAGGGCGCCAGCCCCTGGGCCAGCATGGCCCCAGCCGCGCCGGCCAGCACGTCGCCGGTGCCGCCGCTGGCCAGGGCGGGATTGGCGAACGGGGCCACGCTCACCCTCCCTTCCGGCTCGGCCACCACGGTGAAGGCCCCCTTGAGCACCACCACCGCTTTCCAGGCGCGGGCGGCCTCGAGCGCCGTCCCCACGCGGTCCTCCTGAATCTGGCTGACCTCGCGCTTGAGCAGCCGGGCCATCTCTCCCGGGTGCGGGGTCAGGATGCTGTTGGCGGGCAGGCGCTCCAGGAGCTCGGGCTCTTCGGCCAGGAGGTTGAGGGCATCCGCATCGAATACGCAAGGCGGCAGCGGGCCGTTCTTCTCCGCTTCGCTCGAGACCTGACCGCCGGAGCGCAGGAAGCCAATCGTCCGCCGCGTCGGCGCTTGGCCATCCTCCAGTAGGCGATCCAGGAACCGGGCCGCAGCTCGCTCCCGGGTCAGGCCCGGCCCAATGACCAGAGCCTGGTAGCGGCCCCATTCCCGGCGCAGCACGTCGGCAGCTCCCTCACCGATCACCCCCATCTCGCCGGGCAGGTACAGGCGGGTCGCCTCAGGCACCACGGCGTCCGCCCCTGCCAGCACTGAGCCCACGCTGGCCAGGGTCACCAGCCCGGATCCGGCCCGGGCCGCCCCGGCAGCCGTGAGGAGGGCAGCGCCCGTGTAGTTGGTGGACCCAGCCACGACCAGGGTGGCACCAAACGTTCCCTTGTGGGCGCCTCGGGGCCGAGGTGGCAGCAGGCCGCCTATCGTGCCCCAAGTGAGCAGGTCTGGTTCTTCTCGGTCAGCCGCTACCGGTGGGAGCCCGATATCCGCCACCACCAGCTGGCCCACGTGCTCGGCCCCGGGGAAGCGGAACAGCCCCTGCTTGGGCAGCCCCACCGTCACGGTCACGTCGGCCCGAGGCGCTATCTCGTCCACCTCTCCCGTGTCTGCGTCGAGCCCGGACGGCATGTCCATCGCCAGCACTACCGGGCGGCGCTGACCCTCCGGCGGTGCCGCCACCGGCAGGAGCGCCGGAGTCCTGGGGGCGCGCAGCGATTCGGCCAGAACCCCCAGGATGGCGGCGACGTCACCGCGCAGCGGCGGCCGTGAGCCCGTGCCCAGGAGGGCGTCCACCACGAGCGTAGCCTCGCTCAGCCGAGCGGATAGCGCCCCCAGTGCCTCGTCCCCTGCACCCACGGCGTAGGCCACGCCCATTTCTCGGAGGGGACCCCAGACGGGGTCATCAGCCGGCCTCTCTTGCGACAGGTGCACGTAGACTCGACTGCCGGCGGCGAGCAGGTGCCGGGCGGCTACCAGCCCGTCCCCGCCGTTGTTGCCCGGCCCGGCCAGCACCACGACCGAGGGCACCTCGCCCCCGCACACGCTCACGGCCACGGTGGCGGCGTGCCGCCCGGCGGTCTCCATCATCTGAGCAAACGTGTTGCCCGATGCATCCGCCTCTCGCTCGAGGCGCCGCATCTCTTCCACTGACACGATCTTCATACGGTATCCTCCCAACGCTCGCGGCCGTGAGAGGCCAGGCACCGACCAATCACACGCCGACCAGGAATGGCGCCGCCTGCTTCACAGATACTGCTCGAGGTTAGCCTCGAAGTAGGCGATGGTGCGCTCCAGCCCCTCGGCTAGGCTAACTCGCGGCTCCCAGCCCAGGGTCTCGCGAGCCCTGGTATAGTCCCCGTAGTAGGAACCGATGTCAATGGCCCGACGCTCCTCAGGCCACGGGATCAGCCGCCAGCTGCCCTTACCGCCCACCTCCACCATCAGTGCCGCCAGATCGCGCAGGGAGATGGGCTCGGGGGCGCCCAGGTTGAACACCTGCCCATTGGCCTCCTCACGCGCGGCGGCCAGCAGGAAGGCGTGCACCACGTCCTCCACGTAGTTGAGGTCGCGCAGCTGGGAGCCGTCGCCGTAGATCTCGATCTCGCGGCCCTCGATCAGTAGCCGCAACCACCAGCCGAGGAACGTCTGCCGGGAGTCCTTGATGCGCATACGAGGGCCGAAGGTATTGGTGAGCCTCAGGCTGCAGGCACGCACCCCGTAGACGTTGTTGTAGACGATGTGATACCACTCGCCGGCCATCTTGTTGACGCCGTTCACGTCAGTGGGATGCATCAAGTGGCGCTCGTCTACCGGCAGATAGTCGGGCTTGCCATATTGCTGACGGGTCCCGGCGTAGACCAGCTTGACTCCCGGGTTGTGATGCCGACAGGCCTCGAGGATGGTGAGCTGGCTGCGGCAGTTGATCTCCAGGTCGGTGTAAGGATCCTCCATGGAATCCAGGTGGCTGACCTGTCCGGCGAGGTTGAAGATGTAGTCCTGGCCCTGCACCAGGTACCTCATGCTGTGCTCGTCGCGCACGTCGGCCACGTTCACGTTCACCCGGGAGCGCACCGGCTCGATGTTGAACAGGTTGCCCCCGTAGCGAGGGATGAGGGAGTCCACCAACAGCACCTCCGCCCCTAGGTCCACCAGGGCGATCGCTAGGTTACTGCCGATGAAGCCAAGCCCGCCGGTGATCATCACCCGGCTGCCCTGGAAAGCCCGCTCTAGGGACGGCATCCAACTCGCGCTCATTCCGAGACCTCGATACTGGTGATAATGGCCGCATCGGCCGTCGCCGGCGTGCTCGCCCGGGACACGCTCAGCCTAGGATAGCCGGGGGCATCGGCCCGGTATAGCCCGGCGATCAGGGAGTAGGTGCCGGCCGGGGTATCTGGCGGAATCGTCAGGGTGTGGACGTCGTGCACCGTCTCGCCGGGGAGCCATCCGCGGGTGGGACGGGTGCCACTCGCCGGTGGGCCGTCGTGCGAGGCCAGGGTACGGCCCTCGGCGTTGACCAGCTGCACGAACACCGTGTAGTCCCGGTCCAGCGGGGCCAAGCAGTCCCACAGCAGCTCCACGATGAGCTCGCCTCCTGGACGGGCGGCCGGGGGCGCCTGGGCAAGGCCCACCAGACGCGCCTGGCCCTCAAACTCGACGTCAGCCTCCAGCCCCGGCGCCGGGGCGCTGAAGTCGCGCTCCAGCCCGGCCACGAAGACCATACCCAGGCTGGTCTCTGCGCCGTCGGCGCCCACCTCCGCCACCAGCTCCCACTCGCCCCTGGGGGCGTCTACCGGCACTGTCAGGCGCCTGCGGTCCCGCAGGACCCGGTCGGGGTGAGCCTTCGCCCACGGTCCCCGCGCCGCCTCCTGCAGGGCAACGCTTTCCCCTTCCCGCCGCAGGCTCCAGGTCACAGGCACCGGTGTCGGCCCGGCGCCCTCCCACCACAGCGAGACGTCCACGTCCAGCCCAGGCTGTAGCACCCGCGGCGCTACCGAGGCCCCGGTCAAGCGCCCCTCGCCTACGGTCAGGTCCAGGCTCACCTCCGGGCTGGGAACGCCGGTGCCAGACGTGTCCCCGTCCACAACCCGGCTCGCGCCGACCGAGAGCCGGGTAAAGGGCCGCCCCTCTGCGCCCAGCAGCAGCTGGAAGGGCTGCGCCGGATCCTCGTATACCCCAACGTCCAACAGGACCTCTCCACTGGGCATATCGCCCGGGACCGGCACGGGAAGGGCCTGATACACCTGGTCGCCCACGCGCCAGTCGCTCGTCGGGTAGGTAAGCACGTCCGCCTGGCTCCAGCCGAACCCAGCCGAGTCGTGCAGATGAGCGAAGAGCTTGACGTTGCGGCCGCCCGGTGCGGGCGCGGTCACCTCGAAGCGCACCACGGCCGCCAGGTCGTCCCCGGCCTCCACCTCTTCCGGCAGCCGCACCTCCAGGATCTCGAGGGCCGGGCCCGGCCAGGGCGCCAGTACCGGTGTGCCCGCATCCGCTCCTACCGTCTCCACAGCCCCCACGGCAGGCTGGAGCTCCCAGGCATCGAAGCTGGCCTCGCGGGCCAGGAGGTGCCCCCGCTCCTCTAGGACCGCGGCGAGCGCCGGGGCTATCGGCCGCAGGCGCGGCACCATGACCAGGGTGGGCTCGGCCGGCACTACCAGCACCCGGCTCCCGTCGAAGTAGCGGGGTTTGGCTGCCGTGAAACCCAGGTACTCGAAGCTCAGCCGGTCCAGGTCGGCGGCATACTCGGCACTCAGCAGGACCTGGCCCGGCCAATCAGCCTTGCCCAGGAACCGCGCCATCTCGGCCAGGTCCGCCCGATATATCTCCCGCACTTCCGGATGCCTGGGCCAGGTAACAAAGTAGCCGTAGGGGCCCAGCGCGGCCTCGACGGCCAGCGCTAGGCCCAGGACGATGCCGGCGGGTGCGCGCCAACCCCTCCGGACCGCCTCCCCCCAGAGCGCCCAGCACCCAATGGCCGCCACCGTGAAGGCCGCCGGCGCCGCCCCCACCGCCCGCAGTGACGATGGAGCGCTGCTGGTGACGGCGCTGGCCCCCAGGTTCACCAGGAGCCACAGGAGCAGGAACAGGTACTGCGGCTGGCGCCGGCCCCGCCAACAGGCCCACACGCCCACGTAGAACGCCAGCCCAACACCCAGGCTGAAGACGGGCCGGCCGGCCACGTTGTAGCGCCACTCCGGGTCGCCGGTGAAGGCGAACATCCCGGCCACCTTGGCGGCGCTCGTCAGCACCGGCAGCGGGTTGCCATCCCGCAGGGCAGTGAGCTCGTAGCTCAGGTCCTGCACCCTGGCGGCGGCTTGGGGCGTCCGGGAGACGTGTAGCGCCAGGGGCAGCCCCATGGCCAGCGCCAGCAGCCCGGCGGCAACCAATCCCGTCCCGGCGCGCCTGGTCTCCCGCCTGAGTAGGCTCAGGGAGCCGAAGATCAGGACGGCCACCACCCCCAGCGCCGACGAGGTGTAGGTGTAGAGGCTCAGCCCCAGGAGCAGCGCTCCGACCAGCAGCCTGCGCCGGCTGCCCGTCTGGAACCAGCTCCACAGGAACCCGTAGGCGAGCGTCATGATGGCCGGCAGCCAGATAGCCCGCAGCGACACTCGGCTGTCCAGGGTGTGCCACAGGGAAACGGCCATCAGCAGGGTGGCCAAGGCTGCCACCCGCACTCCCCACATCCGCCGTGCCACCCACCACAGGGCAGCCACCCCAATCAGCCCCCCGGCCACGGCCGGCAGCCGCAGGGCGAGGACGTTGGGACCCATCAGGGTCAGGGTAGCGGTGACCAGATAGGCGAAGAAGGGTTCGTTGCCACCGTTGAGGTCGAAGTAGATGGGCAGCTCGCCCGCCCGCACCTGCTCGACGAACATGGTCCGGAAGACCTCGTCGTGCTGGAGGCCGGGTGGCACGTCTGCCAAGCCCGCCAACCGGATCACAGCCGCCAGGAGAAGCACGGCGACCGGCAGACCCACGCGCACCCAGTGCGCGCGGTCGGAGCACGAGGATGGGGCCGCCGGGGCGGGTGACAGCTGGGGAGGGCACATGCGCCGATTATAGGGTTTGCATCCGGGCGACGCCAAAGGTACCTTTGACTGGCCATTCGCGGCCTACCTATAATGCGCGCGGAGGCCAATCTCTCAATGCTACGATCCCCTGTGAAATGCGAATCGCGATAGACGCGCGTCTCCTCCATTACACCAAGGCCGGCATAAGCCAGTACATCCTTCGGCTGCTTGAGGGCCTCAATAGCTTGGATCCCGAGGAGGAGATTCTCGTCCTGAGGAGCCGCAAGCACCGAGAATCGGACCTGCCGACCATGCGGTTCGAGACGGTGCCTTTGTGGACGCCTCCGCACAACCGCTTCGAGCAGGTGGGCCTGCGCCTGGAGCTTCGCCCGCTCCACCTGGACTTGTTGCACAGCCCGGACTTCATCCCCCTGTTTCGGCGCAACTTCAAGTCGGTCATTACCGTCCACGATCTGGCCTTCCTCATGTACCCCCATCTGCTGACCAGGGAGAGCGCGCACTACTACGGCCAGATAGATCAGGCGGTTCGCAGTGCCGACCGGATCATCGCCGTGTCCGAGAGCACCAAGAGGGACGTCATCCGCCTCCTGGGGGTGCCCGAGGACCGTGTGACCGTCATACCTGAGGCCATCAACCCCATCTACCGCACGCTCGAGGACCGCGACGCGGTGGATGCCGTCCGGCGCAAGCATGGCCTGCCAGAGCAGTTCGCCATCTTCGTGGGCACCATCGAGCCGCGCAAGAACCTCCCCACCATCTTCCGCGCTCTCCGTCGGCTGAAGGACCAGCATAAGGTGGACCTGGCCCTGGCAGTGGTCGGCCAGTGGGGATGGCTCTACGACGAAGTGCTGAAGGTGTACGAGGAACTGAAGCTCCAAGACACGGTGCGGTTCCTGGGGCGCCTGCCGGACGAGGAGCTGCTCTATCTCTACAACGCTGCCACCGTGCTCGCCTACCCCAGCCACTACGAAGGCTTCGGCCTCCCGCCCCTGGAGGCGATGGCCTGTGGCACCCCGGTGATCGTGTCCAATACCTCGGCGATGCCGGAGGTGGTGGGGGAGGCCGGCCTCCTGGTGAACCCCGAGGATGACGAGGCGTTGACCGTGGCCCTGCTTAGGGTGCTGTCCGACACCGACCTGAGGGATGCTCTGGTTCGCCGGGGGTACCAGCGGGTCCAGAACTTCTCCGTGAAGCGAATGGCCGAGGGCACGCTGGAGCTCTACCGATCCGTCCTGGCCACGTGATGCGAGTTGTCTTCGTCGCGCAGCGCCTGGTCTACCCCCCGGATGCCGGCACTCCCATCCGCAACTACAACCTGGCCCTGAAGGCCACCGAGCATCATGAGGTGCACGTGTTCGGGTTCGGCGAGCCCGAGCGCTCACCGGAGCCCCTCCTGGCGGCTGGGGCTCAGCTTCACCTCCTGCCGGCCCCGCCGGCCCGGGGACGCGGCGAGCGCCTGCTGACCATGCTCACCACTACCGAGCCCGACATGGCCCGGCGGTCCTACTCCGTGGACCTACTCCGCCTCCTGGAGCGTGAGCTCCCCAGGGCCCAGCCCGATGTCGTCCAGCTTCAGGCCCTGGACATGGCCTACGTCCTGCCCACCGTCAGGCGGGCCGCTCCCCAGGCCCGGGTCATCCTGGACCAGCATAACGCCGAGTACGTCCTCCAGCGCCGGGCCCTGGCAGTGGACCTCCGCCGGCCCAAGCGCTGGCCGGTGGCCGTGTACTCGGCCTGGCAGTCCCTGACCCTGCGCCGCTACGAGCGGCAGATGTGCGGGCAGTGCGACGCCGTCTTGACCATGTCCGATGAGGACGCCCGGGCCCTGCGGGCGCTGGGGATAGAGACGCCCATCGCAGTGGTGCCCAACGGCGTGGACCTGGCGGCTTACCAAGGCTGTGCCCCCGCCGAGGCCATGGAGCGCCTGCCCGGCCCCCACTTCGTGTTCCCGGGCAAGATGGACTTCCGGCCCAACGTGGACGCGGCCGTGTGGTTTGCCCAGTCCGCCTTGCCCCTGATCCGCCGGCAACTTCCAGAAGCGCGCTTCTGGGTGGTGGGCCGTTCGCCCCATCCCAGCGTGCTCGCCCTGAGGCAACTGCCCAACGTCGACGTGACTGGAGAGGTGCCCGATACGCGGCCCTACATCGCCGGGGCGACCGCCGTCGTCGTCCCCCTACGGATCGGCGCGGGCACCAAACTCAAGGTGCTCGAGGCTGCCGCGCTGCGGCGCCCGCTCGTGGTCACGCCCGTCGGCATCGAGGGGTATGACGCCGTCCCCGGGCAGGACGCGCTGGTGGCCGACACGCCGGAGGAGCTGGCCGCCGCCTGCATACGCGTGGCCACCGACAGCGCTTTAGCGGAGGCTCTGGGCGCTGCCGCCTTTGCCAACCTCGCCCAGCCACTTGATTGGAGCAACGTCTACGAGCGCCTGGAGGCCGTATATGCCGGATCGGGCCCGAACTAGGCTCACACTCCTCAAGATGGCCGCCCGGCTGGCGCCGGGAAGCGCCCCCGTGCGCTCCGATGAGCCGCGGCTGCTGGTGGTCCGCCCGGACCACATCGGCGACCTGATCTTCCTCTCGCCTGCCCTGGACGAGCTGCGCGCCGGCCTGCCTGAGGCCCACATCACCCTGGCCGTGGGCCCCTGGGCGGTCGGCCTGGCCCAGCTGCTGCCTCAGGTGGATCGCATCGAAGTCCATCCCTTCCCCGGGTTTCAGCGTGGCCCCAAGCCACCCCTTCCGGCTCCCTATGCCCGCTCGGCGCGGTTGGCGCTGGACTGGACGGGCCGCTACGATGCCTGCCTGATCGCCCGGCCCGACCACTGGTGGGGTGCCATGACGGCGGCTTTCGCCGGCATTCCGCACCGCTACGGCTGGGAGACCCCGGAGACCAAGCCGTTCCTCAGCAGCGCCCTGGTGGCAGACGGGCTACAGCACGAGGTGGTCACCAACCTGACCCTGGTCCGCCACTTCCTGAGCGACCAGGGGCGCGCCCCGGCCAGCCAGCCGGTCTCCCCGGGCACCCCGGCGTTGTCGCTGCGGGTGCCCAGCGAGGCGACCGAGGGGGCCTGCCGCTGGCTCCAGCGCGTGGTCGGGCGGGACCACGACTTCATTGTCGTGCATCCGGGGGCCGGGGCTCCCACGAAGCTCTGGCCCGAGGCCCGCTACCACGCCCTGCTGCGTGCGTTGGATGCCCGGACCGGGCTGCCGATCGTGGTCACCGGCAGCCTGAACGAGGCGGACCTGGTGGAGAGTGTCGCCAGCGCCTGCCCCAACGCCATCCCGGCAGCGGGCGAGTTCAACCTGGGAGAGCTGGCCTGGGTGTTAGGGCGGGCGCGAGTGGTGGTTGGCTCCGATAGCGGCCCCCTGCACCTGGCGGCAGCGCTTGGCGGCCGTACGGTTCACATCTTTGGCCCCGCCGATCCGCGCAAGTTCGGCCCCTGGAGCCCGCCGACACACCACCGGATACTGGTGGCCGAGCTCCCCTGCCGGCCGTGCGGGAACCTGAGCGAGTGCAAGGCGACCCCTGCCCTGGCCTGCATGGGCGCCGTCCAGGTCGAGGATGTGCTGGCTGCCGCCCTAGACCTGGCCGGCTACTGAGCCCCGCCGCTCGAGGTAGCGGGGCGGAAGGCCAGCCTCTATGAAGTCCCAGGGCAGCGGCTCGCCCATGACGCGAGGGCCAGTCTCCACCTCCAGGTCAATGCCCTGAGCGGCCAGCGCCCGCTCAAGGCCTCGCCGGGACCAGCCCTCCGCCGCGGCCAGCGCCAGCCCCACCCGCTCATCTCCCCGGGAGAAGACCGCCTGCAACCGCGACCACTGGGGGCTCTCTGACCTGACCACCACCCCGGTGCCCCGCAGCCCGTCCTCGAAGAGCCTCAGCCGAGCCTCCAGGACCGATGGCGGCGCCATAGCCTGCCACTGGAAGGGGGTATTGGCCTTGGGAATGAAGGGTGCCACGTTGGCCACCACCTTACGACGGAAACGTGACCGCACCTGCAGCACCAGTTCTGCCGCCTCTCGCACATCGTCGTCGGTCTCGGTGGGCAGGCCTACCATGAAGTAGAGCTTGAGCTCTGCCAGATCGTGCCGGTCAGCTGCCTCAGCCGCACGCAGGATGTCCTCGGTCTCCAGGCCCTTGCCGATGAGCCTACGCAGCCGCTCACAGCCTGCCTCCGGAGCGATAGTGACGCTCTCGTTGCCCGTACGGACCAGGAGATCCATCAGCTCATCATCCACCGTGTCCGCCCGAAGAGAGGACACCGATACCCGCGCCCCCTGCGCCAGGAGGCGTCGGAGCACCTCCGGCAGAGTCCGCACGTCCGACAGCGAGGGCGCCAACAGCCCTATCGTGCGCCCCTCGCGCACGCCAGGCTCGGCCAGGGCCAGGATGCCTTCCAGCGAGCGCTCACGTAGGGGACGGTAGATGTGGCCGGCCAGGCAGAACCGGCAGCCGCGGAGGCAGCCTCGGGCCGCTTCCACCAGGTGCATGTCGCCAAACTCGGTGAGGGGGGTGGCAATGACCGAAGCCGTGGGCCACTGGTCAATGTCCGCCACCCAGACGCGCCTCACGGGCGGCCGAGTCCCGTCCTCCTGCCTAAGCGTGGCGACGAAGACACCGGGCACCCGGGCCAGGGCGCTCAGGTCACCGGGCTGGAGCGCGGCCTGGGCCAGCGCGGCCACCAAAGCGTCTACGTGCTGTTCCAGTTCGCCCACGAAGGCCGCGTCCAGCAGCGGCGCCAGAGGGACCGGATTGCCCGTTATGGCCGCCCCTCCCGCGATCACCACCGGCCATCCCTCCCGATCGGCCGCGAGAGGGGGAATGTCCGCTTCTCGGAGGATGCGGGCGACGTTGGCGTAGTCGAGCTCGAAGGGGACCGAGAAGGCCACCACGGCGAAGTCGCTCAGGGGGCGCTGTGACTCCAGCGACACCAGGTCCAGCGCGTCGCCCCGCCGATCCAGCGACAGGAAGACCCGTTCGCACACCACGTCGTCCCGCTGGTTGAGCAGGCGATACACCGCCTGGTAGCCCAGGCTGCTCATGCCCACGAAGTAGGGGCTGGGGTACACCAGGGCCACGGGGAGCCTGCCACCCCAGTCCTTGACTACCGCGCCCCGCTCTCGCCCCAGGATGGCGCGAGCCTTCTCCACTAACGGCCAGGGCACGGACATCACTACCTCCTCGGGTCACCTAAGCCAGACGCGGCGGGGGAACCCGCCGCGTCTGTTCTCTCAAGGCACGGGTGCATCCGGCCTTCTAGGAGCACTGGCTGTAACCGCAGTTGGCGCAAACCACACAGCCTTCCTTGAACTGCACGATGGCCCCGCACTCCGGGCACTCCGGGCTCAGGTCCATCGTCCACTCCGCCTTCTTCAGGACCTTGCCGCCGTTGGCGCCCAGATTGCGCTCGATGCTCTTACCGATGGCATCGGCGCAGGAGAGGGTAACGTTCCCGTTGTGCCAGGCCGGAGACGGGCAGCGGATGCCCTTGAGCTCCTTGATGACCTCGGTCACCTCGATGCCCGAGCGCAGTGCCAACGAGATCAAGCGGCCGATGGCCTCGGACTGAGAAGCGGTGCAGCCACCGGACTTGCCCATCTGGAGGAAGACCTCGCACAGTCCCTCGTCATCCTCGTTGATGGTTATGTAGACCTTGCGACCGCACCCCAGGGCCACCCTTTCGGTCAACCCGCGGGTGATCACCGGCCGCGGCCGCGGTGCCCGCTTACCATCTGGGCTTACCGGCTGAGTCGCCGGCGTTTCCTGCTGCTTGCCCTTGGTGCCCCGGGTGAGCACCTGAGCCTGGCGGCTGCCATCGCGATAGACGGTCAGTCCCTTGCACCCGAGCGAGTAGGCCAACCGGTAGGCGGTGGCCACGTCCTCAACCGTAG
>JBMNTK010000082.1:0-15362 GCA_050945695.1 Anaerolineae bacterium | reverse complement strand
CGCCCGGGATCCTGCGCCCTCCTCTCGGCTTATCGGGAGCACCGCCCCGGCTGACTGCCCGAAGGCCCACCAGTCGGACAGCTCCCCGGCAAACAGGCGCCGCAGGCTCTCCCGGGTCAGGGGACCGGTCTGGTTGCTGGGGTGCACGATGAAGGCCAAGGCGTCCGCGCCCACCGCTTCCACTACCAGGTCATCGGCCGGCTCCGGGCGCACCCCCCACGTGAGCGCGGCGCTCACGTAGCCCAGCCGCAAGCTCTCTAGGGCGGCGCTGTCGGAGTAAGGCCCGGCAACGTCACCCTCCGCCAAGCACGTGCCCAGGTCCGATACGGCCCGCTCCACGTGAACGGAGGTCGCCAGGTAAGGCGCCGTCTGCTCCGGCGCGCGCTCGGCCGATGGTGCCAGGAAGGCGCACCCGGCCACGACCGTGGCCAGCAGCAGCGCCCCCGCCAACCGCATGGTCCCGGACTCGCTCAGCCGCGCACCAGGAACACGATCAGACATAGCGCTCCGAAGGCCCAGCAGTAGTAGGCGAAGGCCATCAAGCTACGCCGGCGCAGGTAGTTGATGAGCCCGGCGATGGCCACGAGCCCCGTCACGGCCGCCGTCACAGCCCCCACCAGCCCGAGCATGAGGCCGGCGGTGTCACCGGCCAGGGCTACATCCAGCACCTCGACCAGGCCCGCCCCGGCGATGATCGGCGTGGCCAGCAGGAAGCTGAACCGAGCAGCCTGGGGCCGGCTGATACCCCGCCCCAGCCCGGCCGCCATGGTGGCACCGGACCGGGAGATGCCGGGGGCGATGGCCAGGGCCTGGGCAACCCCCACCACCAGCGCATCCTTGAGGGAAGCTTCCTCCGCCCCTTTCTGGGCCCGGCTGAGGCGCTCGGAGAGGGCCAGGAAGCCTCCGGTCACCAAGAGCAGTATGGCTACCAACAGGGGGCTGCCGAACATGGCCTCAAACCAGTCTTCGAGGAGGACCCCGGCGACCGCTCCCGGGATGGTCGCGGCGATCACCAGCCAGGCCAGCCGGGCATAGGGATCGTCCAGGCTGCGAGTGCGCAGGCTGCGCAGCCAAGCGGTCACCATAGCCCATACGTCCTCACGGAAGTACACGAGCACCGCTAGGAGCGTCCCCAAGTGCACCGCGGCCCCGAAGAACAGGTTGTTGGCCTCCCAGTTGAGGAGCCAGGGCACCAGCACTAGATGGCCCGAGCTGCTTATGGGCAGGAACTCCGTCGCCCCCTGCAAGGCGCCCAAGACCATCGCCTGCCAGATCGTCATCGGCCCAGGCTCCGTCGGCGTGCTTCCAAGTCTCGCCTCCTCACCTCCGGGTCTACCGTGCGGTATCGGGCGAGGAACTCGGCCTTAGCCTGGTCAAACTCGCCCCGGGCGATCACGGTCCGGATGCGCTCCATCACCCGCACGAGGAAGCGGAGGTTATGTGCCGTAACAAGATGCAGGCCCAGGATCTCATCGGCCTGGACCAGGTGTCGCAAGTAGGCCCGGGAGAAGTGGCTACACGCCAGGCAGTCGCAGTCCTCCATGATGGGCGCCGGATCGGTGGCAAACCGCGCATTGCGCAGGTTCATCCGCCCCTCCCAGGTGAAGGCAGCCCCGTTGCGCGCCACCCGGGTAGGCAGGACACAGTCGAACATGTCCACACCGCGGGCTACCCCCTCCCAGAGGTCCTCGGGGGAGCCAACCCCCATGAGGTACCGGGGCTTGTCCTCGGGCAGCCGGGGGATGGTCACTTCCAGCATGCGGTGCATGTCCGCCTTGCTCTCCCCCACGCTCAGCCCGCCTATGGCATAGCCGGGGAAGTCCATCGCCACCAGGACGTCGGCGCTGAGCTCGCGAAGGTCGGGGAATACCCCTCCTTGGACGATGCCAAACAGCGCCTGGTCCCGGCGGGTCTGGGCATTGAGGCAGCGCTCGGCCCACCGGTGGGTGCGGTCCAGAGCCGCCTCCAGAGCACCCCGGTCATCGGGGGGAGCCAGCTCGTCGAAGCACATGATGATGTCGGCCCCGAGAGCCTCCTGCACCCGCACCACTAGCTCAGGCGTGAAGTAGTGCTCGGAACCATCCAGGTGGGACCGGAACCGGACGCCATCGTCGTCCACTTGCCGCAGGTGCTCCAGGCTGAACACCTGGAATCCGCCGCTATCGGTCAGGATCGGCCCGTCCCAGCCCATGAAGCGATGCAGGCCCCCCAGCCCGGCAATGGTCTCGACGCCAGGCCGCAGGTAGAGGTGATAAGTGTTGGAGAGAATGATCTCCGCCCCCACGGCCCGCAGGTCCCAGGGGGCCATAGTCTTGACTGTAGCCTGAGTGCCCACCGGCATGAAGACCGGGGTGGCGAAGGCACCGTGCGGCGTTCGCACTATCCCCCGCCGCGGACCCGCTGGCCCGGCGGTGCTCAGGACGAGGTCAAAGCGGAAATCCAAACTGCCACTCCTTCCAGGCCGGCCCGCCGATCCACCAACGACAAGGGCGCAGGCCCAGATGGCCTGCGCCCGGCCGGCTAGTCACCAGAAGTCCTATCAGGGAAGCATCCCTAGCATGAGAACCGACCGTGAGGCCAGCTCTGCCAAGGGCTGAGGATACACTCCGATGAAGAAGGTCGCCACTGCCGCGATGATGAGCGCAGCCCGCACCTCAGGCCCCACGACCACCGGGACATCGTCCTTCTCACCGGACACGAAGAACATGTGCCGGATCACGTTCAGGTAGTAGAAGGCTGCCACCACGCTCGTCGCCACGCCCACAGTTGCCAGTAGGACCCCGAAGGGACCGGCCTGCACGGCGGGGGCAAAGACGAACAGCTTGGCAAACATGCCGCCGGTGAAGGGAATGCCCGCCAGCGAGAGCAAGAAGTAGGCCATCAGGGCGGCCAGGAACGGCGACCGTCGCATGAGCCCGGAGTAGTCGGGGATGGCCGTGGAGTCGGACACGTTCTCGAAGGCGATCACCCCCAGGAAGAGCCCGACGTTGGTGAACAGGTACGCCATTGCGTAGAGCAGCACCCCGTTCAGCCCGGTGAACCCGCTGGCACCCAAGGAGTAGGTCACGAACCCGATCATGATGTAACCGGCGTGAGCGATGCTGGAGTAGGCCAGCATGCGCTTGATGTCGCGCTGCTGCACGGCCACCAGGTTACCCAGGACCATGCTCACGATGGCGAACGCTCCCAGCACCCGCGCCCAGGTGGGCTGGAAGTCGCCCATGCCCACCACCATCACCCGCATGAGGACGGCAAACCCCGTCATCTTGGAGGCGACGGACAGGTAGGCCGTCACCGGCGTGGGCGCGCCCTCGTAGGCGTCCGGGGCCCACTGATGGAAGGGGGCGATGGCGATCTTGAAGCTGAAGCCCGCCAGCAGCAGGATGATGATGGAGATGGCCAGCCAGGATAGCGACGACGCCGCCCCGCTCAAGGCCTGGGCGATGTCGGCCAGGTTCGTCGTGCCGGTGGCCCCATAGAGCAGGCTCATGCCATAGAGCATCACCGCGGAGGCGACCGCACCGTAGAGGAAGTACTTGATCCCGCCCTCGACGGACAGGTCACTTCCCCGCAGGTAGCTGACCAGCACGTAGCTGCTCAGGCTCAGGAACTCGAACGCCAGGTACAGGCTGATCAGGTCCGTGGCCGCCGATGCCAGCATAGAGGCCAGCGTAGCGCCCAAGAGCAGCACGTAGAACTCGCCCGTCCGCCGGGCCCGCTCGGCGATGTGCCGCCGGGCACCGACGATCACCAGGGCCGCCGACCCCAGTGCCACCAGCTTGAAGAACAGGGCGAAGTCGTCTACGGCCATCATGCCGCTGAACACGGACACGTTCTGGCCAAACAGGCCCAGCGTCGCCAGGGCAGCCAGCCCCACTACCACCAGGGCCACGTAGGGCAGCCCGGCCCGCCGGCCATCCCGCCAGACTAGGTCCAGGGTGAGGACCACCAGCAACCCCAGGAGCACTAGCAGTTCGGGTGAGAGCAGCCCCAGTGTCATTAGCGCACTCATGCTGCCGCCCCTACAGGAGGTTTGCTAGAGCGGTGGTGGCCGTGTTGATCAGCTCCACAAGCGGCGTCGGGTAGAACCCGAAGAAGAACATGAAGGCTACCAGAGGGGCCAAGGAGACCACCTCCCAGCCGTACATGTCCGGCAGCGACCGCCAACGCTCGTCCAGCTTGCCGAAGAACAGGTGCTGCATGACCTTCCACAGGATGTAGACGGCGGTGAAGACGATACCCAGACCGCCAATGATGGCGAAGACGGGTATTATCGCCAGCGCGCCGCGGAAGACGAAGAGCTCCGCCCAGAAGCCGGCCAGCCCGGGCAGACCCAGGGATGCGAAGCCGGCCACCAGCATGAAGCCGAAGAAGTAGGGCAGCACTGAGCCCAGCCCGCCAAAGGCTCGAAGGTCGCGCGTGTGGGCCCGCTCGTAGATCACACCCACCAGGAGGAACAGGGCTCCGGTGATGATGCCGTGATTGAACATCTGCATGGCGGCGCCGTTGAAGGCGATGGCCACGGCCGTCTCCTGGCCGGCCACACCCAGCCCCGCGGCCCCAGCCGCCAGGCCCAGCATCACGTAGCCCATGTGGGAGACCGAGGAGTAGGCGATCAGGCGCTTGAGGTCCCACTGGGCCATGCACACCAGCGCTCCATAGACGATGCTGGCCACGGCCAAGGCAGCGATGAGCGGCGCCCAGTACTTGAAGGCGGAGGGGAAGATGGGCAGGAGGATGCGCACGAACCCGTACCCCCCCAGCTTCAGCAGGACGCCCGCCAGGATGACACTACCGGCCGTAGGCGCCTCGGTATGGGCATCAGGCAGCCAGGTGTGGAAGGGCCAGAGCGGCAGCTTGATGGCGAAGGCGATGAAGACGGCCCAGAACACCAGGCTCACCAGTCCCATATTGGAGGCGAAGGGGCGCACCGTCTCGAAGGTTGCCGCCACTTCCGGGATAGAGAAGCTGCCCGTGGTGAAGTAGAGGTAGAGCAGCCCCAGGAGCATAGCCACACTGCCGGCCAGGGTGTAGAGGAAGAATTTGATCGCCGCGTACTCTCGGCGCTCGCCACCCCACAGGCCGATCAGGAAGTACATGGGGACCAGCCCCAGCTCCCAGAACACGTAGAAGAGCACCAGGTCCAGGGCGCAGAACACGCCCAGCATACCGGTCTCGAGCACCAGGAAGAGGAGGAAGAACTCCTTCACCCGGACCTTGATGGTGTAGGCCGAGTAGAGCAGAGCCAAGGGCGTGAGCAGGGTGGTGAGGAAGATGAGCGGGACACTGATCCCGTCTACGCCCATGTAGTAGTTGACGTCAATGCCGGGTATCCAGCGCGCCAACTCCACAAACTGCAGGCCACCGGTTGCTCGGTCGTAGGCGCTCCAGATGATGGTGCCCAGCCCGAGCCCCACCACGGCCGTTCCCACCGACACCTGCTTGATGGCGCGCGTGTTCTCCGCCGGCAGCAGCAGCACCATGAGCGCCCCCAGCAGGGGCAGGAACGTCACCAGCGAGAGGATCGGGAACCCCATCTATGATTCCTCCTTCTTACTTACCACACTGATTCCAGTGGCCAGCAGTCGGCCTACAGATACAGGAATACCCCAAGCAGTAGCAGAACCGTGGTGGCCGCCACCAGCAGGTACTCCTGGACCTTACCGGTCTGGACCTGCCGCAAGGACTGCCCGGCAGCGCGAACCACCCGGCCGGTGGCGTTGACCGCCCCGTCTACCACTCGGAAGTCGAACGCGGCGAGAGTGTTGGAGACGGCCACGGCCGCCCGCGCCACCCCGTTCACGATCGGGTCGATCACCCAGTGGGCATCGAAGCTGGTGCAGAAGGCCGAGAGCCAGAGCACCGCCCGGATGACCGTCGCCTGGTAGAACTCGTCTATGTAGTACCGGTTCTCCAGCACAGGGTAGACCGGACCCAGCACCTTACGCAGCGGATCGGGCTGACCGGCTGCCAGGGGCTTGCGGCCGTAGATGAGCCACCCCACGGCCAGCCCAGCCAGGGCCAGAGCCAAGGACAGACCCAGCACCGGCCAGTTGATGGCCAGAGCCTCGGGATGCGCCCCCGTGAGCTCAAGCATGGCGCCGATGTAGCTGTGGAACGGGTTGTTCCCGAAGAGGGGACCCAGGACAGGGAAGCCCTCAGGGACCCCCATGAACCCGAGGAAGGTGACCGCCACCCCCAGGATCGCCAGCGGGACCCACATGAAGGGCGTGACCTCGTGCGCCTCTTCGGCCTGGTGGCTACGAGGATGGCCCAGGAAGGTCAGGCAGACCTGCCGGCCCATGTAGAAGGCGGTGAATAGCGCCGCCACGGCCAGAGTCAGATACACCGCCCACTGCCCGCCGTGGACCGCCTCGGCCAGGATCTCGTCCTTGCTCCAGAACCCTGCCCAGGGGAACACCCCCGCCAGGGCCAGTGTGCCTGCCAGGAACGTCCAGAAGGTGATGGGCATCCGGCTGCGCAGCCCACCCAGCTTCATCATGTCCTGCTCGTGGTGAGCCCCCGCGATGACGGCGCCGGAGCCCAGGAAGAGCAGGGCCTTGAAGAAGGCGTGCGTGATCAGGTGGAACACGGCCGCCACGTAGGCACCGATGCCCAGCGCCGCCATCATGTATCCGAGCTGGCTGATGGTGGAGAAGGCCAGCACGCGCTTTACGTCGTTCTGGGCCACAGCGATGGTGGCGGCAAACAGGGCGGTGAAGGCGCCGATGAAGGCCACCACCGCCATGGCACCATTGCCGGGGCCGGCGGCGGCATAGAGCGGGAACATCCGCGCGATCAGGTACACGCCGGCCGAGACCATGGTGGCGGCATGGATGAGGGCGCTGACCGGAGTCGGGCCCTCCATAGCGTCAGGCAGCCACACGTGCAGCGGGAACTGAGCCGACTTACCCACCGCCCCACCGAAGACCAGCAGGCCGATGAGCACCGACGCAGGCACGGTCCCCAGGAGCGGTAGCGAGACGGCCGTGGTGGCCAGCCTCCCCAGGGTCTCCGGCGTGAAGATCTGGGAGAAGGTGAGCGTGCCGGTGCGGGTGTAGAGCAAGATCAGGCCGAACAGCAGCAGGGTATCGCCCACCCGCGTGGTGAGGAAAGCCTTCAGGCCGGCCCGATAGGCGCTCTGCCGCTCAAACCAGAAGGAGATGAGCAGGTACGAGCACAGACCCATCACCTCCCAGAAGATGAACAGGAAGAGCAGGTTGTCGGAGATGATGAGCCCCAGCATGCCGGTGGCGAAGAGACACACGTACGCGAAGTACCGGCTGTACCGGGGGTCGCCCTCCATGTATCCCCGGGAGTAGATGAAGATGAGCAGGCACAGGAAGGGCACCATGAACAGCATGATCCCCGTCAGCGGGTCCACCATGAAGCCGAGCTCCAGGGCGGTGGTGCCGGTGGGGATGGAGTACAGGACCATCCGGTAGGGCTCGGTGGCCAGACCGTCCGCGCCCCAGGTGCTCAGGAACACTGCCCACCCGATCAGCCACGACAGGCCGATGGCAATCCAGGCAGCCCAGGTGGTGTACCGGCGGTTGCGCCACAGGCCCAGTGAGATGGTGGCAAATGCCACCAATGGCATGAGAGGGACAAGCCAGACCAAGTTCAGCATGAGAGTCTCTCCAGCCTCCTCACCGGCAGGCACGGAAAGCTAAGCTTCTGGTTCCACGCCATCACTCGCCCCCGTCAGCCCTGCAGCTTATCAACGTCGCTCAGATCCACCGAGCGCTGGGATCGGAACACCCCGATAACCAACGCCAAGCCCACCGCAGCCTCGCACGCTGCCACCGTCATCACGATCAGGGCGAAGACCACCCCGTCGAGCTGCTCTGGGCCCACGTGGCGCCAGAAGGCGACCAGGTTCAGGTTGGCCGCATTCAGGATCAGCTCCACGCCCATGAGAACCGAGACAGCGTTCCGTCGCGTTAGCACCCCGTAGAGCCCGATACAGAACAGGGCGGCCGCGACCACCAGGTACCAGGTCAGGGGTACGGTGCCTACGATGTCTTGCATCTACTCACCTCAACGGCCCGCTTAGGGCTCGCGCGCTACGTAGACGGCGCCGATGAGCGAGACCAGCAGCACCACCGACGCCACCTCGAAGGGCAGCAGGTAGCGCCCGGTCAGCGCCTCGCCCAGGCGCCCCACTAGGTCAGGCAGAGGCTCGCCCGCCGCCACCGGCCAGGCAGACCCGACAGTCACGCCCACCAGGAGAACGAAGAGCACCACCGAGACCAGCGCCGTCAGCCAGCGCTGCCGCACGAAGGCTTGCTCCCTGGTCTGCTGCATCGGGCGTTGGCTGACCATGATGGCCAGGATGATGAGCACCGAGATGGCGCCCACGTAGATCAGAATCTGAACGACGCCCAGGTAGCCGGCCCCCAGAAGGGCATACAGCCCGGCGATGCCGATGAGCGCCAACACCAGCGCCAGCGCAGCATGCAGGACGTTCGGCAGAGTCACTACTGCCAGGCCGGCCGCTATGGCAACCGCACTCAGCACCAAGAAGATGACCTGCGCCATCACTGCACCTCACCCCACGCCTCGCCAGTGTGCTGGATGCCGCTCTTGTCACCCAGCTCCAGCATATCCTCTAGCGACAGTGTCTGATCCTTGGTGGTGCTGGTGAACTCGTACTCGTGGCTCATCTCGATGGCGTCGAACCGGCACGCCTCCACGCACAGACGGCAGAAGATGCACCGCCCGAGCTCGTAGGTGTAGGCCTTGGGCTTGCGCTCCTTGCCTTTCCCCTCGGCGATGATGCTGATCACCCCATGGGGGCAAGCCCGCTCGCAGGCCATGCAGGCGGTGCACCGCGTCTCTCCCGTCTCCTGGTCTCGCAGGTGCACCAAGATCCCCCGGAACCGAGGCCACATCTTGTAGCGCTCGAACGGGTACTGGAGCGTGAGCATGCCCTGGATGTCGGGCTCTGGCCGCTCCAGCTCGCGCTCGCGCAGGTAGCGGCGGGGGAACCGGCGGGGCGCCTTGGTGTAGGAAGAAATCGTGTGCTGGAGGGTCACCCACAGACCCTTCAACATACCGAGTCCCAGCATTCTAGACCTCCCCTAGGACCAGGGCCCGGGTGCGCCGCGACGTGCTGTTGCGCGCCCGTCGCACCATCACCGCACCCACAACCACCAGCAGACCGACGTTGAGGACCAGCGTCAGCAGGCCCGACGCCAGGCCACCACCGGCCACCTTGTACGCGAGGGCAACCACCATCAGGTTGGCCAGGCTCAGCGGGATGAGCAGCTTCCAGGCGAAGTCCAGCAGATGATCTATGCGCATCCGCGGCCAGGTAGCCCGGATCCACATCACCACGAACACCACGGCGAAGCTCTTGATGAAGAACCACATCCAACCGGGGAGGATAGGACCGCGGAAGCCGCCCAGGAAGAGAGTGCTGGTCAGCGCCCCGATGATGAAGATGTGGGCGTACTCGCCGATGTAGAACATGGCGAACCGCATGCCCGAGTACTCCAGGTTGAACCCGGCCACGATCTCCGACTCGCCCATGAGCAGATCGAAGGGCGAGCGGTTCGCCTCTGCCAGGGCAGCCAGGAAGTAGATGATGGCGGCCACGGGCATGACGATGGCGAAGGGCAGGGTCTGTGCCTCGACGATCCTCACCGTGCTCAGGCTCCCGGTAGCGAGGACCACCGCCAAGACCGAGAACGCCATGGGGATCTCGTAGCTGATCAGCTGAGCCACCGTCCGGAAGGTGGCAATGAGCGAGTACTTGTTCGCAGAGGACCACGTGGCCGCCAGTATGGCGATGACGTTGATGGAGGCCACGGCGATGGCGAAGAGGATGCCCACGTTGAGGTCTGCCGCTATCAGCCCCCTGCCCACCGGTATGATGGTAAACACCAGCAGCGTGGGGACGATGACTGCAGCCGGTGCCAGCCGAAACACCGGCCGGTCAGCCGCGGAGGGGGTCACGTCCTCTTTGGTGAGAATCTTGATGGCGTCCGCAAAGGCGACGATCAAGCCGTAGGGACCGGCGACGTTAGGGCCGAAGCGGTCCTGGGCCCGGGCCAGCACCTTGCGCTCCATCCAGGTGAGGACGATGACCGGCATGATGGCCAGCACGAGCACCAGCACGACCTTGATCAGCGCCACCACCAGCTCCACCCCCCACAGGGGCAGCACCTGGCCCAGCGTCGTCCGCAGCCACTCCATTATCGTTATTGGGAGGGTATCGAGAATCATCCAGCGTCCTCGCTAGCGGTCTATGTCCGCGACGGTGACGTTCAGGCTACCGAAGATCACCACCAAGTCCTGCAGGGTATGGCCGATCAGCATGTGCCTGAGCGCGGTCAAGTTGATCTGGGCGGTGCTGCGTATGCGGCAACGGTACGGCTCCGCCCCACCCTCGCTCACGATGTAGAACCCCAGGTCGCCCTTGGGCGCCTCGATGCGTCCGTAGGCTTCCCCAGCCGGCGGGCGCAGCCGACGGACCTTGTCGTTCATCACAGGCCCCTCGGGTATCCCCGCCAGGGCCTGGCGGATGATCGAGAGGCTCTGGCGCATCTCGGCCTGGTACTGGAGGTAGCGGTCGTAAGTGTCGCCATGCGGACGGGTCGGCACTTCCCAGTCGAGCCGGTCGTAGATGCTGTAGGGCTCGGCCCGGCGCACGTCGTAAGGGATCCCGCTGGCCCGCAGGACCGGGCCAGTGACGCTGCAGTTGATGGCTAGGTCTGCCGGCAGCACCCCGATGTCAATGGTGCGGGCCAGGAAGATCTCGTTCTCTGCCGTGAGGGTCGAGAACTCGTCCAGGAACCGCGACAGCGAGTCCATCGTCTTGGCTGCGCGTTCCATCCATCCTTCCGGCAGATCGGCCACCACCCCACCGGGACGGATGTAGTTGTGGAACATGCGCGCGCCGGAAGCCATCTCGAAAAGGTCCTGAAGGAACTCGCGCTGCCGGTAGGCGTAGATCATGGGGGTGAAGGTGGCCCCCAGTTCGTTCCACAGGAAGCCGACCGCCATCATGTGGCTCATGATCCGGGTCAGCTCGGCCATGATCACGCGGATGTACTCGGCCCGCTCCGGAACCTCGATCTGCGCCAGCTTCTCGATGGCCACGCAGAAAGCCTGCTCGTTAGTCATCGGGCAGACGTAATCGAGCCGGTCCACCAGCGGTATGGACTGGATGTAGGTGCGCTCCTCCATCATCTTCTCGATGCCGCGATGGAGGTAGCCCATCTTGGGCTGCACATCCACCACCGTCTCCCCATCGAGCGTCACCAGCATACGGAAGATGCCATGGGTGCTGGGGTGGTGCGGGCCCAGGTTGATGCTTACAGTCTCGGTATCCAGGCGTCTCGGTTCAGCAATCATCGCCATGGCGCGCTCCTCACCGCTCCTTCTCGGGCGGAAGAGTGAGCCGCATCTCCTCGAATGAGTACGTGCGGTTCACGAAGTCCTTGCGGAGCGGATGGCCGGGGAACCCTTCCCAGAGGAGGATGCGCTCCAGCTTGGGGTGCCCCTCGAACACGATCCCAAATAGATCGTAGACCTCTCGCTCCTGCAGGTTGGCACCCTGCCACACCGACGTCACCGAGGGCAGGCGGGGGTCTTCCTTGTCCTCCAGGCGCACCTTGAGCGCCAGAGGAGGCGCCGGGTCCTCGATGGAATAGAGGTGATAGACAACCTCGAAGTACTCAGGCCGGTCCACTGCCGTCAGGTTGCAGAGGTAGTCGTACCCCAGCTCGTGCAGGAACCGAGCAATCTCCACCAGCTGTCCCCCATCCAGGACGATGGTGAAGTCGAGGCTCTCCGGGTGGTCGAGCACCGCCTCGGGGAAACGCTCGCGGAGCAGTGCCAGGGTCTGCTCGTGGTTCAAGCCTGCTCCTCCTTCCGGTACCAGGAGACCGTCTTCACCGACTGCTGCCCGACCATCTCATGCAGCTTGGTGAAGGCGTAGATCAACGCCTCCGGGCGCGGCGGACAGCCCGGCAGGTATATGTCCACGGGAATGAGATCGCTGGCGCCCTGGACCACGGCGTAGGACTTGAAGGTCCCACCGCTCACAGTGCAGGCGCCCATGGCGATCGCGTACTTGGGCTCGGGCATCTGGTTCCAGATGCGAAGCACCTGGGGTGCCATCTTGTGGGTAATGGTGCCGCTCAGGATCAGCAGGTCCGACTGCCGGGGGGAGGAGAACGGGATGTCCATTCCCAGCCGTCCGTAGTCGTAGCGGGCCGCACCGGCCGCGATCATCTCGAGAGCGCAGCAGGCCAGACCGAAAGTGAGCGGCCACATGGAACGGCGACGGGCCCAGTTGTAGGCCGCGTCCACCGTCGTCAGGAGCACGTTCCGGCGCAGGTCCTCTGGAACCAGCGTCTCGGGAACGGTTAGGGTGTGATACAGCTCTTGATCTGACATCGCTGTGACCTTTCCGGTTACGTCCAACGAAGGTCGCCCTTGGCCCAGGCATAGGCTAGGCCGAAGGCGAGTATACCAATGAAGATGAACCCTTCCACCAGGGCAAACAGACCCAAGCGGTTATAGGCCACCGCCCACGGGTACAGGAACATGGTCTCTACGTCGAAGAGCACGAAGAGGAAGGCGTAGATGTAGTACTGGGCCCGGAATCGCACCCATACATCCCCGCGCGTGGTCATGCCGCTCTCGTACGTGGTGGCCTTCTCTGGATTGGGGCGCTTGGGGCTGAGGAAGTAAGCCACGGTGAATGCAAGGAAGGGGAACAAAATGGCCACCAACACGAAGACGACCAGAAACGCGGTATTGGGGCTCACCATTGCCCTCCTTCATCCTTTGTAGCGGGGGTAACCTTTTGGATTTTACCACAGTCATACTTATCCGCAAGCGCGTCCGGCCTGCGTGACCCGTGGAAAGTGACACGTGGTGCGTGACCCGTGACCTCAGGCACGACTCCTCTTGGGAGTGCACGCACCTCTCCGTGTCTCTGTGCCTCTGTGGCTGATTCCCGCTCCATCAGCGCCTGGGATCACGGTTCACGGGTCACGTGTCACTCGTCACCCGTCACCCTCCCGGCACCAGCGCGGCCAGGGTCTGTATACGCCGCACCCAACCCGGCTCGCCCAGGCGGGCGTAGAGGTCCTCGGCCCACCGGTAGCTCTCCGGCCTCACCGCGGCTGAGCGCTCGGCCTCTGCCGGCACCAGGAACACCAGCTCTGCCGGCCACAACAGCCCCGCTGCGTACGGCAGGTCGGTGATCTGGAGCACGTTGAGCATCTCCAGCGCCGGCCCGCTGCCATCCGGACGCCCGGCGACATCCTGCGTCGCCGGAGGATCGCTCAGCACGACACCTGCCACCTGACCATCCAGCAGGGCGGCATACACCGCCACCGCTGCCATCTCCCCGCTCCCACTCAGGTAGATGCGCGCCCCGTCCACCTCCGGCAGTTCACGCGCCATCTCCAGCGCCCGGAGCGCGTCCAGCACCCGCATGGAAGCCAGGGTCCTTCCAATGAGGCCGCTGCACCGGCGCACGTGCCAGGCCAGGTCGTCGCCCCAAGAAGTCTCATCCACGCCCCGGGTGGCCACCGCCAGCCGCGCCCAGGCCGGGTCCATGTCCCCCATCCCCGTGGGCAGGCGCTGAGCCAGGGGTCGGATCACCCCATCGGCCGCCGTCCGTGGGCTGACCAGGTGTACCAGGCAGGGGCCAGGTCCCTCGGCCCGCTGCTTGCTCACGGTGAGCTCTGCCCTCAGCCTCCACCCCTCTTCCGGGGTGAACTCCAGCCGGGTAGCGCGCTCCTGAGGGGTCTCCCACTGGAAGACGACCTTCGCCTGGAGATCGGCAGGCGGCTCAGGGAAGTGGCGGAAGGTCTTCTCCCGCAAGAGGCTCACCGTCCGCTCGCGCACGCTGGCGAGCTCTTCCGCGCTGCTCACCGTCGGGGCATCAGCCTTGGGAACGAAGAAGTCCTGCACGACGGTGGTGCGCTCGTCCCTGGGCAGCCGACCATCAGGGAAGACGAGGAGGTTCTCGGCCGGCTCCTGGGCTTCCGGGCGCAGGTCAACGTCCTCGATCTCCTCCGGGGGCACTTCCCGGCCCATCAGGTAGCGCAGGAACCAGGAGAAGATGGCCTGGCGGGAGGTGACGTGATAGGAGTGCGGACCAGGCGTCTCCACCAGGGCCAACTTGTCCTCCGCCCCCAGCAGGCGATACACGTCGGCCAACTTGCCGTAGGTCTCCCGCACGGCTTCGATCCTGTAGATCGCGTCCCGGTTGGCAGCGCCGATGATGAGGGGCCGCGGCGCGATCAGCGCCCCAACGTCCGCCAGGTCCCAAAGGTAGGTGTTCTGCGGGAACATGCACTCGCAGTGGCCGTCCCAGGTGCGGTCGGCGAGGTGGGAGGCCAACGTGCCCGTCCCGCACACGGGGGCCACGATCTTCACCCGCTCGTCAGCAGCTCCCAGCCAGTAGGAGACGCCCCCACCGCCCGAGATGCCGCTCACCCCGATGGCATCGGGGTTGACGTCGGGACGCTCCTGCAGCAGATCCACCGCCCGCATAGCCGCCCACATCTCCACCCCGGCCGGCGTGTACCCCCGGCTGAACCACTGGAACTGCCCGTGCGAGTAGTGGCCGTGATGGCTGCCGTAGAGCTCCTGGTACTCGATGGTGTCCAGGATGATGGTGACGAATCCCAGCTGGGCGAAGCGGCGGGGATAGGGCTGATAGTGGACCTTCTGGGCGAGCGAGTGCCCACACACGTACACCACTCCCGGCGCCCGCCCCTCCAGGGGCTCAGGAATGTAGAGGTTGGCAGTTATGTAGACTCTCGGCAGGGCCTCGAAGCAGAGCTTCTCCACTCGGTAGCCCTCGCGCTGGAGCACTCCGGTCACCTGGACGTTGAGGGGCGGACGGTCCTCCAGCGCCTCGAGGTCCAGGATGCCCATCATCTCCATGTAGCGCTGCCACCGCGCCGGCCTCTGGGCATACCACTCCTCCGCCGTGGCCGGCAGGTCCCGCACAGAGGCCGCCGTGATCCGCTCCGCCTCTCTCACCAAGTACTCCCGGATCTGGTTCATGCCCGCTCCCTCCTTGGAAGATGCCAGACCGACTTGCCCTCCACGCGCGCGTTAGGGCCCGCCGTCAGCATGGCGAGCCGCAGCGGCCTTTCGGCCCTTCTTGACATGGCGTTGGCTTCCCCTATTCTAGCCCGAACCGCACCATCCTTACGAGCCCAATCAGCCCTTGGGCTGATGCCCAACGCTGCCGCTGGAGGATGCCACCGTGCCCAGAACCATCGTCCTGTGGCAGGACGACTTCCCCTTCTACGACACCCTTCCTCTGTCAGAGGCCATGCTCAGCGCCGCCTTTCCCAGCGCCGGGTACGTCCCGGTGGAAG
>JBMNTK010000081.1:0-15410 GCA_050945695.1 Anaerolineae bacterium | reverse complement strand
ATGGCCTTGACGGGGAACTCACGGATGTTGGCACGCTGGGCCTGCACCGAATCGTCGAAACCGGTGGCGACGACGGTGATCCGCAGCTCGTCTTCCAGATCCGGGTCCACCACGGCCCCGAAGATGATATTGGCCTCGGGATGAGCGGCCTCTCGCACGATCTCGGCGGCCTCGGTCACCTCATGCAGTGTAAGGTCGGTGCCGCCGGTGACGTTGAACAGGATCCCCTTGGCGCCCTCGATGCTCACATCCAGCAGCTCGCAGGTCACTGCCCGCTGAGCCGCCTCCAGGGCACGCTTGTCGCCCTTGCCCACGCCTATGGCCATGAGGGCAGCGCCGCCATTCTGCATGATGGTCTTGACGTCCGCGAAGTCCAGGTTGATCAGCCCGGGCACGGTGATCAACTCAGATATACCCTGAACGCCCTGCCGCAGCACGTCATCGGCGAGAGCGAAGGCTGCGTTCATGGGCGTCTTGTTATTGACGACAGCAAGGAGCCGGTCATTGGGGATGACGATGATGGTATCCACGTTTTCCTTGAGCTTGGCCAGGCCCCCCTCGGCCACGGTGGCCCGCTTGCGCCCCTCGAAGCTGAAGGGCCTCGTGACCACGGCCACCGTCAGGGCCCCAGCCTCGCGTGCGATCCGGGCGATAACGGGGGCGGCCCCCGTACCGGTGCCACCACCCTCGCCGGCGGTGACGAAGACCATGTCGGCACCCTGAAGGACCTCGTAGAGCTCGTCTGCACTCTCCTCGGCTGCCTTCTGCCCCATCTCGGGGTCACCGCCCGACCCCATGCCCTTGGTGACCTTATCGCCTATCCTGATCCGCGTAGGGGCCTTAGAAAGCATCAAGGCCTGACCGTCGGTGTTGACGGCTATGAAATCGACTCCCTTGACGCCCGCCTCGATCATCCGGTTTACGGCATTGGTGCCGCCGCCGCCCACACCGATAATCCTGATCTGCGCGAAGTTCTCCGGCTGCTCCTTCGTGGCCATTCCCGTGTCTCCTTGCCCGACTTCCTCATCCGCTGCCGGGGCAGCCCTCAGGCCGCCCATAGTCCCCAACATTCACCTCTAACCGGGCAAAAGCCCCCTCAAGACTCTGCCCACCCTACCGAAGAACCCCACATTTGCCAGTGCATCCACCGGCTCCGGCTGCCTCATACCCCATAGAAGCAACCCAGCGCCGGTAGCCTGAGCCACGTCACCGGCCACCTCGATCAGCCCCTGGACTCTCTGCGGAGCCAACACCCGCACCGGCATGCCCGTGACTTCCATGGCCAACTCGGCAATGCCCGGTAAGTTGGCCGTGCCCCCGCAGAGCGCTACCCCGGCCGACAGCAGGCCATCGTAGGACGAGCGCCGCAGCTCCCGGAGGACCATGCTGAACATCTCCTCCACCCGAGCCTCGACGATCTCTACCACTGCCGCCCGGTCAATCTCGCTACTCCCGTTCCGGCCAAACCCGGGTACACGCACCCGCTCCCCGGGCGCTACCTCCGAGGGCCGGCAGTGGCCGAAGCGCAGCTTGACGTCCTCAGCCACCTCTATGGGACAGCGCAGCCCTACGGCTAGGTCACTGGTAATGTGGTTTCCCCCAGTCGGGATTGCGGCCGTATGCCAGACGCCGCCGTTAAGATATACCGCAATATCGGTCGTCCCGCCACCTATGTCAACCAAAGCAACGCCCATATCGCGTTCGCTTTCGGTGAGAACGGCTTCGCCCGAAGCCAAGGACGACAGAATCAGTCCGGCGACCTCTACCCCCACTTCATCAACGCAGCGAATGACGTTACGGACGGTGCTGGCCAACGCCGTGACGATGTGAACCTCGGCCTCCAGCCGGTAGGCCGCCATCCCGATCGGGTCCCGAACCTGGACGTTTCCGTCCAGCCAGTAGCCGCGCGGGACCACGTGGAGCACCTGGCGTTCGGGCGGCAGAGCGATGCTGCGAGCTTCGGCCAGGGCCTTCTCGACATCCTCGGCCTCCACCCCACGCAAGGGGTGCACTACCGCCGCCTCGCCGCGGGCATTGTGCGACACCACGTGTGGCCCACCCACCGACACGAAGGCTCGGTCTACGCGACAGCCGGAGGTCTTCTCAACCTCCCGCACCGCCTCGGCCACACACTCGGTCACCGCCGCCAGGTCGGCCACGATGCCCCGGTCCACGCCCTGCGACGGGACTACACCCGCACCAACGATGCGAACGTCATTGCCATCCGGCACGCCCACCAGCGCGGCTACCTTGGTGGAGCCGATGTCTATCGCGCCTACCTGTCGTCTCACTGGTAGTAAGCTCCCGCCACTGATGACAGGTCAACAAGAGCTGGCGTTCGACCTTGGGCCATCAAGTCCTCCTCCAGAGCCGCCAGCATCTGCAGCTTCACATCGAGGTCCGCCGCATCCCCAAGAAACACGGGGTATCCCCGCTCGGATTGAATCTGGAAGCCTCGGATCCCATCATACAGGTACTCGGCGTGGTCGGGGAAGGCGGCCCGCATTGCTTCCAGTCCCGCCAGGACGCGCCCGGAGATGGCGCTCGGCGGCAGTTCGTCCCCGATCACCCGCAACACAGGCAAGCCCTCGGCTTGCCCATAAGGCGGGACCAGCCCCTCGGTCCGGCTCACCCAGTACTCCTGATCGGCGATCCTCACCGTGGCCAGCGGTTCATCTTCATCCACCGCGATGCGCACCCGGTTGGGCCATCCCACCGACACCGCGGCCTCCAGGATTCCTGGCAGGCCCTCCACCCGGTCTGATACCTGCTCCGGCTCCAAAGATACTATCCAGGCATTTCCCAGGCTGCTCGCCTGCACCACCTGCTCGGGCGCAACCAGACGGCACCCCGCCACTTCCACCCACTGGACCCGCCAGCGCGGGTCGGTGTACATGTGGAACAGTCCCCAGGCCGAGGCACCCAGAAGCAGTAGGCTGACCAGCCGCCCGCCCCCCCAGGTTATGATGGCTTGGGCCAGGGAGGTGCGCCGCCGCGGTGCGATCAAACCTCGTCCTCCAGCGCCAGACCCGGACCGCTCCCCAGCAACCGGCCTGCCCCATCGCGCACGGCCCGCAAAGACTGCTGACGGTCCTCAAAGCGCTCCCACCCCAGCTCCACCAGCTGGGTCACTAGCCGGTCGAAGCTCAGCCCACTCGCCTCCCAGAGCTTGGCGAACATGCTGATATCGGTGAACCCGGGGATGGTATTGGCCTCGTTTATGTAGAGCTGACCCGTGTTGCGCTCGAGCAGGAAGTCGATGCGCGCCATGCCCGCCAGGTCGAGGGTGCGAAAGGCTGTGATGGCCATGCTCCGGACCTGTTCGGCCACACCCTGCGGCACCGGGGCCGGGATGAGCGTCTGAGAGCCCACGTCGCAGTACTTGGCCTCGTAGTCGTAGAACTCACGCCCAGGCAGCACTTCACCCACCACACTGGCCACAGGATCGTCGTTGCCGATGACGCTGACTTCGAGCTCGCGGGCGTCAACTCCCTGCTCCACGATCACCCGCCGGTCGTAGCGTGCCGCCTCAACCAAGCCAGCAAGGAGTTCCTCCCGATCGTGCGCTTTGGTGATGCCGACGCTCGAACCCAGGTTGGCCGGCTTCACGAAGCAGGGATAGCCCAGCTGGCCTTCCACCTCAGCCGCCACGCGCTCCGGCTCCCGGGCAATCCGACGCCGATCGGTACCCACGAAGTCCACCGTAGGCAGGCCGGCCTGGCGGAAGAGCATCTTCATGGCGATCTTGTCCATCCCCAGCGCGGAGCCCAGCACACCGGCGCCCACGTAAGGGACCTCAGCCACCTCCAGCAGCCCCTGCAGGGTACCATCCTCGCCCAGGGTGCCATGGATGACCGGGAAGACGGCGTCTATGGGCCCGATGGCCGGCCCTGACGCCCTCTCCTCAGCCGGCGCCGAGCCGTTGCCGCTAGGGGCAGCGGTGCCGGCCCGCTCCGTCAGGCCCAGCAGCCGTGCTCGGGGCACCAGCATGGGTACGTTGCCCAGATGCCAGACGCCGTCCTTACCAATGTAGACCGGCACCACGTCGTATCCGGCCTGGCGCAAAGCCTCCATCACCGACTGCGCCGAGCGGATGGAGACCTCGTGTTCCCCCGAGACGCCGCCGAATACCACCGCGATGCGCTTACGCTCTCTCAATCCACCTCCATTCTTGCCCCACCTAGGAGCCTCACTTCCGGCTCCAGGCGAATGCCGAACCTCTCCCAGACTCTCTGCCGGGCCAGGCGGATGAGAGCTAGCACGTCGGCCGCAGTGGCCTGACCCCGATTGATGATGAAGTTGGCGTGGCGCTCCGAGACGACAGCGCCCCCGACCGCCACTCCCTTGAGTCCACAGCAATCCAGCAAGTACCCGGCTGACTGACCCGGTGGATTGCGGAAGATGCAGCCGCTGCTAGCGCCCACCGGCTGTGTCGCCCGGCGCTTCTGCTCCACCTCGCTCAGCCGAGCCAGACAGCTCTCCCGGTCGCTGCGCTCCAGCTTCAAGCGCACCGATGTCACCAGCGCCGGCCCTCGCTCCGCTAGAAGCGAACAATGGCGATACGCGAAGCCCAGTTCAGCTCCGCACACCGTCTGCACGGGACCGCCGGGCCAGGTGACCTCTACCGATTCCACCACGTCTGCCATGCTGCCAGCAAAGGCACCAGCGTTCCCGGCTACAGCGCCACCCAGCGTGCCCGGAAGCCCGCTGGCCCACTCCAGCCCCGACAGGCCCTGCTCGGCCGTCCACCGTGCCACGACCGCCAGGGGCACGCCCGCCTCGAGCACCAACGTCGGCCCTGCCGCCCCTGCGCTCAGGTCGGGGCGCGGCGACCGGTACACGATCACCAGGCCGTCGTATCCGCTGTCTGGGAAGATCACGTTCGAGCCGTGCCCCAGGACCACCCACGGCAGCCCCACGTCGGCTGCCCAGCCCGCCAGACGGGCCGCTTCCCCACCGGCCGACACCTGAGCGAAGTACCGGGCCGGGCCGCCCACCTGCATAGTGGTGAAACGGGCCAGCGGCACTCCTTCGCATATCGCTTCGGGTAGCATCAGTCGGGCCGTCCCAGACACTCCGCCAGCCGGCGGGTCAAGAGCGGTCCATCGCCGGCACCAAGGTTCATCACCACGTCCCCGGGCTGCAAGACCTCCAGCAGGGCAGGCGCCGCCTCTCCTACTGCCGGAAGCGCCATCGCCCCTGAGGCTTCCGCTAGCCGCCGGGAGGCCGCCACCGGATCGCCAGATTCGCGGGAGGCGTACACCGGCAGGACCGCCGGCACGTCCGCCAGCCGCAGCGCCTCCACGAACTCGTCGAACAGCGCCTCCAGCCGGGAGAAGGTGTGCGGCTGAACTAGCACCACCAGCCGGCGACCCGGAAAGCGCTGGCGAGCCGCGGCCACCATGGCCCGTATGGCAGTGGGATGGTGGGCGTAGTCGTCCACCAAGTAGACCCCGCCCAGAGGACCGGTGACGGTGAGGCGCCTGGCCACTCCGGAGAATGACGCCAGAGCTCTCGCCGCCTCCGTGGCCGGCACCCCTGCCTCTGTGGCCATGGCGATGGCAGCCAGGCTGTTGCTGACCGAGTGCTGCCCCCAGAGCCGCACCCAGGCTTCGTGCTCATCGCCCTCGGGGTCCTGGAAGCGGAAGCCGGTTCCTGCCTCTCGCTCCTCCACCGAAAGGAGCCGCCAGGAAGCCTGTGGATCATGCCCATAGCCCAGGACTTGGGCGCCCGGCACCCGGCCCATCACGCGGGCCACACCGGGGTCGTCCGTGCCCAGGAGCGTCTTCCGGCAGCGATATACGAACTTGGCGAAGGCCTCCTCCATGTCCTCGGCGGTCGGATAACAGTCGGGGTGGTCATGCTCGACCGTGGTGACCACTCCCAGCCAGGGACTGAGGCTCAGGAAGGTGCGGTCATACTCGTCCGCTTCCAGCACGAACAGGTCACTCTGTCCCACCCGGGCGTTCGTGCCCCAGTCCTGCAGGACGCCCCCCACCACACAGGTCGGGTCGCGTCCGGTGACCGTCAGGATGTGGGCCAGAGCAGCGGTAGTAGTGGTCTTGCCGTGGGTGCCGGCGACGGCTAGAAGCCGCTTGCCCTGGGCGAGCCAGGGCAGGAACTGGTGTCGCTTCCACACGGGGACGCCATGGGCTCGGGCCCAGGCCACCTCCGGGTTGTCCTCGCCCACCGCCGACGTTGCCACCACCAGGTCGGCCGTCCGCACCAGATCCGGGTCGTGTCCGAGCTGGAAGGACAAGCCCTTCTCCTCCAGGACAGGCACCACCTCACTGCGGGACCGGTCGGAGCCGGTGACTCGCAGCCCCAGCCCCAGGGCCACCCGCGCCAATGCCGACAGGCCCGACCCGCCTACCCCCACGAAGTGGATGGCCCGTGGCGTGGGGTCCATCATGTCCCCGGCCCCTTCAGGCTTCTTACCTTGCGGACCACCCCGGCCCCGGCCAACAGCAGCCCGAACAGATAGGCCACCGTGCCTACCGAGAGCCCGCCCACGGGCAGAGCGCTGGCGGAGACCTCCGGCTGCAGCCGAAGCCGGAGCACTATCCCCTGGGCCAGGGCACCGCCCAGGGCTGGCAGAAGGTTCTCCCGAACCATGAGGGCGCACAGCAGGCCGTTGAGCCCTCCCAGTAGGGCCCCAAGCAGCCGGGAGGACCGGGAAGGGCCAGCCTCTCGGAGGAACGCTCGGCCCAGCATCATCACCCCGATCAGCACTCCGGCGTAGACCAGGAAGAAGTAGGGGCCCGGATGGCCCATGGCTACCTCGCCCTGGGATCCCAGCGCCCGGCGGAGTACCCCGGACACCTTCACGCCGATGCTGAGCACAGCTGCAGCCACAGCAGGCTCGCCCAGCCCCACGATGATCGCCAGTGAAGTGGCCACCGACAGGACCGAACGCGCGCCACCCTGCCCAGCCCCAATGAGCCCAAACACCAGGGCGAGGACGATCCCCAGGGATTGGTGATCCAGCGTCAGTTCAGCGGGCACGGCTGCCTCCGCTGGCTGTCTGCTGCAGGAGACGGGCCAGCCTCTCCGCCGCATCCGGTACCGCCAGGGACCGCGCCCGCTCGGCCATCGTCTGCAACGTCGAGGCATCACCCAGCAGGTCAGCCACCGCCGGACCGAGCCGCTCCAACACCTGGTCGTCGTCGATCACGATGGCACATCCAACCTGCGCCAGGTAGGCTGCATTGTGGCGCTGGTGACCGCCGGCGAAGGTTCCCGGCACCAGCACCGCCGGTCGGCCGGCCGCGGCCAGCTCACCCAAGGTAGCGGCCCCAGCTCGGCTGATCACCAGGTCAGAAGCCACCATCGCCTCTGGCAGGTTGTCCAAGTACGCGTAGAGGTGGTAGCCGGGATGGGCAGTGAGCCCGGCCGAAGTCGCCTCTGCCACTACCTCGTCATAGTCCCGGCGGCCGGCCACGTGCATGATGTCGGCCACGCCCAGCAGGTCCTGGCCCCAGCGGAGCACGGCCTGGTTGAGCCGCCGGGCGCCGGAGCTGCCGCCCAGCACGAGCAGTGCCGGCCGCGATCCCAGCCTCATCTTCTCCCGGGCCTGCTCCCGGTCGGTCACCAGGAATGCCCGGCGGACGGGGTAGCCCGTCACCACCGTGCGCTTCCCCAGCGAGGCCGCCGCCTCCTGGCTGGAACCGGCCACCACGTCGGCGAAGTACCGCAGGAACCTGATGGCCCACCCGGGGCTGGCATCAGGCAGGAAGAGCAGGACCGGCACGCCCGCGAGTTTGGCCCCCAACGCACCAGGCACACTGACGTAACCCCCGGTAGCCAGAAGCACCTCGGCCCCGAACTCCCGCAAGGCCCGGCGGGCATCCACCGCCCCGGCGAAGCCGGCCAGGGCGTTCGCCGGTATGCGCAGCCCCGAACCACGCACCTTGTTGGCCCGGACGGGGTGAAACTCCCATCCCTGCCCTCGGGCTACCGACTCCTCCGGCCCTCCCGGTACGCCCAGCCACATCACCTGCGCGTCCACACCCAGGTGGCCCAGGGCCTCGATGGCCGCCATCGCCGGGTAGATGTGGCCGCCAGTTCCCCCGCCTGCTACAGCCAGTCGCATCTAGTCCTCGAGCCGGTGTCCACTGACGTTGAAGATGATGCCCACGGCAATGAGCGACACCAACAGCGATGACCCGCCGAAGCTGATGAACGGCAGCGGTATGCCGGTGAAGGGCACCGTCGCCGTGGCAACGGCGATGTTGATGAACGCCTGCGCCACCAGCAACGTGGTCAGCCCGGCGGCGAGGAAGGTGCCGAATGGGTCCTGGGCCCGGGCCGCGATCCGGAACCCACGCCACGCCAAGGCGCAGAACAGCAGGAGCACGGCCATGCAGCCGATGAACCCCAGCTCCTCGCCGATGACGGAGAAGATGCTATCCGTGTGGGCAGCCGGCAGCCAGCCGAACTTCCCGATGCTTACCCCCAACCCGCGGCCAGCCAGCCCGCCGCTTCCCAGAGCTAGCACCGACTGGCGCACGTGGTGGCCGGCGGTGAGGGGGTCGCGCAGGGCGTCGCGGAAAGCAAACACCCGGTCCATCCGGTAGGATGACGTGAAGATCAGGATGGCCGCCGTTGCTAGGCCCATCCCACCGGCCGCCACGAGCTGCCACACATCCGCCCCGGCCATGAAGAACATGAGCATGGCCACGCCCGCAAGGAGAACGGTGGTGCTGAAGTCCGGCTGCAGGAGGATGAGCCCAGCCACTACCCCTACCAGGACGCTGAACGGGATCAGTCCATAGGTGGCGTGCTTGATCTCTGGCCCCTTGGTGGAAAGCCAGTAGGCCACGTAGATGATCAGGGTCAGCTTCATGAGCTCACTGGGCTGGACCGATCCCTGGAAGAACCACCGCCTGCTGCCGAAGACATCACTGCCGGTGATGAGCAGGATCAGTAGCGCCAGGATGCTCAGGGCGAGCAGGGGCAAGGTGTAGAGCTGCAGGCGCCGGTAGTCGAACCGAGCGGCAAGCACCATGCCCACCAGTCCGATGCTAGCCCAGAGCAGCTGCCGTTCCAGCAGAGCGGTGGGGTCGGAAGGGTTCATCGCCATCGAGGCGCTGTAGACGGCGCCTAGCCCAAAGAGCATCAACAGCCCCGTCACCGCCAACACCCAGTAATCGGGCTTGCTGGGATAGAGCCTGTCCTGCTGTCTGACCGTCATTCGCCTGCTCCCAGGACAAGGCGGCGGAAGGCATCGCCGCGCTCCTCAAAGTCACGGAACTCATCGAAGCTGGTACCCCCCGGGGAGAGCAGCACCGAGTCCCCGGGCTGAGCTAGATCAGTCGCCAACTCTACCGCCTCGGCCATCGTCCTCGCCCGCTCGACCCTGGCCCCAGCCCGCGTCAGGAGCCCCTCGAGGGCCTCGGCCAACTCGCCAAAGACCACTACTGCCCGGGTTCGTCGCGCCGCCTCTGCTGCCCAGACTTCCCAGGGCAGGTGCTTGTCCCTGCCACCGGCCAGCAGGATGATCGGCCCCGGAACGGCGCGGATCCCCGCTAGGGCACGCTCTGGGGTGGTGGCGATGGAGTCGTTGTAGTAGACCACGCCTCGCCGCTCTGCCACTCGCTCCAGCCGGTGGGGCAGACCCCGGAACTCACGTGCCGCCTGTGCCGCCGCCTCCGCGGACACCCCGACCGCTCCCGCCACTGCGCACGCGGTAAGGGCGTTGCTCAGGTTGTGGTCGCCGGTCAGGCCCAGTTCGTCCGCCCGGCAGACAACCCTCTCCTCGCCGTCAGCGGTCCGCATCAGGATTCGGCCGCCGCTCAGGTACGCTCCCGGTTCGGGCGCAGGGTGGCGTCCAAACCAATGCACCCGGCCCGGACACTGCGCGGCAAGCCCGGCGCAGAGCTCGTCGTCGGCGTTCAGCACGGTGACGTCGGTAGGGCGCTGGTGCAAGAAGATGTTGGTCTTGGCAGCGATGTAGGCGTCCATGGTGCCGTGCCGGTCCAGGTGGTTCGGGGTGAGATTGGTGATGCCCGCCACCGAGGGACTGTGCCGAGCCAGCTCCAGCTGGAAGCTCGACAGCTCCAGCACCACCACGTCATCCGCATCCATCTCCCCTACCGACTCGATCAGCGGGAGCCCGATGTTGCCTCCCAGGTACGTCTTCAGCCCCGCCTGCTGGCACATGGCGGCAGTGAGCGCGGTCGTGGTGCTCTTTCCGCTGCTGCCGGTGATCCCTACGGTCCGCCCGGGGCAGAGCCACAGCAGCAGACCCGGCTCGTTCCAGAGGGGTACCCCCTGGGCAGCAGCCCGGGCCAGCAGGGGCAGTTCCAGGGGCACACCCGGGCTCACGAAGCAGGTGTCCACTTCCAAAACCTCTTCGCTCAGCCCACCCAGACGCAAGTCCACGCTCCCGGCCAGGGACTCTACCTCAGGGCCCAATGCCTGCGCGGGCTTGTCGTCGGTAGCGATCACCCGGGCACCCACCGAAGTGAGGAACCGCGCCAGGGCCCGCCCCTCGCGGCCTAGGCCCACCACCCCGACACGAGCCCCGCGGAATCTCTTCGCGGCGACCTCGAGAGCACTCATATGAGGGCTAGAGCCACTCCCAGCATCCCACCCAGGATACCGATGATCCAGAACCGCAAGGTCACCTGCACTTCCGACCAGCCACACAGCTCGAAGTGATGGTGCAAGGGTGCCATACGGAACAGCCGCTTTCCCTTAGTGCGCTTGTAGTAGCTCACCTGAAGGATGTCGGATAGGCCCTCGGCGACGAAGACTATGCCCACCACCGGAAGGAGCAGCCACTGCCCCGTCATTAGGGCTACCGTGGCCAGCGTGCCGCCCAGGGCCAGCGCCCCTGTATCACCCATGATGACCTGGGCGGGATAGGCGTTGTACCACAGGAACCCCATCAGCGCCCCGACCACGGTCAGGCAGAAGGCCACCAGGTACACCTGCTCCTGGAGGTAGGCGATCACGCCATACGAGAGGAACGCCACCAGCACCGTCCCCGCCGCCAGCCCGTCGAGGCCGTCGGCCAGGTTCACGGTGTTACAGGTAGCGAAGATGATGAAAACGGCGATGGGTAGGTACCAGAGCCCGAGCCCCACCTTCTCCGGGATGCCGGGGATGGCCACGCTCTCCAGACCCAGGAAGAAGTGCAGGCCGATGGCCGTGACTACCGCGATGGCCAGCTGCCACAGGGCCTTGTGGCGAGCGAAGAGCCCTATGCCGCCCGGGTTCTTGCGCTTGATGTTGGTCCAGTCATCCACCCCACCGAGGACCGCCATGGCCACCATTACGCCCATGGGCAGGAGGATGGACCGGCCGATGGCATTCATGCCCACCAAGTTCAGGAAGTTGAGCACGATGGTGATGCCCAGCACTACCAGCACCACCAGCAGCCCGCCCATAGTGGGCACCCCGGCCTTCGCCATGTGAGTCTGAGGGCCATCCGCACGGATCTGCTTGCCGACCCGATGCCGGCGCAGCAAGCTGATGTAGGGGCCGCCCCAAGCGACTGCAATGATGAACGAGACCATGCCAAGAATGAGCGAGTAGGCCAAGGGCATCACCGCCTAGTTGAAGAGTTCGAGCGGTCCACCAGCGCCTGGCAGAGCCGGTCCAGTCGCATTCCCCGTGAGCCTTTCACCAGCACGGTGTCGCCCGTCCTCAGGAGACCTGGCACTGTTGCCAGAGCGTCTTCCACCGAATCCAGACAGACAACCGCGCCATCTCCCAGCTGCTTTCGTGCCTCTTCAGCGATCCACCGGGCCCGGTGACCCACGGTGACCAGGACCTCCGCCGCCGAAGGGACCGCCCGCCCCACCTGCCGATGACCGGCCTCCGAATGGGAGCCCAGTTCCAGCATATCTCCCAGTACGGCCACGTGTCGGCCGGGCATGCCGGCCAGTACCTCCAGGGCCGCCAGCACGCTCAGCGGCGCGGCGTTGTAGCTGTCATCCAGCAGCTTGACTCCGCCGACGTCCACTACCCGCATCCGCGAGGAGTCGCCAGTCGCCGCTAACCCGGCCTCGATGTCGGCCCAGCCCATATCCAGAGAGCGGGCTACGGCCACCGCGGCCAGGCACGGGTATACGCTGTGGCGCCCCAGGAGAGGC
Organism: Anaerolineae bacterium; assembly: GCA_050945695.1. Taxonomy (GTDB): domain Bacteria; phylum Chloroflexota; class Anaerolineae; order DRVO01; family DRVO01; genus Ch71. The sequence goes on along the minus strand of JBMNTK010000081.1, from coordinate 3,309 downwards.
GCGTACAGACGCCGCACCGACCCTTCGCAGCGGACGATAAACTCTATCCCATCCTGCCCCAAGGGGCTAACCTGCTCACCGCGGACGTCGCAGTTGGGCGCGAGCCCGAAGGTGATGGCCGGACACCGTGCCTTCGCTGCCATCGCCAGGACCCGCTCGTCGTCCCCGTTCAGCACGGCCAGGCCGTCCTCGGGCAAGGCCTCGACCAGCTCCGCCTTAGCCTGGGCGATGCGCTCTAGGCTTCCCAGCCGTTCCAGGTGAGTGGGCCCGACGTTGGTGATCACGCCTATCCGGGGCTGGGCGATCTCGGCCAGGGCCGCAATCTCGCCCAGCGCGTACATGCCCATCTCGAGGACCCCGTACTCGTCCTCTCCGGTCATCCCCAGGACGGTCAAGGGCAGCCCGATCTCGTTGTTGAAGTTCCGAGCGCTGCGGCAGACCCGATGCGCCTGGGAGAGCACGGTGGCCACGACCTCACGGGTCATGGTCTTCCCGACGCTCCCGGTCACTCCCACGACCTGGGCGGGCAGCTCGGCCCGCCACGCCCGGGCCAGCTTCTGGAGGGCGGCCAGGACGTCGGTAACCGGAATGGCCAGCGCCCCAGTGGCCAGTCGCACTGGCCCCGGGCTATCGTACGCCCCTTCCCGCCTGACCACCGCGGCGACGGCTCCCCGGGCCGCGGCGTCCTCAACGTAATCCTGTCCGTCTACCGTCTCGCCTCGGAAGGCAAAGAACACGCTGCCCGCCTCGGCCTCTCGGGAATCCACCACACAGCGAGAGACCGCCACGTCCTCGTACGGTTCGGCGGTCTCGCCCAGCAGGGTACGGATGACAAATCCTAGGCTCAGTCTCACCTTGCCGCCATTCTGGAGGATGCGCCCTGAGGCTCGATGCCCAGCAGCACGGCCAGCTCGGCCGCCACGTCCGCAAAGACAGGGGCTGCCACCTCGCTACCCCACTGGCCGGCCTGCGGCCGGTCTATCTTGACCAGGATGCACAGCTGAGGATCAGAGGCAGGGAAGAAGCCGACAAACGAGGCAATGATGTCCGAGGGATGGTAGCCGCCGGGGATGGGGATCTGTGCCGTGCCCGTCTTGCCCGCCACTTCGAAGCCTTGCAGCCCCGGCCCGATGGTCTCCTCGTCTGCTGCCACCACCATCATCTGGGTGAGGGCCTCGGCACTCTCGGCAGATATCACTTGCCGCAGTGGCTTCGGCTCGGTCTGGCGGACGCCCTCCCGGGTCACGGCCTGCTTGACGACGTAGGGTCGCATGAGCCAGCCATCGTTGGCCACCGCCGAGACCGCGGAGATCATCTGCAGCGGAGTGACAGCGATGCCCTGTCCGAAGGCGTTGGTAGCCAGGTCAGCCTCGTACCAGCGTCCATCACCCGGCCGCTTGGTATTGCCCACGGCCTCGGCCTGCAGGTCCACGCCCAGGCGCTGCCCGAACCCGAAGGCGGACAGGTAGTCGTAGAACCTGTCCGGTCCCAAGATGCTGCTCACCCACGAGGCACCGGTGTTGAGGGACATAGCCAGCACGTCGGTCATGGTCACCAGGCCATGCGCCTCACGGTCCCAGTTCTTGATCGTCACCCCGGCGATCTCGAAACTGCCGGTATCCTCGAATGTGGTGTCAGGGGTGATGACGCCGGCGTCCAGCCCAGCTGCCATGGTGATCACTTTGAAGACCGACCCCGGCTCGTACTCGTGGCTCACTACCGGGTCCTCGTAGAGCTTGACGTCCGCCGACTCATAGTTGGCCGGGTCATACGAAGGCAGGGTCACCTGTCCCAGTATCGCTCCCGTTCGCGGGTCCATGGCGATGATGGTGCCACTCTGGGCTTGGTAGTAGGCCAAGGCCTCCCGGAGTTCTCGCCACAGGACGTACTGCACCCGGCTGTCTATCGTGAGGTACAGGTCGGCCCCGTCGTCAGGTGGCTCCAGAACCTGCCTCCCGAACGGTGCCGGCTGGCCGAAGCCGTCCAGGTCCCCTAGCAGCGCGCCGGGTTCACCGCTCAGCACCGAGTCGTAGTAGCCTTCCACGCCATAGTAACCGTCGCGAGCTCGGTTGACGAACCCCAGAAGGGGCGCCACCATCTCGCCGTCCGGATAGGCGCGAGACAGGTGTGGCTCCAGAAACAGGCCGGACTCCTCCCAGCTGGCGATCTCGTCGGCCACGTGCAGGGGGAGACCTTCGGCCAGGGGCTGCCACTTCGCATCGCCAGAGAGCTTCTCAGCCAGCCAGTCCCGAGAGACCCCGATGAGCGGGAACAGCCGGTCGGCCAGCTCGTAGGGCTCGTCAATCATGACCGGTGCGGCGTTGAGCGCGTAGGTATAGAGGTCGGTAGCCAGCACGCGCCCGTCCGCCGAGTACACGGTCCCCCGCCGGGGGTCTAGAGTCTCGCGCCGCATGTGCTCCCCGTTGGCGCGCTCGGCAAGGGACTTCCCGTGCACCAGTTGCCAACGCACCAGCTGAGCAGTCAGGATCAGGGCAAAGACCCCGAGGCCGGCCGCTACGAACGCCAACCGAGTGCGCACTTCAGCGCGCCCTGTCTCATTCGGCATCGGAAGCCTCTAGCGCTGTGGGGTGTCGGCTGGGGTGTCAGACGCCTGCGCCGCGGGCAGGCGCAGGTAGTGCACCGACTGCGCCGGGGTGAAGCCGAGCGCCTCTGCCCGGCTCTCCACTCGGTCTAGCCTTTCTAGTTCAGCGATCTCAACCGCCAGCACCGAGTTCTCCTGCTCGACCCGGCGCACCTCAGCGCTCAGGTCCTGCACTCGGTAGGCAATGGCAGTGATCTCGGCCGCCTGCAACAGGTACAGCAGCCCCACGACAGCCAGGAATGCTGTGGCGCCCGCCAGCAGAACGAACTCGCGGACAGTGAGCCCGGCGTCCTGGGTGCGGACTTGCGCCACCGATGCCCGGGCGATGGGCTCGACGTGGCTGCGGGGTGCACCCCGGCGAAAGCTGATCAGGTTCTCAGTGGGTACGATGTATCCGCTCATATCCTCTCTGCCACCCGGAGCCGCGCGCTTCTAGACCTGGGGTTCGCCTGCACTTCTTGTTCGCTGGGGAAGATGGGACGGCGGTTCACCAGCCGGAGACGGGGTTGGGTGCCGCAGACGCAGACGGGCATCTCCGGCGGACAGGTACAGGTGGCGCTCTCATCCCGCAGGAACTGCTTCACAATTCGGTCCTCCAGTGAATGGAATGAGATCACCGCCAACCTGCCCCCGGGTTTGAGCAGGTCTACCGCCTGGGCGAGCCCCTCTGACAAAGCATCCAGCTCTTCATTGACGGCAATGCGTAG
>JBMNTK010000080.1:0-15469 GCA_050945695.1 Anaerolineae bacterium | reverse complement strand
CCGGCGGGTACATGGAGGCGTAGGGTTCGGGGACTATGTTGGGCAGATGCGGCCCGGCTGGGTCCCAGCGGATGAGGAAGGGTTCCGGACCGCGGGAGAGGTCGCGCATCCGCTCCAGCACCCGATCCGCCTCCCACGCTATGCGCGACTGCTCGGGCGAGATGTGGGGGTCAGTACCACCGAACCATCCCGTCCGAGGGACGGGCGGCAGACCGGCCTCGGCCCGCCAGGTGTAGTAATCGGAGGTGGGCACGTAGCTCTCGAACCCGAAGTCCTGGGGCCGGCCGTGGATCCCCCACTTGCCCACGTAGGCCAGGCGGTAGCCGGCGTCTCGAAGCGCCTCGCTCCAGGTGGGAAGCTCCGGTGCCGGTGGCCAAGGGGCTTCCGTGTGGCGGTTGGAGACGGCCCCGTGCCGGGTAGCCCAGGTGCCATAGAGAAAGCTGTTGCGGGCCGGCACGCAGACCGGGCAGGGGGTGAAGGCGTGGCTGAAGCTCACCCCCTGGGCCGCTAGGCGGTCCAGATTGGGTGTGGGAGACAGGGGATGACCGTGCGCCCCCACGCAGTCATAGCGGTGCTGGTCGGAGTGGACAAGCAGTATGTTCGGGCGACGCAATCTACGGTGCCCCCCAGAACGCGGCATGAGCCAGAGCATAGCCAAGGTAACAGCTAGATGTCCAACTCCGGGACCAGGGCAGAAAACACGGCGCTTGCGAGCGCCTGCTTGCCCGGGATAGGGAAGGCTCCCTAGAGACCGCGATCAGCGCTGGACGTCGAGTCCTCGAACTCGATCGTCTCCGGCCAGGCGCCATAGTTGGGGTCGTGGCGCAGGAGCTCCATCAGGATCTCGGGGTCCTGGATGTCATTCACCGCCACGGCGTGCAGGTCGTCCGGGTATCAGTCCCGCAGGATCCTGGGACCTGCCGGCCGATCCGCCCCAAACCGTTTATGCCAGCATTCTCCGACGTAACTGCCTCCAGTGATTAACGACGCCAGCTAGCAGGGTACCCTCGGGGCCGTGGCAGAACATGGGGCAGCGCTAGGGGGATTGTAGAGGGGAGAGATAGAGCCCGTCGGCCCTACCATGACGCCATGGTAGGGCCGACGTGTGGTGCCAGGGGGCTAGGGAACGGACAACCGCACCCAGAGAGGCTACCGCGCGCCCACCGCCTGTAGGCAGGCCTGCATGTGCCCCCGGGATTCGGCGGCGATGATGCAGCAGTGCTCGAGGGGGTAGTCCTTGGCCCCGATGATCTCCAGGTCCAGGGGCCCGGCGTAGCCATTCTCGTGCAGCACCCGGATGTAGCCGACTAGGTCAATGTCGCCCCGGCCGTTGGCTTGCATCTCCGGCTTGCCCGGGCTCTGTTGGCGTCCCTTGCAGTCGCGGATGTGAACGTGCTTGACGCGGGAGATCACCGCGGCGATGGCTTCCACCGGATCCTCCCCCGCTCGGTAGATGTGGGAGGGGTCCATGTCTATCCCAAAGGCAGGCGAGTCTATGGCCTCCATGAGCCGCAGGGTCGTGGGCGTGTTATAGATGGCCGCGCCCACGTGGGCCTTGACGCAGAGAGTAACCCCGTACTTCTCGGCCATGCGGGACAGGCTCCCGAGCGAGTCTATGCTCTGCTGGAGGCTCTCTTCGTCGCCGGTCTTGCCCCCAGGGCCGCAGTTGATGATGGGGATGCCTATCTCGGCCGCAGCCTGGAAGGCCATCTCCATGCGCTGCGGGTCCTGGGAGGGCTGCTCCATAGCCAGGAGCTCCAGGCCGTACTCGCGCGCCAGACGCTTGACCTCGGGGGCGATCTCCCGCCAGCGGTCCAGGACCAGATGCTGGCTCATGCCCTCGATGGCCGACACTTCGATGCCGTCGTAGCCGGAGAGGGCGATGTACTTGAAGGCGGTCTCCATGTCATAGCCGCCGAAGAGGACAGAGTTGGCTCCCAGTTTCATGCTATGCTCCCATGCTACGTGTGGTGGTTCACCGCCGAGACCGCAGAGAACGCCGAGAAACCGAGGGAAGTTGGCCGAAAGCGGCAGTCTATGCTGGCTGCCGGGCCCGACCGCTCATTCCGGCTCTACGACGGTGACCGCTTGCCCAGCCCGGTCCCGAAGCTCCTCGTCCCAAGTCACCAAGGGCAGATCCAGCGCCTGTGCCACGGCCACATAGCAGGCATCAGCTCCCCGCAGCCTGAGGTCGGCAGCCAGGCGGGCGGCAGTAACGGCCATCTCGGGGTCGAGGGGCAGGAGCTCGAGTGCCGAGAAGTCGAGCAGCCCCTGGAGCACCGACCGGGCAAGGGCCCGGTTGCCCGTGCGCCTGGCGATCGCGCCCACAACCTCTGGCACCAGCAGCGAGGGCGCGAACAGGGTGCAGTTCTCACGCAACAACTGCCGGCTCAGCCACCGCACGCTGGGATCATGGTGCGCATCGTCGTCGAGCAGCGAGCCTATCCAGACGCTGGCGTCTACTACGGTCACAGTTCGCGCCTCTGCTCGCGTATCGCCTCGACCGCCGAGACCCCTTTGGGCCAGACCGCACTCACTTCCTTGGCTAGCCGTTCCCATCTGGCCCAAGCGGCGCGCGACTCCTCCGCCCGTGCTTCACGGTCTGATACCGGCACCAGCCGAGCAACGACCTTGCCCCGGTAGGTGATGTCCACCTCGCGCCCCTCTTCACGCACCCGCCGCACGATCTCGCTGGTGCGCTCCTTGAGCTCTCGTATCCCAACTGATTCCACTTCATAACCTCCGCCACAATGTGCCCACATACGTGTACACATTGTAGCACACGCCGCTCGTCCCTAGCCCGCCGCCCTCCGGACGATGTCTGCGAGCTTGGCCTCAGTCGCCTCGTTGAGGGCGGTGAAGAACCAGCTCGACCCCATGAGCAGGTGCGACTCCCCCTCTTCGGGGGCGAGGTTCGCGTCCTCGGTGAGCCCAAAGGTCATGTACTTGTCGGCGCGGAAGAAGCAGATGACCTTGCCGTCCTTGGCGTACGCCGGCATCCCATACCACAGCCTGGGCTGAAGCGACGGCGCTACCCGCCGGATGAGCGCGTGGAGCCGCTCGCCCATCTCCCGGTAGGGCATGGGCATCTCGGCGATCTTCTCCAGAACCGCCGCCTCGCCTTCCGCCTTCTTCGCTGCTCCCCTGTCGGCTTTCGTTCCGGCCATGTCTGGTTCCTCCACAGTCGCATCCGTCCCCAGGCTGTCAGGGCGACCGGCGACAGCCGAGGGCTACTTCACATACACCACCGTCTCGTTCTGCAGCGACTCGATGGCCGCGGCCAGGACCTTCTGCGCCGCCAGCCCGTCCGCGCCAGAGCCATCAATGTCCTCCGGCGCTACCCCTTCCGAGACCTGCTCCAGGAAGCGGTGGATGCGGTTGATGAAGGTGTCCTCGAAGTCGCGCATCCCCCCGAAGATGGGGTTGGAGTAGGACAGCTTGACCAAGTCTCCCGCCGGGTAGAGGGTGACCTCTCGGAACATGTCCTCGATGACGAAGCGCCCCTTAGTGCCGGCGACCTCGCAGCGCTCCATGGGATGGCCGCGCTCGATGTCGTAGCTGCCGGTCAGGCCGCCCACCACACCGTTCTTGAAACGCATATTGAAGTGGGCCGTGGACCATATCTTGCGCCCAGGCGCCTTGGTGGCGAAGCACTGCACCGCTTCTACGTCGCCGCAGTAATAGCGCATGATGTCCACGGTGTGCGGGTGCAGGGCCTTGATCTGGAACCAGGGCGAGGACTCGCGCGGGTTCATGATCCACATGCTCATGTTGATGAAGAGCAGGTGGCCGAGCCGTCCCTCATCCTGCCACTGCTTCGCCAGGCGGGCAGCGGGAGTGAAGCGATGGTTGAGGTTCACCCCCAGGCACAGGCCTTTCTCCCGGGCCTTGGCCACCATCTCCTCGGCCTGAGGGATCTCGTTGCAGATGGGCTTCTCCACCAAGACGTGCACCCCAGCATCCAGGGCCTGCATGGTGGGCAGGTAGTGGTCGCTGCCGTACTCGTGGCCGCCGGTGGCCACGCTCACCAAGTCAGGCTTGGCCTTGGCGAGCATGTCCTCCACGTCGTAGTAGGCGGGAACGCCGTAGGCCGCGTGCGCTTGATCGGCTCTCTCCCGGTCTATGTCGCACACCGCCACCAGTTCGGCCAGCGGATCGTCGCGGTATATGCGCGCATGGCGGTTCCCGATGGGCCCCAGCCCGATGACGCCAACTCGTAGCATGGTTCTCTCCGTACTCTGTGAGTGCTGCATCCGCTCAGGCGCCGGCTCTACGGCTTGATCGCCCTTCACCGGCGCATGGGACGCAACGGCTAGATGCCCAGGTCGCGGACCATCACGGCCCGCTTGAGCCGCCGGTGTGTGAACAGGTACTCCAGGTCGGCCCGGTTATCGTACATCAGCTGGTAGAAGTAGTAGTTCACGTACTCAAGCACTGCCATCAGCGAGAGAGCGCCCCCCACGAGCAGCTCCGCCCCCGAAGCGCCTGACTGGACGAAAGCTCGGACGGCGAACAGCGCCAGCTGCAGGGCCACAAGGATGCCAAAGCCGATCTTGGTGGCACTGAAGAACCGCCGAACGGCCGGCCGCGCCAGCGGAGTGGACCGCCGCAGGGACTGCCCCTTTAGGTACCAGAAGGCCGTCCCGACCAGCAGGATGGCACAGACCAAAACCAGAGCTACTAGGCTGAACCAGCCAAGGCGGAACAGGCGGCTGACGAAGTAGTATAGGAGCGGGAACCACACCAGCCCATTGAACAGCTCAAAGGTCCACAGATAGCGCAGCCGCCTGTCGAGATGCTCCCTCATCGCCCCCTCCCCGCAGAGCGGGGGTGGTCACTCGTAGCCGTACTCTCTCATGGCCGGCTCCAGGAAGTCGAAGCGGTGCACGCCGGTGTCTGTGCGCCAGCGTCCCACCGCCTCCGGCATTACCCGGATCTTGGCCAGCTTGATACCCAGGTAGTCGCTCAGTCGCTCCAGTGTCTCGTCCTGGCGCAACACGAAGTCCTCGAAGCGCACGCTGATCCAGTTCTCCGGCTTCGGAGTGGCCCTGACCAGGTCGTCCTGGTACTTCCAGGAGATGGCCCGGCGCCGGCGCACGTCGTCGGTCAGCGGATACTGGATGCCGAAGTCGCGCAGGTCATCGGTCTTGTGAGCGGCGAGGATACTGTCCCGCGGATCGCGCACCCAGTGGATGTACTTGGCCTCCGGGAACATGCGCGCGATCCAAGGAAAGACCAGAGTAGTCTCCGGGATCTTCCACCCCTTGTGGGTGGCGTCACTGGCCAGGACTGAGCGCAGGTAGGACCGGATCAGACTGGTGAACTCCTCCGGGATGTCCATCTCCGGCAGGGCGCTCCAATCCCACCCCAGGTCGCCCTTCCAGTCCACGTAGCGGGCCATAACCCGGCAGGCCTCGTACATGTCCCAGGGCGGCAGAAGGTCCCCGGAACGGTTCTGAGGCGTCCCCATGAAGACGCCACTGGCGGCAAGCGTGTGTGACATGGCCCGGGTCCCCCCGTGGCCGCGGCCGATGATTGTGATGAGGCTCATGAAGGCACGTCCAGCGATACGTGATGCGTGATGCGTGACAAGTGACACGTGAAGCGTGACCCGTGACGAGTGGCAGCTCCCGCATCCAAGTGCCACGGGTCACTCGTCACGAGTCACGTATCACTTGTCATTCCAGCGTTACGACCGTCCCCTTCTCCCAGGACTCGATGATCCCTTCGATGATGGTCTGCACCTTGAGGGCATCCTCGCCTGAGGCGTCTATGTCCTCCGGCCGGGCACCCTCCAGGTTCTGCTCGATCCAGCGGTTGATGCGGCTGCCGAAGGTCTCGCTGAAGCCCATCATCCCGCCCACGTAGTCGTAGGTGATCGTCTCGCGAGAGAAGCGGGGATAGAAGGTGAGGTGCTCGCAGGCGTCCAGGAGCACGAAGCGGGCTTCCGAGCCCACGACTTCGAGGCTCTCCAGCCCATAAGATCCGCCGGCATCGTAGGAGCCGGTGAGGTGACCGATCATGCCGTTCTTGAACAGCAGGTTCACCTGGACGTTCGACCAGCAGACCCGGCGCCCACCCGGTCCGTCCTTGCGGGGCCCCCGCTTGAAGAAAGCCTGCACCTTCTCCACGTCCCCGGCAAAGTAGCGCATCACGTCCAGCGAATGCGGATGCAGGGCGCGGATGTGGAACCAGGGCGAGGTCTCGTTAGGGTTGTTGATCCACATCCTCATGTTGATTATGTTGAGCTCACCCAGCTTGCCCTGATCCACCCACTGCTTGGCCATGAGGGCGGCAGGGGTGAAGCGGTGGTTGAGGTTGATGCCGTAGCGCAGGCCCTTCTCCTTGGCCAGCGCCACCATCTGCCGGGCCTCGTCCAGGTTGTTGGAGATGGGCTTCTCCCCCAGGACGGGGATGCCGGCCCCCAGCAGCTGCATCGTAGGCTGGTAGTGATCGCCGCCGTTCTCCTTGCCAGCCGTGGTCACGCTGGCGATGTCAATCTTGATCCCGCTGGCCAGCATGTCATCCACGGAGTAGAAAGCACGGGCACCGTACTTCTCCGCCGCCCGATCGGCTTTCTCCTTGATGATGTCGCACACGGCCACGATGTTGGTCTCGGGATGCTTCTCGTACACCCCGGCATGGACGTTGCCGATGTTCCCCATCCCCACGATCGCTACGTTCAAAGCCACGTCATCCTCCCAAATCTAGCCGCAGAGAGCGCTGAGAGCGCAGAGGATCACTAACCTAACCCCCCTGCCCCCTTCCCTGAGCGGGAAGGGGTAGCCATACCCCCCTCCCTTCTCAGGAGAGACAGCCATTTGGCCAGGGGAGAGGTTCTCAGCGATCTCTGCGGTCTCTGCGGTGAATCCCTAATCCCTCGCCTTGGCCTGAAGCTTGATCGCCTGGTTGACGCCGCCGATGTACAGGGTGTCATACGCCTGCTGGGAGGTCTTGAAGGGCCCCACCCCTTCGTGGCCGTGCCAGTCGCCCTGGTGATACATCGGGTTGGGGAGCCCCGTCTCCTGCTCGCGGCGGGCAATGTGCGCCTGCATACGGCTGCGCAGGTACTCCACCACCTCCGGCTCCTTCTCGGCCAGGTTCTCGTTCTCCTCCGGGTCCTGGACCAGGTTGTAGAGCTCCACCGGCGGCTTGAAGTGGAAGTCCGGCTCCAGCGCCTCGATCAGCTTCCACTCCGGGGTCCGCCAGCCGTGCTTACGCATCCAGGTGCACTCAGTGAGGTAGATCTCCTCCTCGTGGGAAGGCACGTCTCCTCGGATCATGGGCATCAGGCTGCGGCCGTCCATCTGGTAGTCGCCAGGGTCTATCTCCGCCAGTTCCAGCACCGTGGGCAGCAGGTCCTTGTGCTGGTTATACCCGGCTACTCGCACCCCCGCGGGCACCTTGGGCGGGTAGTGGATGATGAGGGGCACGTGCAGAGTGGGATCGTAGAGCCCGTGGTGATCGAAGTAGCACTCGTGATCGTAGAGCGTCTCACCATGGTCGGCATTGATGATCACGATGGTGTCATCCAGGATGCCGAGCTCTTCCATCTGGTTGAAGAGCGTCTGGATGCAGGCGTCCATGTAGGCGATGGCGCCATCGTACTGGGCGATGACGTAGTCCTTGTCGGTGATTCCGGGCGGCATCCAGGAGGCGAAGAAGTCGCGGAAGGGCTTGAAGGCCATCACCGGCTCCATGGACTTGTTGGCCGGATCGGTCTCGTTGCCGTGGTAGAAGGCACGCTCGTAGGGCTGAGGCGGCAGATAGGGAGCGTGAGGGTCCATGTGCCGGAGGAAGAGGAAGAACGGTTTGCGCCCCCTAGCCAGCCGGTCCAGCTCGGGCACGGTCACGTCGTTGAGGTTCTGGGCCTTCGGGCTGCGCCCTTCCGCCCAGCTTCCCCAGCCGGGGAAGCTGATGTACTTGTCGAAATCACGAGAGGCCGGGTTGCCCTCGAACCCCACCGAGGTAGTGTTGTACCCGTTCTCCTTGCAGATCTGGGCCAGCGTCTTGGCCTCGGGGCGCATCGGGCCCTTGTGACGCAGGGCCACCACCTGGGTGCCGAAGGCGTCGCGGCCGGTGAACATGCTGGCGTAGCCGCTGGTAGTGGGAATGTGGGCGGAGTAGGTGCGCTCGAAGAGGGTCCCACCCTGAGCAAAGCGGTCAATGTGGGGGGTGGTGAGCCGGTGGTAGCCATAGCACGACATGTGATCGGCTCGCAGTGAGTCAATGCCGAATAACACGATGTTGGGCTTGCGCCTGCGTCTGGTGGCCATAATCTCCCCTTATCGCTCCCGGTGCGCGCGGGCGGGCGGCCCAGTGCTGGCGCCGCCCTTGGCCCACGCTGATGCCGATTGTTATAGCTCACGAGATTCTACCGCGCGACGCGCCGGCTGCATAGTCCGGGCGGTGAGGCGTGACACGTGACGCGTGATACGTGACGAGTGACACGTGATACGTGAACCCCGGCACACCCTCATTCAGGAGGGCGCGCCTATAGGGGCGGACTACCCGGTTGGCCCCCTGGGGGGCAGGACGCTCCCGGTGTCATCTCGTACCCTCGCCCCTGTCATTCCGAGCGAAGCGAGGAACCTACGGCTGGCTGGAGCGCTCGAATGGAACGCAGGGCTAACGGGCCTTCGCCCACAGGGGCACTGCTGCCCGGCCAGCGCGCCCGGGGCCTGGGCGCACCAGTGTGCGCTACTAGGCGCACACTCCTCAAAGAAGGTGTGACGGCCGGTCACGCTTCACGCTTCACGTGTCACTCGTCTCGGGTCACCACGGGACGGCCCCTTGGGCGGCATCGGCCAAGGTGGTATACTGTCTCCGCAGGCATGTTGTAACCTGTGCGTGACACGTTAGAGGAGTTGCGTTATGTCTGAGCAGAAGAGTGAGATCCAGTACCGCGATCTCTCCATCGCCCGCGTCTTCGATGCCCCCGTAGAAGAGGTCTGGAAAGCCTGGACCGTCCCCGAGCGTTTCAAAGCCTGGTGGGGTGGAGGACCCTACACTACCTCCAAGGTAGAGATTGACCTTCGCGAAGGGGGTAGGTTCCTCTGGTGCATGCAGGCACCCGCCGAGGAAGGCAGCGGCACCTTCTGCAACGCCGGCACCTTCCAGAAGATCGTCCCCAACCAGCTACTCCAGTTCACCACCAGCGCCTCCGATGAGCAGGGCAATCCCATCTCCGCGCCGGAATGGGGCGGACCGGCCCAGTTCGACACCGAGGTCCGGTTCGAGAGCCTAGGCGGCAAGACTGTCCTGACTTATGTCGAGCGCAACTGGCCCGTGGGCGAGATGTTCGCCTACGCCTACACCGGCATGGTGGAGAGCCTGGACAAGCTGGAGGAGGCCCTCAAAGGGGCGAGCGTCACGGCGAGGCGCAGCTAGCGCCCACGGTACCACAACGTTAGCTACAGGAGTTGAGTTATGCCTGAGCAAGGGCTCCCGTTGGTCTACCAGGATCTGATCGTCACCCGTGTATTCGATGCCCCCGTGGAGGAGCTGTGGAAGGCCTGGACCGTCCCCGAGCGCCTCATGGCTTGGTGGGGGCCGGCGACCTTCACCACCCCCAAGGCAGAGATGGACGTGCGCGAGGGCGGCAAGCTCCTGTGGTGCATGCAGGAACCTACCGATCAAGGCGGCCGCCTAACCTGCAACGCCGGCGAGTTCACCAAAGTGATCCCCAACAAGCTCCTCCAGTTCAACATCTGGTTCGCCGACGAGCAGGGCAACCGCATCTCTGCCTCCCAGCTAGGGATGGACATGCCAGATGAGTTCGAGGCTGAGGTGCAGTTCGAGAGCCTGGGCGGTAAGACGGTCCTGACCTACATCGAACGCAACTGGCCACTCACCCAGTACTTCGCCTTCACCTACGCCGGCGTCTACCAGTCATTCGACAAGCTGGAGCAAGCCCTCAAGGGCGCCGGAGTGACGACCTCACGCGGCTAGGCCACCATCAGCAGGAGTTGAGCTCCCCTCGCCCTGAGCGAGGGGAGCTCTTTTTGTTGTGAGGCCACTCCCCGGCGGTACCGCCCTCGACCAAGCTAAAGGAATGTGATAGCTTGCCGATATCAGTCCTAGACACCATCTAGACCGCTTCTTCCGCGAGATGCGCCAGCGGGTGCGGCTCGGCACACCCGCGCCCGCCAACCGGTTCCGACTGCCGCCGCATCGTTCACCCACGAGGAGTGTACTCACGCCCGCCACGCGTCGGGGTGCCGCCCAGGCCTGCCACCGGCTTCACGCCTGCCCGTAGCTGCAGACCGGTGAGGCGGGTAGCCAGCTGGCGAACGCCATGATCGAGGAGGCTGCCTATGCCCGAGGAGGAGTTGACCAGGAAGTGCCCATACTGCGCCGAGACGATCAAGGCTGCGGCGATCGTCTGCCGCTACTGCGGACGCCAGCTCGTCGCGCCGTACGCGGGCCAGGCGATGCCGGCAGTGCCCGTGCAGTACGAGAGCGGCCACTCCTGGATGAGCATCGCCAGCTTCGTCATCGGCGTGTGTGGATCTGGGCAGCCTGGCGTTGCTCATGTTAGGCGTTCTCACTATGGATACCGGCACCAGCGCGGGGGAAGCGATCTCGTACAGCTCGTTCGCCGGCCTCTGCGGACTGTGGCTGGTGAGCTTCATAGGCGTGCTGTTGGGCATCGCCGGGGTGTCACAAGCGAGAACGAAGAAGGCCCTGGGCATTCTGGCGATCGTGCTCAACGGAGCCTACCTGCTCGGCATGGGCCTGATGATCCTTCTCGCCTTCGCGAGCTCAGGTACGCAGCCGCCGCTTGGCCGATACGGTTAGGGGAGCCCTAACCCACGTCACCCACATCGAGCGATCGCGCCGGAGGGCAAGATGTCTAACCAGACCATCGTCAATGTCAACGTCGGCCCCGCGGTCCCTATGCAGGTCCGCAAACAGACCGGATGCCTGATGCAGCTGTTGTAGTTCGTGTTCATCGGCTGGTGGCTCGGCCTGCTCGCCATGATCGCTGCCTATGTCTGTTTCATTCTGATCATCACGATCCCCGTCGGCGTAAGCATAGTGAATCGGATCCCCTACTTGATGGCGTTGAGGGAGCCGCCCGTCGTGTTGACTCCCTGGGGGCAGATTGCGGTCCCCCAGAGGTCCTTCCTCCTTCGGGCGATCTGGTTCTTTCTGGCGGGGATATGGATCACGGCCGTCTGGATGATTGCTGCCTACATCCTATCACTCACGATCATCGGGATGCCTGTAGGTTTCTGGATGTTCGACAAGGCTCCTGAACTGCTGACCCTGCGACGAAGCTAGTCCTGCTCGCCCAGGGGTGCTAGGTCCCCATGGAGCCTGGGCGTGTCAGCGCGCCCGAGACTGGTTGGCGGGGCTTCGCCGGCGAAGCCCCGCCCGCTCTGCCTTCGCGAATTGCCTGAGAGGCAAGCCGGCGTGATGGGCGGCGGAAGATCCGGGGTGAGGTGGGCGCTGGAACGCTCGACCTGGCTAAAGGTTTGTGATACGCTGCCGATAGAGAGCCCAAAGACAACATAGCCTGTATCATATATGAGCAGGCATCATTTAGCGTGCGTGCCCGATTAACGCCGAGCCCAGTTACCATGCAGCACAGGGGGGATTGTCATGGCCGCCATCGTACGCCGGTTCGCTACGCTGCTGCTCACCGCCGCTCTCGCCCTGCCACTCTGGGCTTGCGCTCCTTCCACAGCCGGCCCGGCCCCGGACCTCCAGGCCACCGAGCAGGCCATCCGAGTCGAGGTCATCGCCACCCTGACCGCTGAGGCGCCCGCCGCCACGAACACACCCGAGCCCACGGCGACCAATGCGCCGGCCCCTACTGACACGCCTGTCGCAACGGACACGCCGTCCCCGACCCCCGTTCCAACAGACACACCGGCCCCCACGCCCGTGCCGACAGACACACCGGCCCCAACTCCGGAGGCCGCCACGCCCACCCCCGAGCCGCCAGAGACAGCGCCGTCCTCGTACACCGTCCAGTCGGGCGACTCGCTGAGCAAGATTGCCGGCATTCTAGGCGTCCCTCTGGACGCGCTGGCCGCCTACAACGGCATCACCGATCCCAGCAAGGTTTTCGTCGGTCAGGTCATCGAGGTACCGCCTGAGGATTACGTGGTACCTACCAGGCCAGCTCCAGAGCCGACGGCTACACCCGCGTCGCTACCCACGCCGGCGATTCCTGGGCCTATCGCAGCGCCGACACCTGCCCCTGGTGGCGGGCAGGTCCACGTGGAGTTCAGCAGCCCTCACTACGAGTGCCAGATGCGCTGCCTTGACCCTGACAACCCGGTATGGTCGTACCGATCATTCCAGGTACTCATGACCATCATCAATACAACAACAGACAGCACGATCGAGCCACCATGGAAACCAAGCCGCTGGATCATCACCGATGGTGCAAATACTCGCACCGACGATCTGGTATTCGTTTGGTATGCACCTGTCGGCCAACCGTACAGGCAGCCGTCAATACCGCCGGGTGGCGCGAGTGAGTGGACCTTCATCTATCCAACGCTCGCAGAGAGCGAGTGGGTGAGCGCTGTCGAGTTCGACCTCTGGGGGCATACCTATCGTCAGGAGATCGGGATAGGCCCCACCGGGAGAGCTTACAACTACAAACCATTCTGCGGGCTCATGCCGCCGGACACGAGCTGCGGCCAGTAGACCTGGTCATGTCCGCTTCGGCTTGAGGCCTCGACCGGATCCTGTTGTGTATGCAGGCTTGCTAGGCGGCAGTCTATTACGGCTCGTCGGTGTCACGCCGCCTGCTGAGCTGTCCCGGTGCACACGCAAGCGCTTGCCACAAGTGCTGCCAGAGCTCGGTACTGGGTGCGAAAGTCTGGATTCTGGCAGTTGCTCATGGATAGCGTAACAGACCTGGAGGCATAGATGGCACGGCCTAGGGTGTTCATCAGTTCCACGTTCTACGATCTTAGGCAGGTGCGATCCGAACTCGAGCGCTTCTGTCGTGAGTTGGGATACGAACCCGTGCTGAACGAGCGAGGCCTCATCCCGTACGGCAGCTCTGACACGCTGGAGGAATACTGCTATCGAGAGGTCGAGCTCTGTGACATCCTTGTCTCCGTGATCGGCGGCCGCTTTGGTACACACTCACGCGAGGCACCGTACTCGATCTCTCAGATGGAGCTCAAGAAGGCTTTCGAGCTAGGTAAGCAGATCTACATTTTCGTTGAGCGAGCAGTATACAGCGAGTTCTCCACGTTTCGGCGGAACAAGGGACTCACGGAGGTTCAGTACAACTACGTCGACGACGTCAGGGTCTACCAGTTCCTAGAGGAACTCCACAGTCTGCCAAGAGGCAACCCAATCGCTGAGTTTCAGGATGCGCGCGACATTGTGGACTACCTCAAGGAGCAATGGGCTGGCCTGTTCCACCGGTTCCTGCAGCAACAGAGTCGCTTACGCGAGAGCGATCTTGTACGCGACCTGGAGAAGACAGCCCAGACCCTGGACCAGCTTGTGACCTTCCTCACCGAGGAGCGGAGGAACAAGGACCAAGCGATCGAGCAGATACTGCTCGCCAACCACCCTCTGTTTGCGAGGCTTCGAGAGCTGACTAGGACCCCATACCGGGTCTTCTTCACCAATCTGCGCGAGCTATCCGACTGGCTTGAGGCACGCCAATTCCTTGAGAGCGACCTAGATAGCTTTGGCTTCGATTGGCTTGTATGGAGCCGAGATAGAGGCGTGAGCGCCGACACCATCGACGTCCTAAGAGTCTCTGCATCGCTATTCGACGAAGACGGCAAACTGAAGGTCATTACACCCGAGGCTTGGAGGGAGGAGTGGGTTGGTCTTGACCAGAAGCCCAGGAAGGACTCCGTAATCGACGACGATGACGACGACGATATCCCCTTCTAGAACAGTCCTTGCGCACGAGTGCTTCGCGCTCCCATGCTGAGACCGAGCCAACCTGAATGCGGTTGCGGTAGCACACAGGACTGGCACCACTCAGTAGGCAGCTTGACCCGAGGAGCAACTCAGAGGCTCCGGAATTGTCACCCAGGGACTAGAGAAAGAGTTGCTCGGGCGCGAGGCGTCGCTAGATCGCGATGTGATATCTGGGACACCCAGTCCAACCACTGAGGGGACCCATACCGGTGCCAGGATGTCGCCTCGGCGGATGGCATCCCTGCCCCAGTGTCCGCGCTGACCACTGCATGCCACCCAAGAAGACGTGGCTCCGCCGTGGCCCGTGCGTTACGACATGCGTCAGTACCTAGGAGGGCGCCATCCAGTCGCTTCCTTTGGACGCGATGCAGGATGGAATCGGCAGCAGCCGCCCCCACTCCGCCACTCCGGGCTGAACCCCGGAGCTACGACACAGCAAAGCCGGCCCTTCGGCCGGCTGCCTCAGCCCACGCAGGCGGGCTTCGCTTTCCCGTAGCCCGACCATGGAATGGTCGGGCTACCCTGCGGGTTCACCCCGCCTCCGACTCTCCCTCCTCCGCCGCGGGCCAGAGGCCCATCAGCGCCCAGAGGTCCGGCATATCCAACAGCCGCACCGGCACCGCCGGCTCCGCCCCGCCCTGCATCCGCCGTGGGCTCCGCTCGAACAGTGTCAGCGGGCGGCGTATCAGGCGCAGCAACTCAGAGTGAGGCAGACAGTGGACACGGGCGGGGTTCACGATGCCCTCGCGCCCCCGAGGGTGGGAAGACGTTGCTGCAGGCCCTCCTGAAGGCGCCGGATAGCCCTCCTCCCCAACGCACCGGCCTTCGCCCTGGAGAAGTCCGGGCATTGGCCGACCGCCGCGAGCTGACGCTCGTGCTCGTAGTACAGTGACTGAACCAGGCGCTCAGGCTCTGGCAGCTCCGCCAGGACCTCACTCCGCAAAGCGGCCGCCCGGGAGCGCAGGCCCGTGACGGCGAAACGCAGGCTCGTCGTGGCCAGCATCATCTGTTCCTTTCTATCGTGCTTCTGTGTGGAACGGTTCTATTGTCGGTCGCAAGGTGGGTTCAGTCCGTCGAGTCGGCGTCAAGCTTGCGTAGTGCGAGCGTAAAGCCGGACGTCTAGACCGCCACCCGCAGCCGAAGCAGCGCCACCTCCGGCCGGCAGTTGAGCCGCACCGCCGGCGGAGTCACCCCCACCCCGCGCGTCACGTGCACCAGCGTTCGCCCGCCCTGCACCAGCCCAGCCGCGTACCTCTGCCCGAACACCGAGGGCACCACCGGCGCCCCAATCAGCGGCAGCCGCACCTGTCCGCCGTGCGTGTGCCCACACAGGGCCAGGTCCACGCCCCCGGCCGGCAAGGCCTCCGTGAAGTCGGGGTTGTGCACCAGCAGCAGCCGCGAGTCCTCAGCCGGAATGCCTTCCAGCAGCGCCGTCACCCGGCGCGTGGCCCCGCTCCACCGAGAGAAGAACGCCTGCGGCGACCCGCCCCGGAATCCGGAGTAGCCCCGGTCGTCTATCCCCAGGAGCCAGAGCCGGCCTCCATCGCCCTCCAGT
>JBMNTK010000079.1:0-15836 GCA_050945695.1 Anaerolineae bacterium | reverse complement strand
ATAGAGTGGTAGGCAATCAGGAAGAGGGCAGCGCTACCCTCCAGCCCCAGGAAGCGGCGAGGGCGGGGGCTGCCGAGGATGATGCGGGCCTCGGGGTGCAACTCGTCGTAGATGAGGTTGAGGCCGCCTCCATGGCAGTCATTGACGATGACCTCGGTGGCGCCGCCGGCTAGGGCCCCTTCCACGGCGGCGTTGATCTCGGCGGTCACCATTCGGCGGGCGAAATCCAGCTGCGGGCTCTCGGTGAGGGTCTTGCCGGCAGTGCCCACAACGGCAGTAGCACCTTCGAAATCGGACGAGATGTAGATCTTCATATTGCTCTCCTTGCCTATTGGGGATCAGGCTCCGCCTGACTCGTGGGCGGCCGGATTCCAGTCTTCGCTTTCCGGCCCCACGGGGGCAAAGCGGAACATGGGATACTGGGCGTTGTAGAGGTTGTGGTCGCCGGTGGCCTTGGCTCGGGCCCACATACGGGCGGCCATGCGCTCGGCCACGTCGGCGTAGGCCGGGTCCTGGGCCAGGTTGTTCATCTCATGAGGATCGGCCTCGAGGTCGTAGAGCTCGTCGTAGTCGAAGCCGTTGAAGACGTACTTGAAGCGGGGCTCCCAGACGATGCGCTGGGTCCAGGCGAAGCGTTGGCCCTGGAACTCGGCGTAGGCCTCATCCACCCAGCCCTCGGGCGTCCGGCCCTGGAGCAGGGGCGCGAGGGAACGGCCCTCGCTGCGGGGCAGGGGCTCTGCCCCGACCATGTCCACGATGGTGGGAGCCAGGTCGTGCGTGTTCACCAGGCGCTCGCATGTCGTCCCGGCCGGTATGTGCCCGGGCCAATGGACGATGAGGGGGATGCGGTAGCCCTCCTCGAAAGGAAAGACCCCCTTGTGCATGAGCCCGTGGGCACCCATCATCTCGCCGTGGTCGGTGCAGTAGATGATGATGGTGTTCTCTGCCTGCCCGGTCTCCTCCAGGTAGCAGAGTATGCGGTCCACCTGGTCGTCTACTAGGGAGCAGAACCCGTAGTAGCAGGCTGTCGCCTCGGCGTAGTTGCGCCAGGTCATGTCGCGCCAGACGGAGCGCATGCGGCGGTAGATGCCTGGCCGAGCGGCCAGATCGTCGTCGTGGTTGGCGGGCTTGGTGATGGAGTCCGGGTCGTAGCGGCGGTAGTACTGGGTGGGCACCAGATAGGGGTCGTGCACGGCAGTGACGCTCAGGCAGACACACCAGGGTGCCCCATCACCGGCAGCCCGGCTGATGAAGTCCATGCCTCGGGAAACGAGGTAGTGCTCGCTGGTGCCCTCGGCCGGTTCGTCATAGGCACCGTAGAGGAGGAAGTCTCGGTAGCCCTTGTGTCTGACCCAATGCTGCAGGGAAAAGTCGGCGGGCTTGTCGGGCAGGCCGAGCCCCCGGCGGTACTGGGTGAACTGAGGCGATCCGGTGAGTTCGTACTCGTCCCAGCCGAAGTTCTCCAGCCGGTTGGTGCGCTCGACGTGCCACTTGCCAAAAAACCCGGTGCGATAGCCTAGAGCCTGCAGTCGCTGGCTCCAGGTTTCCAGGCTAGAGTCGAACTCGGCCCGGTAAGGCTCCACGGTGTGGGTGCAGTCCACCATGCCGTGGGTGGTGGGCAGGGCACCGGTGAAGAGGCTGGCCCGGGCGGGCGAGCAGATGGCGTTCACGGTGTAGGCCCGGGTGAAGCGGATTCCTTGAGCGGCCAGTCGGTTGAGAGCTGGCATCTGGCATTGAGAGCCGGGTTCGGTGGTCTGAGCTTGTTGCTGCTCGGTGAGAATGAAGAGCAGATTGGGGCGGGCCAATGGCGACCTCCCGCGTGGGCTGGCCGCGCTTCCCAGAGGTACGGGGGAAGTCAAGGCGGCATGTGGCTGGCGTGATGATAGAGCGGGGAGGACGCCTGTCAAACGGGTTCCATGGGGGCCCGGGCGCCACATAGTAGGGGCGGGGGTGCCGCCGGGGGCTGAACCCCCCGGCCCTCTAGGAGGACCCCTCCCCCAGCCAGCGCCATTTGGCATGGCCAAATGGCGGTCTCCCCTGAGCGGGGAGGGGTGTCCGGCTCCCCTTCCCTCTCAGCGAAGGGGACGGGGGTTAGGTTCCTACGGGCGGGGCACCGGCCCACCGCGCCACGGTACGCAGCCAGACCCATGTGCTAGCGCATCACTGCAGTGGAGGGATATAATGCTATGCACTCTTCGCCCCCGCGGGCGCCCATCACTGACAAGGACACGGCTTCCCTATGCGCTGCCCCAAGTGTGGCTACCCCAACCGAGAGGGCGCCGTTGCCTGCGAGCACTGCGGTGCCCGCCTCGGCGCGCCTTGCCCTCGCTGTGGCTTCGGCCTGGACGAGGCAGCCACCGCTTGCCCGCGCTGTGGCCAGGCTGTAGCTGATGGCCGCCCGGCTCGCTCGGCCCTGCAGAAGGACCTATTCATCGTTGGCGACCGCTACCAGGTGCTCGAGCAGGTGTCCCGAGGCCGCACCTCGGCCGTCTACCGCGCCCGCGACAGGGTCACCGGTGACACCGTCGCCCTCAAGAGGCTGGACCTGGTCGCCCTGGTCACCGCCGAGGAGCGGCGCAAGGCCTTGGCCGACTTCGAGCGCGAGGTCACCGTGCTGGAGGGGCTGCGCCACCCAGGCGTCGTGCCCATACTGACGCACTTCAGCGAGAAGGATGCCGGCGGAAGCTCCCCTCGTGGCAGCGTCGTGGTGGTGATGCCCTGGATCGAGGGCCCTACCCTCCAGGAGCTCTACCGCCGGGGCCCCATGCCTGAGCCCCAGGTTCGCGCTCTGGGCGCCCAGCTGGCCGAGGCGATCGCGTTCCTACACTCTCAGAGCCCGCGCATCCTGCTCAGGGACCTCAAGCCGTCGCACGTGATAGTGAATGAGAACGGTGACGCCATCCTGCTGGACCTGGGTCTGTCCCGTCACTTCAAGCCCGGCCAGTCCCGTGGGGAGGCCAACCGAGGCACCCCGCCCTTCGAGGCACCCGAGCAGGCAGACGGCGCCTACGCCGGCCCCGAGTCCGACATCTATGCCCTCGGGTCTTTGCTGCTCCTTCGGGCGCGGGGGCCCAAGGGAGACCAATCTGCTCCGGTCCTATCTCCCACCCTTCGCCAGGTTCTGGCCCGAGCGCGCCGCAAGGACCCGGAGAAGCGCTACC
The DNA here is from genome assembly GCA_050945695.1 of Anaerolineae bacterium. Lineage (GTDB taxonomy): Bacteria > Chloroflexota > Anaerolineae > DRVO01 > DRVO01 > Ch71. Next base: position 12,675 of record JBMNTK010000079.1, on the reverse strand, counting down.
CGAGCATGGCGCACTTCGCGCGGGCACTGGCCCGGCTTGCCGAGGGGGTGAGGCCCACCCAGGACGCAGTGGCACCGGCGGCACCCGAGCCCGTGGCAGCGCCTGAGAAGGATCGTGCCACCCGGCCAGCCCCGGCGGTTCGTCCTTCGATCGTGCCGGAGATCACCGTCCTCACCAAGCGGCTGCGGGTGGTGCGAGACCCAGACCGCCGGCGGGTAGGGTATCGCCTTCGCCTGCACAACACCGTCCAGCGTCCCGTGTCAGTCCGCGTCCGCAGTGCCGTGCCCTGGCTGACGCCGGAATCGGACACGGTCGAGCTTGCCCCCGGGGCGGACGCCTCGGTGCTCATCCGCGCGGACCTCGAGGAGGTTCCACCGCACCCCCAGCGCCTGACTCGGGCCATACAGGTGATCAGCAACACCCGCCAGTGGGTCCCGGCAGAGGTGGTAGAGCCGGCGCCCGTGCTCCAGCTGGAGCCGGATGTCCTCGACTTCGGTGAGGCCGGTCCAGAGGGAGCCACCGCCGCCCTCACCGTGCGCAACGCCGGGGGCGGACGCCTCTCGGTGCACATCAGTGCCTCCGTCCCTTGGCTGCACGTGACTAACGCCGACGTGGAGCTCGACTCCGGGCAATCCGCCAAGGTCACGGTCCGCCTGGCGCCCGATGCCCCCGCGACCGGCGGCGCTTTCCCGGGAGCCCTCCTGGCCGATAGCGACGTGGGCCAGGCCTACAGCGACGTCACCTTCAGCCGAGGCCGGGCCGAGCTCCTGGTCGAGCCCGAGGTGCTTGCCTTCGGCCGGGTGCGCCACCCCGAGGTGGCCGAGGCCGAGCTGGTGCTGTCGAACCCGGGCACCGCTCCTGTGGCCGTCCGCCTCCGAGCGACCCATGAGGCCCTGAGCCTGAGCGCAACCGAGGTGAACCTGCCCGCTAGGCATCGGGCCCGGCTGCGCGCTCGCCTCGCCACTGCCTCGCTGGCTCCCGGGGCCCTCCAGCTCCCCGGCGCCGTTAGGGTTACCAGCCCCGTGGGCAACTACCAGATCGGGGTCGCGGTGGAAGTGGTCCGGCCCCTGTTGGCGGTATCCGAAACCGGACTGGACTTCGGGACCCTGGAGCCAGAGCAGGTCTCGTCGGCCCAAGGCTCTCTGGTGGTGTCGAACCGGGGCAGTGAGCCGTTGGAGTTCAGCTTCGAGCCCCAGGTCACCTGGCTGGCGGCCTGGCCGGCTGAGGGAAGGCTCGTCCCCGGCGCCAGCACCGTCATTACCCTGACCCTGAGCGGCGAGGCAACCGAGACGCCGGGCGTCCACGAGGCTGCTCCGGCCGCGGTCATCCGCAGTGAGGGCGGCATCGTGGGGATCGCCGCTCGCTACCGGCTGGTGAAGCCCGTTCTCGAGGTCGAACCCGCCTCGCTCGATTTCGGGGTAATGCCCGAACAGGGCGTGAGCGAGCGCCACCTCGTCCTCTCCAACACCGGGACCGGTGATCTGCCCTGGTCCGCCGCCACCGACGCCCCCTGGATCGAGCTGAGCCCCTCGTCCGGGATTTGCCCGGAGGGTGGCACGATAGCCGTTACCGCGCGCGCCTACGGGCTAGCCCTCCCGGCTGGCACCCGCGAAGCGCGCGCCACTGTAACCTTCACCGGGCCGCACAACAGCCGGACCGTCGCCATGGCGGTCGCCCTGTCTCAGCCGATCATGGCGGTAGAGCCGGCCGTGGAACTGCCCGATAGCGTTGACTTCCAGCCCGTCGAGGGACGGCTGATCATCTTCAACCGTGGTGTGGGCGAACTGCACGCCACCGTGCAAGCCAACCTCCCCTGGGTGTCACTTCCCAGGCCAGAGGTGATCATACCCAGTGGGCGTTCCGGAGCCGTCCTGCTCCGGGCGGAGCCCCCGTCTGACATGGGCCCCGGTGATGTCGCCCTGCCTGGTGCGCTTGCGGTCACCTCCAACGGCGGCGATGCCGAGGTCGAGCTGCGCCTGCGGGTGGTGGCGCGGCCCCAGATCGAGCTCACGCCTGACCGGTTGGTGTTGAAGCCCGGGACCGAAGGCACTATCATCGTTCGCAACGTTGGCCTGGCCACGGTGAACGGGACCGTCAGTGCGTCGGCCACCTGGCTGAGCGTTGGCCCTAGGCAGCTGACCATCAGGCCGGGGAGCCGGGCCCGAGTGAAGGTAGCGGCGCCCGCCACACTCCAGAATGGATCGGACAGGGCGACGGTGACGGTGAGCGTCGGCGAGCTAAGAGACGAAGTTGAGGTGGTGATCTCCGAATGAGTCTGCCACAGGCTGTCCTGTTCGATTTCGACGGAACCCTGGTCCACATCACCATAGACTTCCAGGCCATGCGCCAGGGTGCCGTGGATGTGATCCACCGGTACGGTGAGTCCGCCGAGGGAGGGAGCCGATTCACCCTGGAGCTGGTGGAGTCGGTCCGCGACCGGTTGGCCCAGCGCGACCCGGAGCTCGCCGCTGCTTTCCAGCGGGACGCCCTGCAGAGCATTCGGGACGTGGAGCTGGCAGCCGCCCAGCACGCCGAGCCCCTGCCCGGGGTCATGGACACGCTGCAGTGGCTCTCCACCCACGGCATCAAGGTCGGTATCGTCACCCGCAACTGCCGGCCAGCGGTGCTGGACGTCGCCACTCGCCACGGCCTGTGCTTCGACATCCTCCTCAGCCGAGATGACGTGACCCACGTCAAGCCCAACCCGGAGCACCTCCTGACCGGGCTTCGGATCTTGGGGGCCGCACCCGCGGCCTCCATCATGGTGGGGGACCATCCCACCGACATACAGGCCGCCCATGGCGCCGGCATGGTCTCGGTGGGCATCACCACCACCCGACCGGCCGATCAATTCGACGTTGTCCCCGATTTCATGTTGGACCGTATGGACTCTCTCATTGGTTTGGTCAGCAACGGCAGTTGGGAAGAGGTTGCTGGCCGCAGGAGCAATGGTGATGGGTGATCTTGCTGACTGGCGTAATATCTCCATTGTGTTTCTAGCGTTGCAGGCTTTCGTCATCGGCTTGCCTATCCTGGCTGCCGGCTACTTCACCGCCAAGTACCTGGGCCGCTTCCGATACTGGCTCGCCACCCACTTCCCGGTGTGGCAGGCCGCGACGGTGCGCGGTCGAGACTACGTCGAGCAGTACATCCGGTACGCCACCATCCCTGTCATCACCCTCGCGGCACTGGGTTCGGCGATTGCGACCGCGGTGTCGCTCATCAGCAGCCCCAAGAGCAGAGTGTGGAGGTCCTACCGTGAATAAGCCGGGCACCAAGAGCATCCTACTGGGTGCCGTCTTGGGCGGCGCCATGGGCGCCCTCCTGGGCGCCATAATCGCCACCCGCCGTTCCAGTCGAAACAAGGTTACTAGCCCTAGCGTCACCGATATCACTAGCATCGGCATGACCGCCCTGGCGCTAACCAGGCAGATCATAGACGCCTTCAGCTAGGGCCTCAGGGCCGCCGACCCAGCAGCCACGGCTCCTGTCTTCGTTAGGGATCTCACGGGGCGCGATGACGTGCCCCGTACCACGCACCTGGCCACGATGTGCCCCCAGCCACGGAGCTCCGCCGGGCCGGCTTCAGGGAAGCACCGCGCCGGCCGTCGGGACGATCACTCGCCCCCTAGTAACGCTAAGCTATATGCACGTCTGCTGAAGCCTCTGTGCAGCTGTCGTGTATAATAGAGTGGCAATCTATTACATGGACGTGCCATGAACCTCTATTCATCACATGACGCCATCAGCGCGCGATCATAGGAGGCTTGCTGTGTACCAGATCGTTGAGAAGGAACAGCTCGCCCCGGTAACCACCCTTTTGCGCGTGCTGGCGCCCGAGATAGCGCGTAAAGCTCGGGCCGGCCAGTTTGTGATAACCATCCCCGACGAGCGCGGGGAGCGGATCCCGCTCACCCTGGGCGATTGGGACCCCGAGGCCGGCACGGTGGACCTCGTCTTCCAACAGGTCGGCAAGACTACGGCCCATCTAGGCACCTTCGAGCCCGGCGACTCACTCTATGCGCTCACCGGTCCCCTGGGTCGGCCCAGTGACATCCGCTATTACGGCACCGTGGTCTGCGTCGGCGGGGGTGTCGGCGTGGCCGCTATCTACCCCATAGCCCGGGCACTACACGAAGCTGGCAACACCGTCCATACCGTCATGGGTTGCCGGAGCCAGGACCTGATCTTCTGGGAGGACAAGCTGGCCGCCGTCAGTGACAACCCTCTGGTCTGCACGGACGACGGCTCCTACAAACGCAAGGCTCTGGTGACCGAGCCCCTGGCCGAGGTGCTCGAGAGCCAGCGAGTAGACCACGTCTGGGCGATCGGCCCTGCCATCATGATGAAGTTCAGCGCCCTCACGTGTAAGCGCTACAACGCCCCGGTCACCGTCAGCCTCAACAGCATCATGGTGGATGGCACCGGGATGTGCGGAGCCTGCCGGGTGGAGATCGGCGGCGAGACCCGTTTCGCCTGCGTGGACGGTCCCGAGTTCGACGGTCACCTGGTCAACTGGGACCTCCTGTTCGAGAAGCAGCGGCTGTATCTGGACGCCGAGCGCATCGCCTTGGAGCGATTCCGCGAGCATCAGTGCGCCTGCGGCCGGAAGGAGGGCGCCCATGAGCCGGCGTGACCTTCCCCGTCAGGAGATGCCCGAACAGGACCCCGCCGAGCGCCGACGCAACTTCGACGAGGTGGCCCTGGGCCTCACCGCCGAGATGGCCCAAATGGAGGCGGACCGGTGCCTGCAGTGCAAGCGCCCCACCTGCGTAGAGGGCTGCCCGGTCGAGGTGCGCATACCGGAGTTCATCCTCGCCCTGCGCGAGGGTGACCTAGCAGAGGCCGCCCGCATCCTCAGGAGCCGCAACAACCTGCCTGCCATCTGCGGCCGGGTCTGCCCCCAGGAGACGCAGTGCGAAGCCGTCTGCATCCTGGGACGGCGTGGCCAACCGGTTGCCGTGGGCAGGCTGGAACGCTTCGTGGCTGACTGGGAGCGCGACTATGGCCTCCAACCCGTCCACGCCGCCCCCAAGACCGGCAAGAAGGTGGCCGTGGTCGGGTCCGGACCTTCCGGCCTCACCGCCGCGGCCGACCTGGCTCGGGCCGGGCATAGCGTTGTGATATACGAAAGCCTCCATCGCCCGGGCGGGGTACTGACCTACGGCATCCCCGATTTCCGCCTGCCCAAGGACGTGGTGGAGGCCGAGGTGCACTTCGTTGAGAGCCTAGGGGTAGAGCTTCGGCTCAACTCGGTGGTAGGTCGGCTCTACACCATTGACGAGCTCCTAGGCGAGTACGATGCCGTCTTCCTAGGCACCGGCGCGGGGCTCCCCGTGTGGATGGGCATACCTGGGGAGAACCTCAATGGCGTCTTCTCCGCCAACGAGTTCCTCACCCGGGTCAACCTCATGAAGGCTCACCTCTTCCCAGAGTACGACACTCCGGTGCACGTGGGCCGTCGGGTGGCCGTCATCGGGGCCGGCAACGTCGCCCTGGATGCCGCCCGCACTGCCCTGCGCCTGGGAGCAGAAGACGTGCGCGTCGTGTACCGGCGCTCGGCCGCGGAGATGCCCGCCCGCGCTGAGGAGGTGGACCATGCCCGCGCCGAGGGCATCGTGTTCGACTTCCTGGCCGCCCCGGTCATGATCCTCGGGGACGAGAAGCACCGCGTCATCGGTATGCGCAACGTCCAGATGTGCCTGGGCGAACCGGGCGCCGATGGCCGCCGGGTGTGCTATCCTCTGGAAGGCACCGAGACTGACGTCGAGGTGGACATGGTCATCATGGCCCTGGGGACCCGCCCTAACCCTCTGGTGTTCTCCGGGGGCGATGGGCTCAAGCGCACCCGCCATGGCATCGTGGAGGCCGACCCGAAGACCGGGCGCACCAGCCTTGAGAGGGTCTGGGCCGGGGGCGATATCACTACCGGTTCGGCTACGGTCATCTCGGCTATGGGCGCCGGCAAGCGGGCCGCCGCCGACATTGACGCTTACCTGCGGGCCACTAACCCGACCTGGATCGCTGCCACCTAGACTGTCACCACAGAGGCCGATCTCGGAGGACGCATGCCCAACCAAGCCCCAGAACAGCCCCGTCGCACTGGTCCGGTGACCCTGTGGCTCTACGGCCGAATCGAAGACGACCCTGCCCAGTCCCTGGCTGCTGCCGTGGCCCGAGGGGTCCAGCACCACGTAGGTGCCCGTTCTCCCGAGGAAGTGCAAACGGTCCGGGAAGCGGGCCTAGATCCCTGGCTGTTCTTGGGGGCCTTCAGCGTGAGCGAGGACGAACGGCACCTTCAGTGTCGCTCCCTCGATGGCAAGCCCCGGGTGTGGTTCTCCTCAGGCTGCCCGAGCCACCCGGCGGTTCGTCAACGCCTGCTCGACCGCATACGGGACATGGCCGGCTGGGGGGCGAGCGGGATCATGCTCGACGGAATCCGCTTCGCCTCCCCCTACGAGGGGCCGGAGACGTTCTTCACCTGCACCTGCCGCTGGTGCGTGGCCGCCGCCGCCGACCAAGGCCTGTCCATGCCTCGCATCCGCGAGGGTCTGCGCCGCCTTTGGGATCAGCTAGCCAGCGTCACCCCGGAGACGCTGCGCCGAGCGCTCCCGGCATGGCAGGCGCCCGCGGATCTGCTGGCCCGGGTCAATGGAGGCAGCGAGGTCTGGCAGTGGCTCCAGTACCGCACCGCCGTCATCACCGACACCGTGGCCGAGGTCCGCGCCGTCCTGCGGGCAGCCGCACCGGAGATGCAGCTGGGCGCGTACGTGTTCACCCCTTCGCTGGCCCCGCTGGTAGGCCAGGACTACGCCGCCCTGGAAGCGCACCTGGACCTCGTGGCGCCCATGATCTACCGGCTCGGCGATGGGCCGGCCTGCCTGGCACCCGAGGTGGCCGGGCTAGCGGACCTCCTCTCCGGCGTCCCGCCGCAGGAGCAAGAGATGGCCGCCCTGCAGTTCCTGGGGCTCGCGCCCGCCTATCGGGCCGGTTCGCCCCTTCGCGGGGGGCTGGCCGTGGACGCAGTTGCCATCGAGTCGCAGCGAGCTCGGGGACGGCTCTCCGGCCGAGCCAAGCTGGTCCCTATTCTCTGGCTGGACGACCCCGAGGTGGTCCCGGCCACTGCGGCGGCCCTCGCCGCGGCGCTGGACGGAATCTCGTACTTCCCCACGGGGGATGCCCGCGCCCTGCGCTTGGGCCAGGTCCACGCCTTCCTGTCCGGACTGCCGGCCGCGCCTTGAGCAGCCCCGGCCCTTCCCGGCTGACCGGACACCCAACGTCCTCAAGCGCCCGCTGGGCCCGCCTGTCCCGCAGGCAGGTCCTGCGCGGCCTGGCGGTCGCCGCTGCCAGCCTCCTAGCCACCGTCCATCCCCACCCGCTGGTATCCCTCGGGCCGCAGCAACAGGTTCAGGGGTGCAACCCTCTCCTCGGTGTACACACGCGGCTCACCGACGAGGTCGAGGAGTGGAAGATCAAGCGCACCCTCGAGATGGTACGCGAAATGGGCGCGCTCTGGGCGGTCGAGTACTTCCCCTGGGCCTACCTGGAGCCGGAGCCCGGTCGCTTCTCGTGGGACCATGCTGATCTGGTCGTCAGGCACGCCGCCCGCCAAGGGTTGCGGTTGGTGGCGCGGCTGGGATACGTGCCCGAGTGGGCGCGCCCGCCCGACTCGGCGACCTCGCACCTGGAGCCGGCCCGCTATCAGGACTTCGGCCGCTTCTGTGCTCGATTCGTCGAGCGCTACCGCGCTTACTTGGCGCACGTCATCATCTGGAACGAGCCCAACCTGGCCCTGGAGTGGGGCTTCCGGCCCCCTGACCCCGAGGGCTACGCCCAGCTCCTTGCCCTCTGCCACCAGGCCGTGAAGGCGGTGGCCCCGGAGGTGCAGGTGCTTGGTGGCGCTCTGGCTCCCGTGGCCGCTCCGCTAAATGACCCCCTGGCCATGGACGACCTGGCCTTCCTGGAGCGGGCCCTGAGGGCCGGCGCCGCCGAGAGCATGGACGCGCTGGCCGTGCACGCCTACGGATGGGCCGCCCCACCCGAGGATGAGCCCGGCCCCGACCGGGTCAACTTCCGCCGCGCCGAGCTCCTGCACGACCTTCTGCAGTCGGCGGGCCTGGGCCATATGCCGATCTACATCACCGAGGCGGGGTGGAACGACCATCCCCGCTGGACCCGAGCGGTAAGCCCCGCCCAGCGACAGGACTACACCGTACGGGCGTACGAGCTAGCCCGGGAGCAGTGGCCCTGGTGCTCGCTGGTGGCAGCCTGGGCGTTCCGCTTCCCGTGGCCCCAGAACTCCTACCAGGACAACTTCACCTTCGTCACGCCCTCCTTCCAGCCCCGGCCCATCTACCACGCCGTCCAGCAGTACGCTCACCGCTGCCGATAGCCAGGAATCCCGTACGGGGCTATAATCCTTCCCATGCGCCGCCCCGTTCTCATCGCGATACTGGTCATTGCTGCCGTCGCGCTGGTGCTGGCCACGGCCGGCGGCGGCAGGGACACATCGCTGGAGCGGGTCCGAGAGCGGGGCACCCTGCGAGTGGGCATGGACGCCTCCTTTCCTCCCTTCGAGGTGGTTGACGCCTCCGGTGAGCTTCGGGGGCTAGACGTAGACTTGGCCAGGCTGCTGGCACAGGAAATGGAGTTGAAGCTAGACATAGCCAACATCGCCTTCGATGGGCTCTACGATGCCCTGGCGTGCGGTGAGGTGGACGTCCTCATCTCCGCCCTCCCCTATGACCCCCTGCGCACCCAGGACGTGACCTACAGCCCCCCTTACGCCGTGGACGGGCTGGCCTGGCTTTACCGCGAGGGCTCCTCCGCTCAGGACCCGGACACCTTCCGAGGCGAGATCCTGGCAGAGGCCGGGAGCGAAGCCGCTTACCTGGGCCGCGAGCGTTGGCCCGAGGCGCGGGTGGTGGAGGTCCCTTCTGAGGCAGAGGTAGTAGCGCGGCTGCGCGCCGGCGCCGAGGCCGGGCTCACGACTCGAGTGAGTGCCTGCACCCTGGGCCTACCCGGGGACGGCATCGCCTTGGGGCCGCTCTTCAACGAGGTGCCCTACAGCGTGGCCGTACGCGCCTCCAACGCCGCCCTGGCCCAGGCGGTGATGGACGCTCTCGGCCAGGTGCTGGCCGGAGAAGAGTGGCGCATGGCTGTGGACTCCTGGCTGGGTGAGGGCTGCTGATATGCGAAGTTCCCCCAGCCCCGCCCGACAGGCCCGCCTGCTTGCCGCCGCCCGCGAGATTGTGGAGAGCTTCGGTCCCCGCCCGGCCGGCTCCCCGGCAGAGGCCCAGACCGCCGAGTACATCCGTGATCGCTTCCAGGCGGCCGGGCTAGAGGTGAGCATGCAACCGGTGGAGGTATCCACCCGATCCCACCTCGCCCAGATCATCGGGTACCTGCTGCTGGTGGTGTCGGCCATCTCCCTCACCTACTCGGCGCCCTTGGCGGCGGCCACCGCCCTGGCCGGGGTGGCGATCCTAGCCACTGAGGCAGCCGCCATTCCCGCCGTGTCCCGGCTGCTGCCCCGCTCCCGCTCTCATAACGTAGTGGGCCGGCGCGGGGCGCGGCAGAGTCCCCTGCGGACGGTCGTCTTCCTGGCCCACCTGGACACCGCTCAGCCCACCCTCTTTAGCGCCCCCAGGGCGGTGCTCATCCAGCGGCAGTCCTTCCTGTTTGCCCTCAACGCCGGCGTGATATTGCTGGTGCTCGCCGTCATGGCCATCTTCACCGACCTTTCGGGGCTGGTCTGGATAGGCTTCGCGGCCGGGCTCTACCTGATCTTCCACTTGGGCGTACTGGTGCACGGGGTGCTGAACCTGCCCGCCTCTCCGGGGGCCAACGATGACGCCTCCGGGCTGGCCGCGCTCATAGAGCTGGCCGGGACACTGCCGGCATTGGAGCAGACCGACGCCTGGTTCGTGGCCACCGCCGGGCACGAGACCGGCATGGCGGGCACGCACGCCTTCCTGGCCTCGTCTGGCCTGCGCCCGGCTAGCACCCTGCTGGTGAACCTGGACAGCATCGGCTCGGGCACGGTGACCCTCAGCATGGTGGAAGGCCAGGTGCGTTCAGTCCCCGTCCCCCGGAAGGTGCTCGGTATGGCCGGTGACGTGGTAGCCGCCCTCGACCTACCCGTGCAGGCTCGGCCCCACCAGGAGACTAACAGTGCCGCCTACCTGGCTCTGCGCTCCGGCATGCCGGCGATCACCATCTACGGGCTCGACCGCCGGGGCGCCATCCCCAACTGGCACTGGACGAGTGATCGGCCTGACCGGCTCGAACCCTCGACCATGGAAGTCGCTACTCAACTGGCATCAGGGCTGGCGCTCAAGCTCGACGAAGAGCTTGCGGCCGCCAGTCGGCAAAGAATGGAGGGCTAGAATTGACCCAGACCAAGACTGAGATACTGCAACAGCCCGAGGTACTGCGGAGAGTCCTGACCGAGAACCAGGAGCGCGCCCAGCAGTGCGCCAAGGCGATCGCCGACAGGGGAGTGAAGTTCGCGCTCATCGCCGCACGCGGCACTTCGGATAACGCCGCCACGTACGCCAAGTACCTCTGGGGCTCCGTCAACCGGATGCCGGTGGCCCTGGCTGCCCCCTCGCTCTACACCTTCTACGGCACGCCGCCCAAGCTGGACGGGGCACTGGTGGTAGGCATCTCCCAGTCCGGCGCCAGCACCGACATCGTCACCGTGCTGGAGAACGCCCGCTCGCAGGGCGCCCTCACCCTGGGCATCACCAACGAGCTAGACTCCCCTCTAGCCCACGTCTGCGAGTTCGTCCTTCCCTGCCTGGCAGGCCCGGAGAAGGCCGTCGCTGCCACCAAGACCTACACCTCCCAGCTCGCCTGCATCGCGCTCCTGTCCGCCGTCCTCGTCGGCGACAACTACCGCCTCGACGAGCTCAAGCGCGTCCCAGACGCGGTGGCCCGGACGCTGGAGCTGGAGGAGCAGGCGCAGGCATCGGTGGAGCGCTACCGTTACATGGAGTCGGCCCTGGTACTGAGCCGGGGATACAACCTGGCCACCGCGGCTGAGGTCGCTCTCAAGATCAAGGAGCTCACCTACAGCCACGTCCAGGCCTACAGCACGGCCGACTTCATGCACGGGCCTCTGGCTAGCGTGGACGAGGGCTTCCCGGTGGTAGCCATCGTTCCCACCGGCGCCCTGTACGAGAACCTGGTCTCCTCGCTGAAGACCGTCAAGGATCGCCAGGCCGAGCTCCTCGTCATCTCGGATGGCGACGAGGCACTGTCCCTGGGCCGGGTAGCCCTGAGGGTGCCGGCGCTGCCGGAGTGGCTGAGCCCGATCACGAACGTGATACCTGGCCAGTGGCTGGCTCACTACCTCGCCATCACCAAGGGCTTCGATCCGGACAGCCCGCGAGCGCTCTCTAAGGTTACGCTCACTCTGTGAGCGCTCACCAGGGCCGCGTGGAGGTGCACCTGTGAACCCGAACGACCAAGCATCCACCCTCCGCATTCGGGAGTACGTGCCTGCGGATGCCGCTGCCATCGAGGACATCGCTGCCGCCGCCTGGGCCCCCATCTACGAGCATTTCGCATATCTCCAGGAACAGGCCCTGGGCGAGGTAGCCCGCCCCTCGAGCGTGGACAACAAGCGGGCTCAGGTGCGCTCCTTCGCCCAGCAGCACCCCGAGTGGATCCGGGTGAGCGAGGTGGACGGCAAGGTAGTCGGGTTCATCACCTTCACCCTGGACCGTGAGCGCCGGATCGGCACCATTGGCAACAACGCGGTGGACCCGGAGTTCTGCGGGCGCGGGATTGGCACCAGCCAATACCGGGAGGTGCTGGACATCTTCCGCCGAGAGGGCATGCGCTACGCCACCGTCGTCACCGGACTGGACGATTCCCACGCTGCTGCCCGCCGGGCCTACGAGAGGGTGGGCTTCAAGCAGGTCCTGCCCAGTGTCGAGTACATGATGAAGCTCTAGGGTGCGCCAAGCACCGCGGAGAGCTAGGCAGGGGCGGGACTATCCCGCCCCTGCGCTACGTCAGCCCGGGACCGGGAGCCGAACATGAAGCCATCCACTCCAGAAGAGAACGCCTGGAGACCGCGCTTCTTCACTGTGTTCTCCAGCCAGGCGGTGTCCCTCGTGGGCAGCTCGGTAGCCGGGTTCGCCCTGGTGTGGTGGCTGACCACCACTACCGGCTCGGCGACCGTCCTGGTCACCGCTGCCCTGGCTACCACCCTCCCCCAGGTGCTTCTAGGCCCGGTGGCCGGCGCTCTGGTGGACCGGTGGAACCGCCGGAAAGTCATGATCGCCGCCGACGCCGCCGTCGCCGCGCTCTCTGCCTGGATGGCCTACCTCTTCTGGTCCGGCCATATCCAGCCGTGGCACGTGTTCACTATCATGGCGGCTCGCGGCCTAGGCGGTGCCTTCCACTACGCGGCCATGCAGGCCTCCATCGCCCTCATGGTGCCGGACTCGCAGCTCTCGCGAGTGGCCGGCCTGAACGAGGGCATCAGGGCCGGCATGGGCATCCTGTCACCCCCTCTGGGCGCCCTCCTGATCTCGGTGAGCAGCATCTCCGCCATCATGCTGCTGGATGTGGCCACCGCAGCAGCGGCTGTGGGCCTCCTGGCCCTGGTGGCTATCCCCCAACCCCCTCCCCTGGCCACCGAGGAGAAAGCCAGCCAGCCCT
>JBMNTK010000078.1:0-15865 GCA_050945695.1 Anaerolineae bacterium | reverse complement strand
GAACTCGGAGACAAAGGCTACTCGGAGCATGTCGGTGTAGGTGGGGTCGTACAGGTCGTCGTTGGCGCCTCGAAGCCACTTCATGCGCCCAAAGAACTCCGAACGGGCGAAGGAGAGGTCGGACTTCTCGATCCGATCCAGAAACTCGGGGGCCACGGCGGCGTGGCAGAAGTAGTCAATGGCCTTCCGAAGGGTACTGCCGCCGTAGGTCTCGTTGGCGGCGATCTTCGACATGGCGAAATCGGCCTGAGACAGTGTCACTCCGGCCGAGTTGACTCGGATGAAGATCTCGGTCACGGTCTCGATGTCCAGGCTGGAGTCCAGGTCAATCACGCCCACGTGGTTGTTGGTGATGTTGCGCAGGCGCTCCATTACCTCGCCGACTCTCTCCTCGTCGGCGGAAGGGTTCTTGACCGTGTAGGCTCTCACTAGGCCGAAGATGCTGGCGCCCGGCGCGAACACAGTTGACACGTCCTCGATCCAGGCAGGATCCTTGCCGATGGCAGGGTTGGTCACCTCGAATCGCTCTTCCTGGGGGTTGAAGGCTATGCGGATGCGTACGGTCTCGTAGTCCTTCGTGAGGACCTCTCTACCCAGGAGTGCTGCCATGAGAGCGGTGATGCGCTGCTGTCCGTCTATGAGGATGCGCTTGCCGGTGGAGAGGGTGCCGTCCTTCAGTCTGACGGTCGGATTCCGCCAGGTGATGAGGTACCCAATGGGGAAACCGTTGTACAGCGAGTCCAGAAGGTTGCGGACTCGTGTAGGCTCCCAGACGAAGGGCCTCTGTATTTCGGGTATGGCGATGGTGCCCTCCTCAACCCAACTCAATAGGGTACGCACCGGGTGTGGCGTCACGGAGTAGCGTTGACTGGGCACAGCTCACTCACCTCCACCTATCGTCTTGTCCTGCAGACCTGCCATCTCGCGCCCCGGGAGCCGGGATTTCGCTGCCTGTCTCCTCCAGGCTGCGCAGGGGCTGCGGATCTCACCCACTCACTTACCCGGCCTTCACGGCCGTTGGGTCGCGCCAAGCAGGGCCGGCGTAAGGCAACGCCTTACGGTGTAGTACGTTTGGGCGATGCCCCAGATGAAGACAGCGGTCCAGCTGCGTTGCGGCTGCTACACCGGCCTCCCAACGACCAAGGGGCCGGCGCATGGACGACACAGCCCGACCGCTAGCTCGGTGGCGACGGGATGGGCGCATTTTAGGTCGCGAAGCCTGTACGTCAAGGCGTGGGCCAACCTAAAGTGACACGAATGAGCCGCGGCTGGGTGCTGAGAGGCACATGAGGTGACAGTGTCTAAGGGGAGCGTCAGGGTGTTCAGCCAGCGCTGTGGGTAGTTCAGCCCTGTGACCGTTGCCCGAGCCGGTTGCGTAACGTCCGGTCAGTCCGACCACGACTGCCCCATACACGAGCGAGAGCCGCCCGCGTGGGCGGCTCTCGCTCGTGTGTAGGGGCAGAAGTCTCTAGCCCCTCGCCTTCTCCAGCGCGGAGGCGAGCCTTTCCAGACGCTGCGGCCGCTCGCGCACGAAGCGCTCGATTCCCGCCAGCACCCACTTGGGCGACAGGTGGGCCTCGTCCAGCACCTCATCGAGGGTGCCGCCGGTGCGCCAGCGGTCGTCCCAGTCGGCTGACATGGCGTATTCCTCGGAGAGCGGGTTGAAGATCCAATCGTGCATCAGCCAGCGAGCCTGGGTGGTCAGCACTGTGGAATCTAGCTGGTCCTCAGGCGGCAGCACGGCGTTGCGGTACTCTTCCGGCTGGAGGGCGAAGAGCTGCGGGCTGGTCGCGCACACGATCTTGACGTTCAGGTCGGACGCGTCCAATTGGGACAGGAGCTTGGTGATGCTCACCATAGCGCTGGTACCCTGGACGATGAGCGTGCCACCCCGAGGGGCGCCCGCCCGGTAGTCGCGGACCACGTAGGCGCCGCGAGCCGCCTCGAAGTGCGAGGGCATGCGCAGGGCGTCCCGGTCGGGCGTGGTGATGGCCGGGCGGGTCAGGTGCAGGGCGATGATGGGCACGGGCTGGGCCAGGGCCGCCCCGAGGAGCACCGGCACCTCGTTGTACTCCCAGGGGTGCAGGTTGATCACGTGGCCCCGGGGGAAGAGTTGGGTCACGCCGGGGGCGAAGATCCCGAAGTGGGTGCGGCTGTCGTCCGCGGTCTCCGGCCCCGAGTGCCCGGCGATCCACAGGACCTTGCCCATCTTGAGCTGGCAGTCCTGGGCCATCTGGCTGAACAGGCGTAGGGGCCCGTACTTGAGGTACGAGAACGATCCGTAAGTCGAGCAGGCACCCCAGAACCCGTCGAACTCGCGCTCAGGGTCGTCGGCGAAGTTCACGCTGGCCAGCCCGGCCATGATGCCGGCGTTGGCAAACTCGGTGATCTCCTGGGGCAGGAGGACACCCTCGGGGGAGCCGTAGCGCTCATACCAGCCGTAGCCGGGGAAATCGCCGTAGGCCTTGGCGAAGCCGCTGATGTTGGTGGACTCCGCCAGGTCGGCCGAGGCGGCAAGGAAGAGGGGCCGACCGTACTCGCGGGCACCTAGCGCATTCACCCAGGCGCCCCACTTGGCCAGAGCGTTGCGGGTGGCCATGGACGAGCCCGGCTTTGCCCACATATCGTCCGGATAGGAGCGATAGTCGTAGATGCGCTTGTCGGCGAAGGGGGGCTTGGAGGAGAGGCGGTAGCCGGGCAGCCGATCCGGCACGCTCTCGCCCAGGGCCACCAGCCGGTCGGCCAGGTAGTCCACCAGCTCCTGGTCCCGCCGCAGCACGTCAATGACCGCCTCCACGTTGCAGCGGAACTCGTCCTTGACCTCTTCGGGGTCGCCGGGCGCCTCTCCACAGAAGTTGCGGAACTGGCAGCCGTAGCGCTCGGCGAACTCGCGCTTCGTCTCCCAGAAGGTCTCGCAGTCCATCTTGTGCGGGGCGCCATGAGAGGCGTAGTCGTACTTGAGGTAGCCGCGGCCTTTGAGGGTGCGAACCCAGGTGACGCTGGGGGCCCGCTCAGGGTTCTCAGAGGAGACCATCTCCAGCAAGGTCGTGGTCACTGACCGCCAGTCGTTGCCCTGCTCGGTGCCGAAGACGCGCCAGCCCCGGGAGCCGAACCAGTCGGCGGGTGAACCGTAGACGGCGCTGCTCACCGGGTGCTCGTCGATGCCGAAGTCGTTCCAGTCCACCACGAAGTAGAGGTTGTCCAGGGCCAGGCCCCAGGCCGAGTTCAGGGACTCGTGCGACCCGCCTGCCGTCAGCCCGCCTTCCCCCTCGAAGGCAAAGACCCGCACCTCGCCCGCGCCGGCCCGTTTGAGCGCCAACGCCTCCCCGACGGCGGCCGGGCTTCCGTGGCCGGTGGGACCGGTGTTGAACTTGAGGAAGAGCGTCTTGCCCTCCATCTCGGCGTGGCCGGAGAGCCCGCCGCGGCGCCGGAACCCCAGCAGATCCTGCCAGTAGAGCGCGCGTTCCTCGGCGTTGGGCACCTCGTAGCGACGGTCGCCGGTCTGCTCAAACTTGATGCGCAGGGCCTCGTTGAAGACCGCCAAGGTGGCGTAGATTAGGGGGACGGTGTGCCCGCCCACCAGGATGAACCGGTCGGCGAACCGCTTCTCGGGGTGTCGGATGTCCCATCGCATGACGCCGGAGAGCAGGGTGGAGTGCAGCACGTGCACCTTGGAGCGCGAACCGCCCGGGTGGCCGCTCTGCCGGTAGTTGAGCATCAGGTCAACGAGCTGGTCGGTGATGTCCTTGATCTTTTCCCAATGGGCGAAATGGGCGTCTAGGTCGTCAACTGCAATAACCATCCGGGTGTCCCGAGTAACGGCCATGGCCTACCTCCAACCATAAGTGAGATCTCAGTGCATACGCCGAACCTATTCGCACCACCTGGGTCGCCCTGCGGCTCACGCCGAGCGCGTCCTGCGCCGGCGGCGATGGCGGGCGAAAGCATACCACGGCACTGGACGATCGTCGACTGGCCCTCAGAGGCCGGGGTAGGGGCTCCGACCGCACTCAGTCCGCTGCCGGTGTGGGCAGCTCCGGAGGCCGCTGGGAGAGCATGGCCAGCCTCATCTTGATGGACGCCGTGAGAGCGTCGTCGGTGCTCAGGTCGGAGGCTTTGCTCAAAGCCTCGATGGCTCGGCCCACGTCGCCCCGAAGCTCATAGACGCTGCCCAGCGCAAGGCAGGCCAGGGCGGAGGTGTCGTCCGCCTCCAGGGCGGCGAGGGCGGCCTGCTCGGCGCGATCCACGGTGTCCAGGCCGCCTTGAGAGGCCAGCTTGTAGTAGAGGAGGGCCAGGCTGGCGTGGAACTCGGCCTCGCTCAGCTGTCCCCGTGCCTGGTCGAAGTACGGCTGAGCCTCGGCATCCCGTCCCAGCTGGGTGAGGATGGCCCCCAGCGCCAGCGGCGCCTCTGATCCCTCGGGGTCGGCCTCGAGGACGGCAGTGTAGGCGGAGAGTGCCTGTTCCAGCTGCCCCGTAGTGAGGTAGTCCTCAGCCTGGCGCAGGAGGCCGCTGCCGTCTCGGGACTTCAGCCTGGGAGCGAGGAGGAACTGGTACGCGGCGGCGAGCGCCAGGAGCACGACGGCGGCGGCCCCAACCCTGATTCCCAGCCGTCGCACCTGCTGACTGCGCTCCTGGGAGATCATCAGGTCCAGGTGCACCCACCAGTCGTCCGGTCCGGCGCCTGTCTCCCGGCGGAGCTCCTGAAGCCGGCCCTTTCCGGCCTTCTTCACCACCAATGAGGCGTTGGAGCGAAGGGCACCCTCGAGCGTCTGCAGCCGGGTGCGCTCGGCCCTGAAGTCGGCAGCAGACTGCCCCTCGAGGCGGGGCAGGACCTTCTCGATGGCGTGGATGGTGCGAAGGGCTTCGATGGCGTGGTCGGCGGTGCCGCGCTTGAGCCCGGCGATGGCCAGTTCCGCCTGGCGGAGAAGGTCTCGCAGCTCGCCGACGTTCCTCACCGATGGTTCTGGGTGCATGGTTACGCCTCCTAGCGTGCTGTCTATTTGGTTGTACCTTAGTGCATGATGATTATACACGGTGCGGTCGTTCTGTCGCGTGGGGTGTCCGGGGGGCGCAGAGGTCGTCGGGGGATCTCGGGTCGGCCCGACACGGATCACCGTGTTGGCTAGGAGCGCCGTATGGGCCGGGCACGACCGACGGAGCAGGCCTACTGCTCGCCCGTTGGTGCGACCAGCGCGTGGCATACCCTCAGGACGGTCTCGGTGAAGGCGGGGCTCATGAGCGCCTCCGACTGCTCCGGCGCTGATAGAGGCGCTCGGTGAAGCCGCCCTCTCGTTCGAAGGCATCGGCCTGAGCCTGCAGCTGGCGGCTCAGGAGGCTGGATGCCACGGCGATGAGCACGAGGGCGGCGTTAGCTGCGAGGGCGGAGTAGGTGGACTGAGTGGACCGGGGCGAGAGGTCGGGTTGGGGCCGGTGTGCGTTAGCTTCACTTTGGGCAGCCGCCTCTCTCCGGTGCAGCTCATGGACCCACAGCGCCACCTCATCGGCGGTGCGGCAGCGCCGATCTATCAGTTCTTGGCGTCGGGGGTCGGTGAGAGCCCAGATCTCATGGCCGCGCTGCCGCAGGAAGTCCTCGTAGTCGAGGCGCAGTTCCTCCAGACTGGCCCGGGCCACATTGGTCAGCTTCATCTCCATCTTCTTGGAGGTGCCGGAGACACGGCTACCCTCAGCGATGTTCTGCACCCCGGAGCGGGCTGCCTGCACCATCTGGTCGTGGGTGCGGCTGCGACGGTCTGTGTAGCGATCACAGAAGCGCACGGTGACGTCGTAGACGAGCTGGGCCACCTGGAAGCTCTTCAGGTTGCGGTAGCCGCCATGCTTGGGGATGAGGGGGTCAGGTTGGGTCATGGGTGGGCCTCCGCCGTCTGTGGCCCGACACATTGCAGATGGCGCCGCTACTGCCTCATATGTGTCACCAATCAATCCGTCAACGCGTCAAGGAACCACGGACATTGGGCTCCTTGTCACACCACGCGGCCCGTGCCCGAGTCCAGGCCTGGCCGGTGGCTCTTGTCTGAGTGATTGGCGACGCCAATATGATAGCGTGACACGAAGCACGTTTCTAGGGTGTCACCGCCTTCCCGCTTCGCACGGTGATTGCGCGCGACCCCGCCTCAGCCCACTGTCTCGCCTCCGAGTTGACCTTAGCCCGCGCTGCGCCTATCTTCTCTCTTGTCCGGCCGAAGCGATGCCATGACCGCGACGTTGACGGCCGAGGGGGAGGTGCTGATGCATCCGGTCGTCTTCACGACGTCTAGCGGTGGCAACTGTCTCTGGTCAGGCCGGGGGGCGATGCCCGGACGGGAAGCACACCATGCCCGCTGACCCTGGGCCTGCTGTGGCTCAGGCGCCGGCCACAGGCAAGGAGTCACGGCGGGACCGAATCCTTCGCAGCACGTGGTTGCGGGCTTTCGTGGCCCTCCTGGTGGTGGTGTTCCTGGGCCAGATCGCCATTGCCCCGGGGCAGTCGCTGATCTCGGTCTACGTCGAGGCGGAGCTGGGCCGGTCCCCGGCGTTCACGTCCAACCTGCTGTCCACTCGTGTGGTGTTCGGGGCGATTGCCGCCCTGGTGGGCGGCGGCCTGGCCGATGCCTACGGGCGCAAGCGAGTGATGGCGATCGGCGCTTCCGGGCTGCCCATCGTCGGAATTGCTTTCCTGCTGCGCTCGCCCCTGGCGCTCATCCTCCTCTGGGCCTACGTCGGCTTCTCCCTGGGGCTCTACACGCTGGGGCGACAGGCGTACATCCTGGCCCTGGTACCGACGCACCGGCTGGGCGTGGCCTTCGCCATCATCTTCACCGGCGTCACCCTGGGCGGGGCGGGGGGAAACCTGGTGGCCGCCCCGCTCATCAGCGGGTGGGGCTTCGGCACCCTGGGGCTGTTCACCATCACCGTGGGGGCCATCGTCTTCGTGACCCTCGCCCTGGCCATTCCGGAGCGCAAGGCGAGCCAGTCGGACCAGGAGGAAGCGGCGCTCATCTCGTACCGATCCCTGCTGCGGCGACCGCGCACGTTGCTGATGCTGGCGCTGCAGGCCGTGCCGACTGCCTACTACGGCGCGGCGGTCCTGCTTATGCCGCTGCTCATCTTCCGCGTCTCCGGGCAGCCCTCGCACTCAGCCCTCTATGGCACCCTGAGCCTGGTCTTCTCCTCCGTCGCCCAGCTGGTGGCCGGGCGCCTCATGGACCGTCACGGTGCCAAGGGCCCACTGGCGGTCCTGGTGGTCGGGATCGCCGGCTCGGCTCTGTTGACGGTACCTCTGGCGGAGAGCTTGATCGGCCTCTTCTTCTGCGGGATAACCGGGGTGTCCATAGCCTGGGCCCTATCTGTTGCCTACCCGGTGCTGGTCCGGGAGACGTGCCCCAAGCCTGAGCACGCCCGCATGCTCGGGCTGCTCTACCTGGCCTGGAGCGTTGGGATGCTCGTGGGTACTCAGTTGGGCGGATTCTTGGTGGACTGGGGAGGTGGGGTGCCGTTCCTGGTGCTGGGCGTGGCCAACGTCTTGATGGTACCGCTGGCCCTCAAGCTGCTGCGGGACCGGCAAGGAGCGGAGTCGGCTTCCGGGTAGACAAGCGCGGCCGGCCACCAGGCCGCCCCCGCTGCTCGTGAGTCTTGACTATCGCAGGGGCTGCAGGGAGATGGAGATGCCGAAGGGGCTCTCCATCTCCTCGTCTATGTAGATTCCGTCCTCGCCCACGCCGTAGTAGCCGTCCGCACCGGCCACCAGGGTGTAGGTCTCGCCCCGTACCAGGGGCTGGGACAGCTCGAAGTAGCCTTCCCGATCGGTCTCGCCCCAGGCGTAGACCTCTTCCTCGGTCCAGCTGAAGGTGTCGGTGGTCACTCCTGGCTGCAGGACGAGCAGGTAGGCGCCTGGAATCCCTTGGCCGGTGACGGAGTCCACGATGTAGCCAAAGACTTCGAGATCGCCAGCTCGGGGCCTAGGGGTGATCGGTCGCCGGGCCGTCCCGGCGATGGTGCAGGTACCCTCCTGCACCACTTCGCCGAGGACCGAGAGGGTG
Source organism: Anaerolineae bacterium (assembly GCA_050945695.1). Classification (GTDB taxonomy): domain Bacteria; phylum Chloroflexota; class Anaerolineae; order DRVO01; family DRVO01; genus Ch71. Next base: position 7,829 of record JBMNTK010000078.1, on the reverse strand, counting down.
AGGCCGTACTCACCGGTCGGGAGAGTGTCCTGGCTGATGATGGAGACCCAGAAGAGCTCGCCTGACTCTCCCGCCTCCCAGACGTCGCTGGTGCCGGTGACGACCTGCCCGTCAATCGTCCACTCGCGTGACCACTCCCATCCGTCCTGCATGCCCTGGTAGTCGAAGAAGGCATACAGCTCGGAGATGCCGGCCCGGAAAGTGGTGCCGGGATTGATCGGGTTGCCGTTCCGGTCCACTCCTTCCGCGAAGGTGATGGGGCCGAATACCTCCAGGCTCTGGGCCTGGCCTCCGGCGACGAAATCGGCGGTGGCGGCCAGCGTGTCGTCCAGGTACAGCTCCAGCCGGTAGGTGCCTGCCTGCAGACCAACGCTGCTGGTCAGCATCACTGTAGCTACGCCTGAGCTGCCTCTGAGCGCTTCTCCGGCCCCCTCGGCGATCGGTTCGCGCTCGTAGTACCAGACGTAGGACCAGTCCTGCCCTGCGGGGAGGTCCCAATAGTTGAAGTCGGCACGCACCTCATCGATGCCGGCCGGCTGCAGGTAGCCAACGCCCGCCGTAGAGAAGAAGATGATCTCGGAGAACATCGGGCTCGGGCCAACCGGCCCGCCGACCTCTACGGCCGCCGAGCTGATCTGCTCGCCGTCGTAGAAGATGAGGAACTCATAGAGGCCGTCGGCCAGGGGCTCGGCGTGGATGCTCACCCAGGTAGTGCCCGATGCCCCTGCGTTCCAGGCCTCAGGGGCCCAGATGTCATTGTAAGCCTGGCCCTCGTACACCAGTACCGGCTGCCACTGGACGCCGTCCGTGAAGCCGTCGTAGTCGAAAACCAGGTAGATGTCCTCCGTGCCGCTGGGGAAGTAGTGCGCCACCGTGAAGGGCTGGTCGAATTCGTCCACCATGGGGGCGAACACCTGCCGCCCCACCTGGGGCCTGCCGGTGACCGTCGGGCGGGTTGGGAAGTCCCGGGACGCAGGCTCCGTCTGCAGCCCCATCATGGCCGCCTCGATCAGCGGTAGGGCTAGGTTGACGGGGCGAAGCGCGTTGATGAAGCCGCCCATCGGTATGCAGGCGTCGTTGCGGTCTATGCGCCCATCGTTGTTGGTATCCGCATACTGCCGGCAGTCCACTGGGTCCTGGTCGTCTCCGGCGCCGAACTTGGTGGGGACGCCCACCAGGAAGCCCTGCTCGTCAACGGCTGTGCCGCCGCTGTTGCCGCCGGCCACAGTGGCATCGGTCTTGATCCAGGCGCGGCCCTTGACACCCTGGGCGCTGGAGAAGCCGCTCACATTGCCGCTGGTAAAGGTGATGGTCTCTCCGCCGATGCCGGGGTAGCCGAAGATGGATACCGGATCGCCGATCTCCAGCTGATTGGAGTCTCCCAGGGGCACGGAGGGGAGGTTGAGGGCGCTGGGATCAACGGGGGTGCCGTCTATGGTCTGGGTGATCCTGACCACGGCCAGGTCGAGGCTGGCGTCGTACTGCACCACCTCGGCGATGTAGCTGGGCAGCGGAGCCTCATCGGAGCGCACCGTGATGGCCACGATGAGCAGGTCGTACTCGAACTCCGGGTCGTTGTACATGGCGACGGGGTAGGCTACGTGGCAGTTGGTGAGGATGAGGCCGTCGGGGGAGATGATGGTGCCCGAGCCTGTCCACTTGGGCGTCAAGGTGCCACCGCGACCCTCGTCTACGGCGATGAACTGAACCACGCCCCTCATTACCTGCTGGGTGGTGGCACGGTCCAGGGCCGCTGCCGCACCCGGGCCCAGCAGCGACGCCAGCAACGCAACCGCGACCACCACCGACACGAACCGCCTCAGCCTCATTCTTCCCTCCACCCGGGAACGCCCCGTATCTCGGCCCGGGATGCGATAGATCCAGCCCCAAAGACTGCCTGCACCGGCAGAGCCTCCTCTACCTGAGCTGGCAGCGATTCCGCCCTCGTAAGGTTCACCATGATGCCTCACTTCGGCGATCCCCGGAGAAACGTCTGAAGGTCTCTCGTCGCCCGCTCGTAGTTGGCTTCCGCCGCCGTCATGGTGACTATCTGGACGTCGGCCTCAACCGGGAAAAGGTACTCCTGGCCCAGCATCACTACCGGAGGCGCGGCCATGAAGGGGTTGGGGTTGTTGGCCACGTAAGCGAAGGTGACGCGAAGGGCGTCCCGCCCGGGCACGGCATCGGATTGCTCCACGTTGAGCACGCGGTAGGCAGTCCAGGTACGGCCTCGCTCTAGGGTCAGGGCCTGTTGGACGGCGCCCAGTGGGTTGGTGGCATCGGGCGGGGCCGGCCGGCGCTGGAGGGTGAGGGTAGTGCGTGCCGGGCTGGCCAGCTTCTCGACCTGTAGGATGATAGGGGCGTCCGCGTTCACCCTGACCCAACCGGCCGGGTAGGGGATCCGGAACTGCTCCGACTGGAAGACGACGGTGCGGTTCTCGGCCAGGGCCTTGACTCCCCAGCCCAGGAGCAGGGCCAGGGCTACGACGCCAACGACGGCCCAAGAGGCCCAGCGATCGCGTCTCCTCACGGCAGTGACTGATTGCGAAGTCATCGGCATCCCCCTAAGCCCCTGCTGCCTGCGGCGCCCGGCCGGCAAGGCGTCGAATCAGGAGGAACAGCACCAAGAACGTGACAGCGGCGACTGCCGTACCCAGGATGAGCCCGGGCCAGGGGTTATACACGCTCCCCTGTAGGGTGATTCCTGTCGCACTGACCTCGCCCAGCGCATAGACGAAGAGTCCATTGAGGACGGCGGCGAGCGCGGGTCCGGCCGGCAGCCACCAGACGGGCTCGTCGTCGAACCGGCTGCGCCCGAGGAAGTACCCGAGGATACCCCCGAAGCTGGCCAGAGCCAGGGCCGTCACCGCTACCCGTGCCGTCCCGGCGGTCAGGCTCAGGCCGCCACTGGCTATGATGAAGTCGAGGTTGAGCATGGTGGCGTAGCCTAGGCCGGCGGCTGTGCCGTAGACGATGCCGTCAACGCGCTCGTCGAACTCGGAGGTGTTGTACACGCTGTAGCGGACGGCGGCATAGACGAGGGCCTGCTGGACGAAGCCGATCACCAGAATGGCGCCCAGGATGTGAAAGACAGGGCCGGACGCCAGCCAGCTATCCACCTGGTACACATCCTCGATCAGGGGGATACCCACCGCCCGGGCCAGGAGGGCGGCCAGGACGAACACCGCCAGCACGGTGCGTTTGGGTTCGGGCTCCCGGGCGTCCTGAACGTAGAAGACCGCCATCCAGATGGCGGCCGGAACCAGGGCCAGGATCACGCCGACCACCACGAGCGAGATGCCTGCCAGGCGTGGCCCGGTGGGGCCGGCCAGGGCGGCCACGATCGCTACCAGGAGGGCGGTGGCTGCCACTCCCACCAGGCTTGCCCACCACACCCCACGCCGGTCCTTGCCGATCCGGGCGGCGCAGTCGGGGCAGTAGGCCGACCCGGTGGGGCCGACGGCTCGGCCGCATTCGGGGCAGACGGTCTGGTCCATCAATGTCTCCTATCGGGGGAACGAGTCTTGGGGCAGTACCGGGTGGCCCGGCACTGCGGGCGAGATGGGGCAGCGAGCGGGCTCACGAGGCCCGGCCTTGCGCCCGCCAGACGAACCGGTCGAGCTCAAGATGCTGCATGATAGCAGCGGCGATGCCCGGCATCAACAAGCAGTGACCCAGCTGCTTAGCCAGGGGCGAGCTCGTCGCTCGGGCGTCGCTGGGTCAGGCGCTCCTGCGCCCTGCCCGGTTCGGCAGGCGGGCCATGAAGGTAGCCAGGTCCTGGTAAGAGAAGGGCTTGGCCAGCGAGGTATCGTACCCAGCGCTCGGGCCCTCTGCTGGCCACGGTTCGCCCGTGGGCCGTACAGCGAGCAGCGCCGCGGTCATCTCGGGGAGTAGCAGCTTGGCCTGCTGAGCCAGGCTGGGCGCCCCGGTAGCTCTCTTGACGGCGGAGTCAACCAGCATGGCCCGAAACGAGCTTCCTTCTGCAGCCGCCTGGCGGCAGAGCTCAATTGCCTGATCCGGAGAAGTCGCCACGACCGGCTGAAAGCCGGCCCTGATCAGCATCCGGCGCAGTACGTGGGCCAGGGATGGCTCGCCAACTACCAACACCCGGTTGCCTGTGTCGAGGTCGGCGGGTGACGAGGAGGGATGACGACCGGGACCGGCGGGGAGGTAGACCCGAACCTCGGCGCCGCTGTGGTCCAAGGGCGTGAGGATCAGGCGGCCGCCGCACTCCTGGGCGAGGGCACGGGCGGTAGGAAGGCCCACGCTCGCGCGGCCGGTGCTGGCAACGTAGAGGGGGTCAAACATGCAGCCCACCTCATCGGGGGGTACGGGCAGGCCGTGGTCCCTGACCGCCAGCACCGTGTAGCGCCCGGAGGCAAGGTGGGCATCCCAGCCCGGTTCCACGGAACACGTGCTCAGCTCCACCTCGATGGTCCCGCCTTGGGGGAGTGCCCGCTCCGCATTGCCCAGCAGGCTGATCACCAGCTGGCGTAGCAGAATCGGGTCTGCCTCCACCGGTTCCACGTCAGCGTCGAGGCGCAGGTCGAGGTGCAGCGGGGAGTTGGCCAAGGTTGAGATGGCAGTGGCCTTGATGAGAGGGGGCAGGTCAACCGGACGGCGGGGCCCACCGCACGACTCTACTAGGCCGAGCAGCTCCTCGAGCAGGACCCGAGCCTGGTCAAGGCTGTCCCGCGCGACCTGGAGGTCCTCGCCGGCGCTGCAGCAGTCGCACAGCCGGCACAGGGCCAACGAGAGGCTGCCGGCCATGGCGCTGATCGCCGTACCCAGCTCCTCGGTCAGGGAGCGGTATCGCCCGGCCAGAGCCTCCAGGCGGTCGCTGCCCATTAGCTGCTGCCGACGGGCGCGCTCCTGGGTCAGATCGCGCACGACGATTAGGGAGGCGGGACTGGCCTGTCCCGCCCAGCCGAGGCGCTCCACCAGGAGTGAAACCGGGACCCGGCGCCCCTCACGAGAGAGCAGGGCCAGACCGGAGACGGATACCTGCCCGTCTCCGGCCGACGGTGGGCTCAGTGGTCCCGGCTCCGCTGGGTCCTCGCTCACCAAGCTGAGCACCTGGGCCACTGGCCTACCCAGGGCGTCCCCCTCTGCCCAGCCCGTCAGCCGCTGCGCGGTGGGGCTCAGGCCCAGGAGATAGCCCTCGCCGCTGGCAACCACTACGCCGGCGGTCTCCAGGGCGGCCGGGCACAGCAGACGTTGGCGCCCGTCTATGCTGCTCGGCCCGGCATCGTGATGGGCATCCTGTAGGGCAGCGAGGAGATCGGGCAGGGTAAGTGATTCCAGGGCCGCCCCCCAGACGCGCTCCAGTGCGCAGCCGTCCTGGCCGGCGGCGAGTGTGTCATCGCGGCACCGTATGGCCCCATAGGGCTCCCCGATGGCAGAGAGCACCGCCTGGACGCTCACTTCCGAGGGCCGGCGGGCGAGACGGTAGCCCCCGCCTCGGCCCCGGATGCTCTCCAGAATGCCGGCCTGCCGCAGGTCGGCGAGCAGGCGGGAGAGCGTAGGCAGTGCCAGGTTCAGCCGGCTTGACACCTGCCTGCGCGTGATTGGCTCCCCGTCTTGGTGGAGAGCGGCGTCAATCACGATCTGCAGAGCGTAATCACATTTGCCCGGGAGAGGCACGGCTGCTCCTTGGGCGGGCTCCTAGCCCCCCTGTACGTCAGCGGTAACGTAGTCCATGGTCCGATGCTGGCAAGGATTCTGGGCCGGCCGCAACGCGGGTGCTGACCGCCTCCCTAGATCGCTAACTCCTGTGTTCGGCTGGGATTGGCTAGTCGCGTTTATATCGCAATTCACAAAGTCTGCCAAGGGGTCGCGTACCGCAGGGCAGCGTGAAGGGTCGAAAATGGCCACGCATGAGAAGTAATGCGTGATTATTCGATGCGCCTCACGAGCGTTTTAGTCGCAATATCCGAATTGCAAGCTCCATTCCACGCGGGCATGCAGCATTAACCACGCTACCTTTACGCTCCAGCACTACAGAAATGAGCCCTGTTGCCGAAAAGAACCCGGACGGACGGGGCTTGGTTAGTGACTGGTGTAGGGCGATCGCACCAGACCTGGACTTGTCTCGGGAGTATGTCGGGTCAGGCGGAAAGGCGCCATCGGCGCCGTCTCATTCCACGTCGGGGGGCTCCGGCCCCGCGGAGCTCCCCGACCCACTTCCCCGCGGGCAAGCCAGGCCGGCTCTTTGGGAACGTCGTCCGTGACATCTGTGGAGGTTGGTAGCATGAGGTTGGACATCCGCACGAAGCTCCTCGGCGCCTTCGGTGTGGTGCTGCTGCTGACGGCGGCGATGGGGCTGATTAGCATCCAAGGGATGGGAAGCATCAACGCTCTCGACACCGAGCTCTACCAGCTGCAGCTACTGGGCCTCGATCGGGTTCTGGAGGCGCAACTGAACCTGACCCGGGTCGAGCGCGGGCTGAGAAACGCGATTGTGTTCGCGGACGAGGGTGACCGCGTTGCCGACTACCTAGCCGAGGTGGAGGCCCTCACCCACGAGATCAACGAGGCATTTGACGGGCTGGACCAGTACTTCGTCACTGACGAGGGGCGGGCCCTGGTAGCGCAGGCCCATGCCGCCTGGCACGCCTACGAGGCGCTCCTGCCCTCACTGATAGAGAGCATCCGGGCCGGCGATGTCGAGGGATCCCAAGCGAAGGTACTGGCGGCGCGCGATGCCGCCAACGTGGCGGACGAGGCGATCGACGCCTTGGTGCAGCGCAAGCGGGACAACGGCGAGAGGGCCATCGAGAGCAACACTGCCACGTACCGGTCCACCCGCGCGATCGCCATAGCGATGATTGTGGCCGCTGTGGGCATCGGCATGAGCGTGGCCGTGTTCATGTCTCGCAGCATCTCCAAGGGCGCCAAGGTCATGGTCGAGGCCGCGCGCAAGGTGGCCGAGGTGGACCTGGCGAACTTGACCCGGGCGGCCGAAGCCATGGCCGAAGGTGACCTGACCCAGTCGGTGACAATACAGTCTGAGGCCCTCACCTACCGCTCTTCGGACGAGATGGGTGATCTGGCGCAGGCGTTCAACCTCATGATCTCGAGCCTGCAGGGCACTGGCGCGGCATTGGCTGCAATGACAGCAAGGCTCCGTGACTCCATCTCCACCGTGCGCAGCGGGGCGGACGCCCTGGCCGAGTCGTCCCATCAGCTATCGCGCGGCGCCGAGGCCACCGGAGAGGCCACACAGCAGGTGGCCCGGGCTATAGAGGAGGTTGCCCGCGGCTCAGCCCAGACCTCCGAGACGGTACAGCTCTCCAACCAGGGTATGGAGGAGCTGGCGCGGGCCATAGACGGCATCGCCAAGGGGGCGGAGGAGTCTGCCGGCGCGGTTGCCGTCATGTCGTCGTCGGCGAGCATGGTCACCGAGACTGCCCAGCGGATCGGGCAGCAGTCGCAGGCCGCCGCCGAGCAGGCCGCATCCGGCCGCGCGATTGCCGCTGAAGGCCTGCAGGCCATGCACAACACCCGGGCCGGGATGGAGCGGGTGGCGGCGGTAGTCCGCCAGGCTGCCGAGCGGGTCCAAGAGATGGGTGAGCGCTCTCAGGAGATCAGCCGCATAGTGGCCACCATCGAGGACATCGCCGGTCAGACCAACCTGCTGGCGCTCAACGCCCAGATCGAGGCGGCGCGGGCCGGCGAGCAGGGCCGCGGGTTTGCCGTGGTCGCCGACGAGGTGCGCAAGCTGGCCGAGCGGTCAGCCCGGGCTACCCAGGAGATCGCGCAGCTCATCAGCGCTGTGCAGGAAGGCAGCGAGGCGGCAGTGGCTGCCATGGGTGAGGGCGATCAAGAGG
>JBMNTK010000077.1:0-15902 GCA_050945695.1 Anaerolineae bacterium | reverse complement strand
CCGCGCCACCTTCATCGAAAACGTCGCACAATTCGGCGCAACCGCCCACACCCACGACGACTCACACCCCGCCCCCCCCCCCCCCCCCGCCGCGCGCGCCCCCCCCCCCCCCCCCCCCCCCCCCCCCCGCCCCTCTGCCCATACCGCCCCGCGGCCAGCATCGCTGCCTCGTTGCGCTAATCCCCCGCATTGACGACCACAGCGATCTGTCATACAGTCAACGTAGGCAGTACCAGGTACTATCCATACCCGGAACGGACACAGTGCCCCGGCAGCCTCTGCTCGGAGGAAAGTCCGGTTCCCGCGTCGCCTCACAGAGGAGGGGGTCGCCATGGAGAGCAACGGTATTTCCCGCCGCGGTTTCATCCGAGTCGCCGGACTGTCCGCAACCGTAGCTGCCGTGAGTGCCTGCGCCGGCGCCTCCCAAGCACCCGCGCCCGCACCCACTGCCACCACCGCTCCCGAGGCCACCACGGCGCCTGCTGCGGCCTCAGCAGGCGGGACCGCCGCCCCGTCCTCCCGCTTTGGGGAGGCCCCGATGCTAGCGGAGCAAGTCGCGGCCGGCACACTCCCCCCCGTGGAGGAACGCCTCCCGCTGGAGCCCCTCGTCATCACCCCGGTCGAGGAGGTCGGCCAGTACGGCGGGAAGTGGAAGACCGTAACCACCGGCAGCACCTACCAAGAGTGGTACTCCCTGTTCGAGCCCCTCAACACCTTCACCCCCGACTTCACCGGCCTGGTGCCCGTCTTGGCCAAGAGCTGGGAGTGGAACGAAGACGGCACCGTCATCACCATCTACCTGCGGGAAGGTGTACGCTGGAGCGACGGTGAACCATTCACCGCCGACGACATCATGTTCTGGTGGGAAGACGTAACCCTCAACGAAGAGCTCACCCCCACCATCCCTTCAGCCTTCCAGCGGGCCGGTGAGCCTGCCGTGGTGGAGAAGGTGGACGACTACACCATCAGGATCACCTTCGCCGCTCCCAACGGCATGTTCGAGGAGATCCTGCCCAACCAGTGGATGTACCTGCCGGCCCACTACCTCAAGCAGTTCCACCCCAAGTATGCCGATGAAGCCGAGCTCAACGCCGCCATCGCCCAGGAAGGCTTCGATACCTGGACCGACCTCTTCGCCGCCAAAACCGCCAGCTTCAACAACCCTGGCTGCCCTTACCTGACCGCCTGGGTGGTAACCAACACGGTGGACCAGCCCATCCACCTGTTCGAGCGCAACCCCTACTACTGGAAGGTGGACAGCGCCGGCAACCAGCTCCCCTACCTCGATGGCAAAGAGCGCACCCTGGTCAGCGACGCCGAAGCCACTCTGCTCAAGTGCGTGGCCGGCGAGGTAGACTTCGAGTGGCATAGCGGTCCCGGTGGCCTGGCGAATCGACCCACCGTGATGGAGAACGCCGAGAAGGGCGACTATCGAATCATCGGCCTCGTCAACCCGGGCACCAACTACGGTACCATCTACTTCAACTACCACCACAGCGATCCGTTCCTGAAAGAGCTCTTCCACGACCTCAACTTCCGGATCGCCTTCTCCATCGCCTTCGACCGCAACGAGATCAACGACCTCCTCTTCCGGGGCCTGGCCACCCCTGCCGCCGCCACCTGCGCGGTAGCCTCGCCCTGGTTTGAGCAGAGCTTCGCCGATGCCTACGCTCAGTACGATCCGGAGCAGGCCAACAAGCTCCTCGACGCAATGGGCCTCACCGAACGCGACTCGGAAGGATTCCGGCTTCGCCCTGACGGGCAGCGGTTGACCTTGGTGAACTCCACCTTCACCCCCTGGCCGGCAGAGAACGTCGAGATGCAGGAGCTCATCAAGGACTACCTCAAGGAAGTAGGCATCGAGATCATCGTCAACCCCACCGAGCAGCGCCTATGGGTGCCCTACGTCCACGGCCTCAGCCACGACATCGCCAGCTACGCCTCCAACCTGGGCTTTGCCGGCAACCCACCCGTGCTGCGCGAGACTTTCTGCACCGCAGAGGGCAATCAGCACTGGGCACCCCAGTGGGGCCTCTGGTATGCCACCGGCGGGGAAGAAGGCGAGGAGCCACCCGAGGAGATCAAGCAGCTTCAGGGCCTCTACGAGCAGATCCTGGGAGAGACCTCGGCCGATCGGCGTAACGAACTGCAGAAGCAGGCCCTGCAGCTCCATGCCGAGAACATCTGGCAGATCGGCGTGCTGGCCGAACCCGACGCGGGCCGCTATGGCGTGTGCAAGAACAACTTCCGCAACGTGCCCGAGGATGGCTATCCCACCCAGCCGCCGCAGATCTACACCACGTCCCAGTTCTTCATCAAGAGCTAGCTCAACGTCGGGAGAGGGCCAATCGTGGCCCTCTCCCCATCCGGCACTAAAGCGGGAAACGTGCCGGCACATGCCACCCACGCAAGGAGGGGTGCGAGCGCACTCTGGTCCGATAACTCGCAGACATCTGACCCAGCTTCGTTGAACCCATCCTGGCTGAGGCACCATCGCCCAGCAAACATAGGAGGCTCATACATGAGAAGCAGGCTGTCCAGACGTCGGTTCCTCGAGCTCAGCGGGGTAGCCACATCGCTCACCCTCGCCGCTGCCTGTGCCCCCAGCACCCAGGAAGCGCCCCCCGCCCCTACCCAAGAGCCTGTCCAGGCTCCCGAAGCCACCACCGCTCCGGCCCCTCAGGAAGCCCCGGCGGGCAAGTTCGGCGAGGCCCCCGGCCTGGCGGAGATGGTAAAGGCGGGTTCCCTCCCGCCGGTGGAAGAGCGGCTGCCGGCTGAGCCCATGGTCATCCCCGTCACCGAAGAGATCGGCCAGTACGGGGGCACCTGGCACCGCTGCGCCGTCGGCCCCGGCGATGCCGGCATCATCAATAGCCGCCTGAGCTACGAGAACCTGGTGCGGTGGAACGAAGACGGGTCCGACGTTGTTCCCAACGTGGCCCGGGCCTTCGAGATCAACGACGATGCCACCGAGTTCACCTTCTACCTCCGCGAAGGCATGAAGTGGTCAGATGGCGCTCCCTTCACCGCTGACGATTTCGTCTTCTGGTACGAGGACATCCTCCTCAACGAGGAGCTGACCCCCACCGTCCCTCGCTGGATGCGCGATCCCTTGGGCGAGCTGGTCGTCCTGGAGAAGGTGGACGACTACACCATCCGCTTCGTCTCGCCCAATCCCTATGGCCTCTTCATCCAGATCTTGGCCGGCCCCTCGGGGGGCGGCCTGACGGACTACCCCCGGCATTACCTGGAGCAGTTCCACCCCAAGTATGCCGACGCCGACGAACTGGCCCAAGCGGTGAAGGACGCCAGCTTCGAGAACTGGACCCAGCTCTTCGGCCAGAAGCGCAACTGGCAGAACCCCGAGCAGCCGCACATCTGGGCCTGGCAGCCTACCCGAGTCCCGCCGGACATCCCGGTCCTGTGCGAGCGCAACCCCTACTACTGGAAGGTGGACCCGGAGGGCAACCAGCTGCCCTACATAGACGCCGTCCACTTCGACATCGTGGAGAACGCCGACCTCCTGAACCTGAAGGCGGTGGCCGGCGAGATTGACATGCAATTCCGCCACCTGCTGTGGACCAACTACCCGCTCTTCATCGAAAACGCCGAAGCGGGTGACTACCGGGTGATGAGGTGGACGCTGGCAGAGGGCTCCAACGTGCTGCTTCTGCTCAACCACAACCACCAAGACCCGGTCCTGCGTGAGCTCATCGAGAACCGGGACTTCCGCATCGCCCTCTCCCTGGGCATCAATCGCTCGGAGATCAACGAACTGGCCTTCCAGGGCTTCGGCGAGCCCCGGCAGGCCGCTCTCATCCCCCAGAGCCCCTACTTCAAGCCGGAGCATGCCACCTTCTACGCCGACTTCGACCCGGACCAGGCCAACCAGATCCTCGACGACATTGGCCTGGCCGCGAAGGACGGCGAAGGGTTCCGCCTGCGCCCGGACGGCACGAACCTCAGCTTCGTGCTCGAGTACGCGCCCGTGTTCGGCCCCTGGCGCGACACGGTACAGATGATCACCGACATGTGGACGTCCATCGGCATCCGGGCCATCCCCAAGGAGGAGGACCGCACCCTGTTCGATCAGCGAGGGACGGCCAACGAGCGTGATATCGGCATATGGACGATGGACCGCTGCCTGACGCCGCTCGTCGAGCCGCTCTGGTGGGGTCCGCTCCTGAGTTCCGCCTACAACTGGGCCAGCGAGTACGCTGCCTGGTACAACTCCGGTGGGAAGGAAGGGCAGGAACCCCCCGACGACATCCGCCACCAGATGGACCTCTACGACCGGATCAAGGGCGCCCGTCCGGACGAACTGCCGGCGCTGGCTCAGGAGTTCTTCGACAACTTCTCCGAGCGCCTGTGGGTCATCGGCACGGTGGGCGTGCTTCCGCACGTGGGCGTGGTGAAGAACAACTTCCGCAACGTGCCCGAGGACGCCGTGTCCGACTGGCTGCAGCTCACGCCCGGCAACACCAACGTGGAGCAGTACTTCATCCGGCAAAGCTAGACGGACGACATCTTCCAACCAGCATCGCCAAGCGGGCCCCGAGCCGATCGGCTCGGGGCCCGAATCACTCTCCATTCAGGGCAGTTATGGTTGACCGAACCTTGGGCCGGTAGCACAATCCAGATGCCACTGCCATCGAGTACCTTGCGCCCACCGTCTTCCGGCTGGAGACGGTGGGGAGAGAGGCTGTCGGTCACAGCGGCATCACGACCGGTCGTTGTCTGCTACGCTCTCGAACTTCCCAACGGAGGTTGATGATGATTCGGAGCAAGCTCACCAGACGTCGGTTCCTCGAGCTTAGCGGGGCAGCCACAGCCCTCACCCTCACCGCTGCCTGTGCCCCCAGCACCCAGGAGGCGCCCCCTGCCGCCACCCAAGCACCGGTCCAAGCCCCCGAAGCCACCACCGCCCCAGCTGCACCGGCCGCCGAGGGCAAGTTCGGCGAGGCTCCCATGCTGGCAGAGCTGGTGCAGGCGGGTTCGCTCCCACCGGTGGAAGAGCGGCTTCCGGCTGAGCCCATGGTCATCCCCGTCACCGAGGAGATCGGCCAGTACGGGGGCACCTGGCACCGCTGCGCTGTCGGCCCCTCTGATGCCAACATCATCTTCAGCCGCATGGGGTATGAGAACCTCGTACGCTGGAACGACGACCTCGTATCCGTATACCCCAACCTGGTCAAGAGCTTCGAGATCAGCGAGGACGCCACCCAGTTCACTTTCCACATGCGCGAGGGCATGAAGTGGTCAGACGGCGCCCCCTTCACCGCTGACGATTTCGTCTTCTGGTACGAGGACATCCTCCTCAACGAGGAGCTGACCCCCACCATTGCCAAGTACTTCCGCGACCCGGTCAACGACCAGGTCATGAAGCTGGAGAAGGTAGACGACTACACCTTCACCATCACCTTCCAGAGCCCCTACGGCCTCTTCATCCAGATCATGGCCGGGGCAGACGGCCTCCAGGATCGGATCGTGGCGCCGAAGCACTACCTGAGCCAGTTCCACCCCAAGTACGCCGATGCGGAGGAGCTGGCCGCCAAGGTGAAAGAGGCCGGATTCGAGAACTGGTGGGAGTACTTCGCCAACCGCAGGCTCTGGGACAACCCTGAACACCCTCGGCTCACGCCGTGGATCCCCAAGCGGGTGCCGCCGGACGTCCCGGTCCTGTGCGAGCGCAACCCCTACTACTGGAAGGTAGACCCGGAGGGCAACCAGCTGCCCTACATCGACAGCGTCCACTTCGATATCGTGGAGAACGCCGACCTGCTCAACCTGAAAGCGGTGGCCGGTGAGCTGGATATGCAGTTCCGCCACATCATGTGGAACAACTATCCCCTCTTCGTGGAGAACGCCGAGAAGGGCGACTACCGGGTCATGAAGTGGACGCTCGCCGAAGGATCCAACTGCCTGCTCTTCCCCAACCTCAACCATAAGGACCCGGGGCTCAGGGAACTGCTGGGCAACCTGGACTTCCGTATCGCCCTCTCGCACGGGATGAACCGCTCCGACATCAATGAGCTGGCCTATCAGGGCTTCGGGACCCCTCGGCAGGCCTCACTGATCCCTCAGTCGGCCTACTTCAAAGAGGAGCATGCCACCCGCTACGCCGACTACGACCCCGACAAGGCCAACCAAATCCTGGACGAGCTGGGCCTCACCGAGCGAGACTCCGATGGCTTCCGGCTGCGCCCCGATGGCGAGAGCCTCCTGATCACGGTGGAGTACGCCCCGGTGTTCGGGCCCTGGCGTGACGTGCTGCAGATGATCTCCGAGCAGTGGCAGGCCATTGGCATCCGTATGGTGCCCAAGGAGGAGGACCGCGCCCTCCTGGCCGAGCGTGCCGGCGCGGCCGAGCACGACGTCAGCGTGGGCACCATGGACTACTGCGCCACGCCGCTCATCCGCCCGGACCGCTTCGTGCCGTACGGTGCCTCCGGGGTGTACGAGAGCAACGCCGTGATGTGGTGGACCTGGAACCTGACGCGTGGCGAGCAGGGCGAGGAGCCGCCTGAGGAGGTCAAGCAGCAGTACGCCCTCTACGATCAGATCAGAGGCGCTGCCCCGGATGCCCTGCCCGCTCTGGCGGAGGCGTTCTTCGACAACGCCTCGGTGAACCTGTGGAACATCGGCACTGTGGGCGTGCTTCCCCACGTGGGGGTGGTCAAGAACAACTTCCGCAACGTGCCCGAAGAGGCCGTCTCAGACTGGCTCCTTCTCACCCCCGGCAACACCAACGTAGAGCAGTACTTCTTCCGGCAAAGCTAGGCCCGCCGGATCCCGGCTCGTTTCTAGTGCCAGGAGGCAGCTAGGTGCCTCCTGGCACTAGCGCTTCTGATCCAACCGGAAGCCGTGCCCGCGCACCGTCACCACGTAGCTGTGGTCCGGGTCCAGTTCGGCCAGGCGCTCGCGCAGCCGGCGCACCAGGGCGTCAATGGCCTGCTCGGTGATCCCCTCCTCCGCCTCATCGGGCCACACGGCCGCCATCACTTGATCCCGCGAGCAGACGGCGCCGTCCATGGCCACCAGCAACTGGAGAAGGCGAAACTGGGCCTGGGACAGCGGCGGCTCCAGCTCCCTGCCGTTCACCCACACCCGGCGAGACTGAGGATCCAGCCGGACCCCGGGCTCCAGCCCGCCCCCCAGGATGAGGGGGACCGTCTTGCCCGCGTCCACAAACGTCAGGCAGACCACGCCGGCCAGGAGCACCTCATCACCGTCGCTCAAGGGGTGGGCGTTATAGAGCTCCTGACCGTTGACATAAGTGTGGTTCTTGCTCCCCAGATCCTGGATGTAGTAGCGCCCGTTGTAGTAGGTGATCTCCGCGTGGGTCCCCGAGACGTGGCGGTCCGGGATGTGGATATCGGACTTGGCACTTCGGCCGATGATGAGCTTTTCCCTATCCAGGGACCAGCGCCGACCACGCTCGGGACCGTCCTTCACGATGAGCATGGCTACGTCTTCCATCCCCAACCCCCTTCCTGTGCCCATTGTCCCGTAACTCACCCTTAGGGACAAGGAGACGGCGCAGGTGTTTCGCCCCAGGAGAGTGCAGAGCCACGGTAACTAAGGAAGAGCGCACCCAACCAGCCGGGCCTGAGGCATCCGGCGGCTGCTTCCGCACTAGGGTCCCGACTTGTTGACATAGGCGTTGTCGCTAGGATAGGCTAACTAGCAGGTAGCCGGCGCGGGAGGAGGAGCGGTGCCCCGGACTCTGGACGGGGGCGTCATTTTGCATTCCCGGTACAGGATCACGGAGCTCGTGGCCCAGGGGGGCATGGGGGCGGTGTACCGGGCCGATGACCTTCGCCTCAGCGGCCGTGAGTGCGCCATCAAGGAGATCGCCTGTCCTGATGATGGGCTCACGGACCCGCAGGAGGCGCGTGAGCAGTTCTACCGCGAGGCCAGCACGCTGGCCCGGCTCGACCACCCCAACCTGCCCAAGGTCTCCGACCATTTCTCCGAGAACGATCGCGACTACCTGGTCATGGACTTCGTCCCCGGCCAGGACCTCCAGACCATGGTGGACGAGGCCAGCGCCGAGGGTCGCCGGCTGGACGAGAAGCAGGTCCTAGAGTGGGCCCGCCAGCTGTGCGACGCGCTGGAGTATCTGCACTCGCAGGACCCACCCGTCCTCCACCGCGACATCAAGCCGGCCAATATCCGCCTGAGCGCCAGCGGTCTGGTCAAGCTGGTGGACTTCGGCCTGGTCAAGGTGATGGTTCCCGATCAGACCCGTACCGTCACCGTAGTCCACGGGCGGGGCACTGCCAGCTACACCCCCTTGGAGCAGTACGGGGGCGAGACCGGGCACACGGATACCCGGGCCGACATCTACGGCCTAGGGGCCACCCTCTACCATCTGCTCACCGGACAGCCACCGCTGCCGGCCAAGGACCGGTTCCTGTGCCCCAACGCTCTGCCACCGGCCCAGGAACTAAACCCTCGCCTCTCCGAGCGCACCGACGCCGTCATCTCCTGGGCGCTGGCCATGCACCCGGACGACCGTCCCTCGTCAATCGCTGAGTTCCGAGCGGCTCTCCTGGGGAAGGGGCGGTTCCCGCAGCCGTTCACCTGGGGCGGTGCGCTGCGCGCCAATGCCGGGCTATTGGCTCTGGCGCTCCTGCTTCTGGCCGCTGCCGCCTACCTGACCTACTGGCCGACGCCCGTCCTCATCGGCCTGCCCTGAGGAACCCCAGCCCGGGCACCAGCGCCGCTACCCCGGCCACTGTCAGCGCCGTCATTCCCGGTGGCCAACCGGGCACGCCGGCGAAGCCGCTCAGCAGGTAGCCACAGTAGCCCGCCAGGCCGAACACCACGCTCCACAGGGTCATCCGTAACCGGCGTTCCGGCGACTTCACCCGGCCCCCCAAGGCCATGTTCAGAGTGGCCCCTGCCACTGCCACCCCGGCCAGCCCCCAGGCCAGCAGCCCCTGCTCGGCCAAGGCCATCACCGCCTCCCAGAGGCCCTGCAAGTCTGGCTCCGCCGTCGCCCCAGCCTGCGTCCCGGCGGGCGAGGCCCCGGTGGGCGTGGCCGTGGGGGCCGGCGGGGGAGTGACGGTCTCGGTAGGCTCAGGGGTGGGCGTGGGGGGCACAATGGTGGCGAAGGTGGCCGGCTCATCGCCTCGAATGGATACCACCAGAGTAGTGCTGGTGCCTGCGGTGCTGGTGCTGGCGCTCACCTCCAGCTCACCGCTTCGCTCCAGCTTGATGCTCGTCACCGCCACCCCATTCACGGTGGTGACCGTCTGCCGCGGCAGCTCCAGGCTCTCGGCCGGGTAATGGAGGCGGAACTCCACCGGCGTCCCATCGGGCACAGGATTGCCGTTGCAGTCCACGATGACGCCGGTGCGCACCGTGATGGTGTCGCCCGCCTTCACCCCTACCGGCCGCCCTCCCCCGGCCTCCGAAGCACCCACGCGGGCCAGCTCGATCACCTGGTCTGGGTCCGGCTCCAGCTGCACGATCAGCTCATAGTTGACCGCCTGCACATCCACCGGCGGCTTGCCTTCCGGGGAGAACTCCCGGAAGAGGGCCCGGGCGCCCGCCTCCAGGAAGGGGTCGGTCTTGCCGTAGAGGGCGTAGTAGGCCGTGAGCTTGCTCACCTCGGTCGTATCTAGGAAGGTGGGCATGCCCAGGGCGAAGACGATCAGCCGCTTGTTGCGCATCCAGTCCGACCGCTGCTTGAGGAACTGCCGCAGGGCATCGGAGTGCGGGTACTCGCCGACGTTTAGGTCCTGGGCGAGGAAGATGATCCAGTCGGCCTCCTGCAGCCAACCGCTGAGGGTGGCCTGCTCGGCGGTGAGCTCCTGCTCAGCCAGCTCGGCATCTAGCAGCCCCTTGAGCACCTCGAAGCTCGAGCTGTGGATGTTGTCGTCCACCACCCGGCCGCTGCCACTGGGCCCGTATAGCCGCAGCACCGCCGCCCCAAAGGCATCTACGGCCACGTCCGGGAAGGGGGCACAGCCCGGACACTCGGAGACCGTGCGAGAGTCGGTGATGATGAGCATGGTCTCATCCCGCAGGGGCGGCCCGGAGAGGCGGTCGGCCAGCTCCTCGGCCTCTGGATAGATGAGAGTGAGGGCCTGACGGGCGATCTCGCCTACCTCCGCCGAGCGGGCTTCAGGCAACTCCGGCCGGTTAGCGACGGTCTCCACGGTGAAGTCCTCGTAGAGGCTCATCTTGAGGCGGATGATCCGCACCAGAGCGTCATCCACCCGGGCCCGGAAGGTGGGGTCGCTGTCGTACTTCTCGGCGAAGAACTCGAGCGTATCCTTGATGTTGCTGGCCTGCACCGCCCAGTCATCCTGCAGGGCGAAGTCTGCCACGAAGATGAGGTCGTTGCCGGCCATGAGAGCTTCCAGGGCCACGCTCTTGTGGGGGAAGGAGCGGTCCTGGGCATCGTAGAACTTGCGCACGGCCGGCATCCCCAACGGGCCACTTACGAGCAGGCCGTCCTCGCGCCAAGATTGGAACTCCGGCAGGGCCATGAGTGCTGAGAGCCCATCCGTGTCTAGCCCGATGGGCCGGGTCAGCTGGCGGATGTTGCCCTGGAATCCGCGATAGCGGATCAGGGGGGTGGTCATCATGCCGTCGGCCACGCCCGCGCTATCCTCTACCTCCGGGGTGGTCAGGGCGATGAAGGGCGCCAGCTCCATGTGGCGGAGCTCCTGCAGGCTCTTGTGGACGGTGGCGACCTCTTCCGTGGCCTTGCGATCGCTGCTGCCCAGCCCGGGGAAGTGCTTGGCCACCGCCAGCACCATGCCGCCGGAGCCCTCGTGCACCCCACGGATGTAGGCCTGCCCCATCTCCCCCACCCAGTAGGGATCGCCCCCGAAGGAACGGACCCCGATATCACCCGGGGTAGCCGGCCGGATGCGCTGGAGCACGTCCGCGCTCGGCCCCAGGAGCAGGTTGACCCCCAGGGCCGCCAGCTCCGAGCCGACGATACTGCCCACGATGTAGGCGTTGTTGACATCCCAGGTGGCGCCCACGGACAGGGCGCTGGGCAGGGTGGTCAACCCGGCACGGATATCGGTGTGCGGATAGCCATCACCATCCTGCTCGACGGCGATGAACAGGGGGATGGGATGCACGTTGGAGGGATACATTGGGGTGGGCGTGACCGTGGGGCGGCCGCCGAGCAGCTCCGCCTCGCGCTGGATGTTGGGCGGGACGGTGGGAGTGGGGGTGCCTCCGGGGCCCTCGAGCGCCAGCGCCTGCAGCCGCCGGGTGAGTTCGCTAACCTGGGCAGCGGCATCGCCGCTGTTGTCAATGTTGCCCCGTTCGGCAGAAAGCAGCACTCCGCCGATGCGGTAGCGCTGGACGAGCTCAGCGATGGCAGTGGACTTGTCTACGTTGGGGCCGTGGAAGGCGACGAGAAAGAGCTGGCCCACCTTCTCCCGGGTCGAGAGGCCGGAGATGAAATCCAGGACAGGGTCGTCCTGGGCTCCGACGGGCACCGACGCAAAGGGGAGAAGGACCAGGGCCACCACCAGGAACAGGGCCGGCAGACGGGTTCGCTTTGCCACGTGCTGAGTATAGCACAGCTAACCACGGTGGCTCACCCCCAATGGCACGTGATGCGTGACACGTGACCCCCGCCCAGGCGTGCCTGAGGGCACCTGAGGTAGCAGCGACATCCAGGTAGGGGCGGCGGAGCCGGGCGTCCTTCTGCCCGGCGAAGCCCCGCCCTGCAGCTCTCGCCAGGGGGCGCACCGTGCCTCAGCGCGTTTCCCTATGGCCGAAGGCCCCTAGCGGGCGCCTCTAGACGCCCGCTGCCACACGCCTCCCCGACGGGTGGGCGCCCAAGCCCGCCGGGTGGTACAGACTCCTCGCCGCCTCTACCGGCAGGAGAAAAAGCGAGGGCGAGGGCCCGTTGGGCGCCTCGCCCTGCACTGTGTCGAGAGACCTATCAGCAGCCGGCCGCTCGGCAGTAGCGCTCGCCCACTACGTCCCAGTTGACGATGTCCCACAGGGCCTTGACGAAGTCCCCGCGGGCGTTCCTGTACTTGAGGTAGTAGGCGTGCTCCCAGGCATCGAACACCAGCAGGGGCTGGGCCCCCCACTGAGTGAGGTTCTGGTGCTTCTCCGCTTGCAGGACTACCAGCTTGCCGTCCATGGGGCGGTAGGCCAGAATGCCCCAGCCGCTGCCCTCCACCTCGATGGTGGCCGCGGTGAGCTGGGCCTTGAAGGCGTCGAAGCTGCCGAAATCGCGGTCAATAGCTTCGGCCAGGTGGCCGGAGGGCTGGCCCTTGGCCTGGGCCTTAGGCGTCAAGTTCTCCCAGAAGAGCGTATGTAGGATGTGGCCTGAGCCATGGAAGGCAGCGTTCTTCTCCCAGTGCTTGATGAGCGAGTAGTCTCCGGTCTGGCGGGCCTTGGCTAACTCCTCTTCCGCCTTGTTGAGCCCGGCGACGTACGCCTGGTGATGCTTGTCGTGATGGATGCGAAGGGTCTCCTCATCAATGACCGGCTCCAGGGCGTTGTAGGCGTAGGGAAGGGGCGGCAATTCATGCGGCATGTT
Source organism: Anaerolineae bacterium (assembly GCA_050945695.1). Classification (GTDB taxonomy): domain Bacteria; phylum Chloroflexota; class Anaerolineae; order DRVO01; family DRVO01; genus Ch71. The sequence goes on along the minus strand of JBMNTK010000077.1, from coordinate 3,367 downwards.
GCTAACCTCCAACATCACTGCTCGCGATACTGGGCACCTCTTCGGTGCCCGTTTCAGCCAACGGCCGGAGTGTAGGCGAACCTGGCTAGAGTGTAAAGCGCCCTGCCGCTCGGTTTGCCACCGACCGGCCTCATCCGTATACTTGCCGCACCCATGGGGCGCCGCCGCAGCGCTTAGCTGAGGCCCCATGACCCGCCAAAGAAGACTGACCGGCGACGGGGCGACGACGTGTCGCCCCGTCTTTGCATTAATAAACTGCGGTACCAAAGGGGCCGGGCGCCCGGTCTCCCTAGCGGATAGTACGCCAAGGAGGAACGACGATGGGTCAGACGAGCACCAAGCTGAACGTGCTTCTCATCGGTGGCGGGATGATCTCGGAGGAGGTCGTGCTCCCCACTGTCTTCCAGGAGCAACGGGAGGGCCGCGTGGGGGATGTCCTCATCGCCAGCCGACGGGCCTCCACGATCAAGCACCTGCGAGAGGTCTTCCCTGACCGCACCTTCCGCGGCTACCCCGACCCCGACACCACTCCCCTAGACGAGAGTCACCCCGAGGCTTTCAAGGAAGCTCTGTCCCAGCTCAAGCAGCCTGGCGCCGTCCTGGTGGCAACGCCCGATCATCTCCACACGCCCATGATTCTGGCGGCCATCGAGGCCGGCTTCGATGTGGTAGTGGAGAAGCCGCTCTGCCTCAAGGTGGAGGAGGCATGGAAGATCGAGGAGGCGGCACAGAAGGCCGGGGCCTACGTCTACACCGACTTCCACAAGCGCCACGACCGGGCGATACGCGCCCTCCGCTACCGCTACCGTCAGGGTTGGTTGGGCGAGCTTCTCCACGGCCACGCCTGGATCGAGGAGCGTCGGGAGATCCCGCTCGAGCATTTCCGCCTCTGGGCCCACAATAGCTCGCCCTTCGAGTACGTGGGCGTTCACTACGTGGATGCCTACTACTTCGTGACCGGGCTCAGGCCCAAGCGTCTCGTGGCCTTCGGGCAGAAGAAGTTCCTCCCCAAGCACGGAAGCGACGCGCTGGACTCGGTGCAGGCCACCATCGAATGGGAAGACGGTTCCGTCTTCTGGGTGCAGACCGCCTGGGTCAACTCTCAGCACAACAGCGCCCTCACCAACCAGGGCATGCAGGTGCTGGGCACGGACGGTGAGTACTGGGCCGACCACAAGGCTCGCAACCTCCACTTCGTCACCGAACGGGGTGGCTACGAAGACTACAACCCCAACTTCTTCAAGGCCTACGACTCCTGGGATCACCCGGGGGAGGTGGACTGGGTCGGCTACGGCTACGAGAGCATCGTCCAGGGGCTGAATGACATCCGCAGCCTGATTGCGGCCACCGAAGGGCTGGGGGGAGAGCAGAAGCTTGCCCGCCGGCGGGAGATGATCGCTAGGCTGGCCGAGAATCGGCCCGTCCCTCAGCAAGCCCTGGTAGGCACGGCTGTCAACGAGGCAGTGCGCCTGTCCATCGCCAACAACAGCGCTTACGTTGGCTTCGACGAACGTTTGTACCCGGTGCTACTATAGGGGCAATTCACCGTAGAGATCGCGAAGACCGCAGACAAGAGCACGGGAATGGGAGGGAAGACCGCGCCGCCCAGGGAGCTCAGGGGGAACACCAGTCCTCTCATCCCTTCCCTGCGCTCTCTGCGGTCCCAGCGGTAAGATCTCCTCTACCCAAGGAGCAGAGCATCATGGCCGGTTCCACGTTCGACCTTACCCCGCGGGAGGTGCCGCGGGTAGACACGCCCTACCGGCGCATCGGCACCAAGATCCCGGTGCCCGAGTCGCTGGAAACCCTCGAGAAGCTGCGCCAGTACGAGCCAGTAGCCATGACCGGCCAGCCACCCATCATCTGGCACAAGGCCGAGGGGTGCCAGGTCTACGACCCCTATGGCAACATGTGGCTGGACTTCAGCAGCGGTGTGCTCGTAGCCAACTCCGGTCACGCAGCGCCGGAGGTCCGGCAGGCCATCATTGACCAGGTCAACGCCGGGCTCCTGCACAACTACTGCTTCCCCAGTGAGCAGCGGGCCCTGCTGGCCGAGACCCTGGTGGGCCTGGCACCCGCGGGGCTGGACAAAGTCTTCCTGCTGACCACCGGGTCTGAGGCCATCGAGAACGCCCTCAAGCTGGCCCGCACCTGGGGCCGTCGGCAGTCCCCGACCAAGGTGGGGATCGTCAGCTTCGAGCGAGCCTTCCACGGCCGCACCCTGGGCGCCCAGCAGGCTGGTGGCACCCCCGCCCTCAAGGAGTGGATCACCAACCTGGATCCGGGCTTCTACCAGGTGCCCTTCCCGGACGGCTTCCGCACCGAGGACACCAGCTTCGACCTGTTCCTGAGCTCGCTGGAGCGCCAGGGCGCCACCCCGGACAAGATCGCCGCCGTCATCACCGAGAGCTTCCAGGGTGGAGGGGCCGACTTTGCCCCGCCGGAGTACATGCAGGCCCTGCGCCGCTGGTGCGATGAGCACGGAATCCTCTTCATCGCCGACGAGGTGCAGGCTGGGTTCGGGCGCAGCGGCAAGTTCTGGGCGTTCGAGCATTACGGGATCGTCCCGGACCTTATCACCTGCGGCAAGGGCATCTCCAGTTCGCTGCCTCTGGCCGCTGTGATCGGCCGCAGGGAGATCATGGATCAGTACCCGCCCGGCTCCATGACCAGCACCCACACCGGGAACCCGGTGGCCTGCATGGCAGCGGTGGCCAACATCAAGCGACTCCTCGATCTGAAGCTCACCGAGCGCGCCGCCCAGCGCGGTCAGACCCTCTTCCGGCTCCTAGGAACGCTGCAAGAGCGGTTCGGCAAGGTGATCGGCACCATTCACGGCAGGGGACTGGTGGCCGGCATCCAGATCGTCAAGCCCGGAACCAAAGAGCCTGATGCTGAGCTGGCTAACCGGATCGTGGAGAAGTCGTACCAGAAGGGTCTGCTGTTCTTCGCGCCGGTGGGCTACGGTGGAGCCACGGTGAAGATCGCCCCGCCTCTGGTGATCTCCGACGAGATGCTGGAGGATGCCTTCGTGGCTCTGAACGAGGCCTTCGCCGAGGCCATCGAGGACCTGGGACGGTAGGATCGAGGAACGGGCGCGGCAGCGCGGGCGGCTCAAGCCGCCCGCTGATGGCCTACGGCCGAACAAGTGCACAACCTAACCCCCCAGCCCGGGCCAATTGACCTAAGAAGGAAGGGGGGAGCGGCGGTCCCCTCTCCGTGCACGGAGAGGGGACCGCCCTTTGGCCGAGCCGAATGGCGTGGGAGAGGTTCTCCAAGCCCACGTGAGCCCCAATTGCCCGAGCCGCTCCTCATCGGCAGCGAGGCGCCCGGCTCAGCAGCCGTCGGTGCGCCTTTGGGATGGGAG
>JBMNTK010000076.1:0-16027 GCA_050945695.1 Anaerolineae bacterium | reverse complement strand
AGGACGCTGTTGACCCGAGCCAGCTCCGGGATGCCCTCGTGGTACTGAAGCTCGATGTAGAAACGGTCCCCGAAGACGTCGCGGTACCAGCGCGCCAGCTTCTCCGCGTCCTCCCGCCGACCCTCGGCCGCCAACAGAGCCAGTTCCCCGCTCCCGCAGCCACTGAGGACGATGAGCCCTTCTGAGTGTGCGGCCAAGAACTCCTTGTCCACCCGGGGGCGATAGTAGAACCCCTCCAACTGCCCGGCCGAGGCGATGCGCAGCAGGTTCGAGTATCCGGTGGCGTTCTGGGCCAGCAGGGTGATGTGCGACGACGACCGGTCGTACTGCGGATCCCGGTCGTGCATGCTCCGGGCAGCCAGGTACATCTCCAGGCCGATGATCGGCTTCACTCCCGCCGCTACCACTGCCCGATAGAATGGGACCACGCCGTACATCACCCCGTGATCGGTGAGCGCCACCGCGGGCATACCTAGGGCAGCAGACTGCGCCGCCAGGTCCTTGGCTCGGGACAGCCCGTCGAGAAGCGAGAACTCGCTGTGTACATGGAGGTGCACAAAGGACATGGGAAGCTTACCTACCTTCGCTTCTGCTCATGTGTTGCTATCGCGATGCCTGGCTTTTCTGCTGGGGCAACGGTAGAATTGACGGTTGCCCCACCTTAGCCAGGAGAACGAAGGACCGAGATGCCCGAACTGCCCGAAGTCGAAACCGTGGCCCGAAGCCTTAGGCCCCACCTGACCGGCGCCGTGATCCGCCAGGTCGAGGTCCTCGACTGCATGGTGATCCACGCCCCCGCCCCGACGGAGTTCTCTCGGAGCCTGGAGGGGCGCCGCATCACCGGCATCTCCCGCCGCGGCAAGCACCTGTTGCTGGCACTAGATGATGGCCGGCACCTGATCGTCCACCTGGGCATGACCGGGCAACTGCTGCTTTTCGACCCTGCCGCCGAGCCGCCCCGCTTCGCGCGCGTGAAGCTCGCCCTCGAGGACGGACGGATCCTGTGGTATGCCGACATGCGCAAGTTCGGACGGCTCACGCTGACGGATGACGTCGCCGGAGCCCTGGAGAGCCTGGGCTACGAGCCCTTCGCACCGGAGCTAGATGCCGGGCTCCTTCAGTCCCGTCTGGTCGGGAGACGGTGCCCCATCAAGTCCCTGCTCCTGGACCAGCGGGTCCTCGCCGGCTTGGGCAACATCTACGCCGATGAGGCCCTGTTCGAAGCGGGCATCCACCCGTGCACTCCCGCCGGGGCGCTCAGCCTAGAAGAGGCCGACCGGCTGCTCGGCAGCGTGCGGACCGTGCTGGCCCGAGGCATTGCCAACCGGGGCACCACCATCTCCGACTACGTGGACGGCCAGGGTCAGGCGGGCTCGAACCAGGCTCAGCTTCGGGTCTACGGCCGCGGGGGCCAGGCCTGTCACCGCTGCGGCTGCACCATCGAGCGCATTCGCCTGAGCGGGCGCAGCACCTGCTTCTGCCCCGCCTGCCAACCCCAGCGGCCCTAGCGCTCGAACAGGTTGACCGGGTTGTCCACCAGGAGAGCCTGAGCCATCTCGAGGGCCTGCTCTTCCGTCATCGGTTCCATGTTCGGATGGGTGCGGCTGCGCTCCACGCGCTCCGCGAGAGCACGCGCCAGCTCGTACTTGTACATCCTGAACTTGGGCAGGATGAACTCGACGCAGTAGGCATCTGAGTAGTAGCCGATCAGCTTGGACGCGGGGATCACGTCCAGACGGCGCCGCGACTCCCGGGCGATGTCCACAGGGTTGTTGAGATACCACCAGTGCCCGCTGGGGAACACGTTGTGGCGTATCCACGCCGAGGCGGCCAGCTCTACCCCCATGGTCTCGGCCAGCACCGAGACCGGGAAGCGCACATCCCAGTACTCGTTGAACAGGTAGTCGTACCCGCTCAGCGAGTTGACCGAATCCAGCAGGTCCCGGCCGCCGGTCACCCCCCGTGGGTAGGCTCCACGCCGAACGCCGACCATGAGGTGGAACGGCTTGCGCACCGCCCGGCAGTTGTCGGCGATGCGGTTGAGGGCATAAGCCGCCCAGACCATCCGGCTGCCATAGTCCAGGGTCTCCCCGGCCAGCATACGTTCCCAGATCGGCCGGGCCTCGTCCTCAGTGACTGGGCGCGTCTGCACACCTGGCCAGGTGGAGATGGCTGCATAGGCCATGCCAAGGTCCACGAATCGCCGGAAGACCCGCTCCAGCGCCGCCCCGAAGTCGCTCAGGGACTGCAAGCTCAGGCCCGATGCCCGCTCCAGTCGCTGGCGCTCCTCTGGCTTGTCCATCTCGAAAACGAACGAGTCCGTCCGCAGGCAGGGGACCAGCAGGGTCCGGTCCAGCCCCTCCAGGGGTTCATCGCACTGGTTGGTCATGTAGATCCGGCGGATGTTGCTGCGCCGCAGCACCTCATCGCGGTAGCCGGGGGCGTCAATGGCCTCCTCAGCGCGGTCATACAGCTCCCGCCAGGATCGAGACTGCCACCAGCGCCGCTCGATGCCCAGGAACTCCTGCCCGATGACGGCCAGCCAGTCGAACTGGACGGTGTTGGCCAGAAGGGGCAGCCGCTCGACCACCTGCCGCACGACCTCTTTGGGATCGCTCTCGTCAGCGAAGTCAGGGCGGTATTGCGCCGAGTTGGCCAGTTCCGTGTAGTAGTGATACCCGATGATGTCCGCCAAGCTCGTGGCAAACGGCTTCTGGGCACCAATGTGAGTGTGGATGTCGTAGATAGGCAGGCTGTTGATCTGCTCGACCAGCCTGAGCAGGAGATCAGAGTCCATTGAACCTCCGGGTAGACGCTGCTGGAGCGGGGCGCCAAGTCGGCTGGCCCCGTGTGGCGGGCATCTTAACCGGAGCCCCGAAAGGCGTCAACGGGCAGCCGCCTGGAAAGACAGCGAGGGGCGGCCCCATTGCCGCCCCCCGCAGATCTATGCCACGCCCCGCCGGAGCCTACTCAACCCTCGGCGATGCGTGTCTCCCGCTCAATCCTCGGGTCGGTGAACACGTCCGACTCATCCCGGCTGGTGGTGGAGAACTCGGAGACGATCGCTCCCTCCGGCCCCGCCTGGAACCAGTGCAGGGTGTCCGGCATCAGGGTGTACTGGTCGCCGGACCGCAGGCGCACCTCGTGCCAGACGGTCATGTATTCGCGCACGTCCTCCGGCACCTGGGCCATGGGCGCTTCTGCCTTCTCGCCCGGCACGTAGAGGTAGACCTCACCCCACCGGCAGCGGAACGTCTCCTCCTTGCCCGGCTCACCGGCGACAGGTGGGTGTCGGTGCTCTGGGCAGATCTGCCAAGGGAACAGAACCAGCTCCTTAGCACAGACGCGCTTGGTGTTGACGTAGGTGAGAAGCTCCAGCCCAACCTCGTCCAGCCGCCCGAGGCCGAAGTCCGCCACCTCGATCCGGTTGGTTTCCTCCGGTGTGATGGCGATCGCGGCCTTCTCGAAGTAGGAGAGGGCCCGCTTGACCGCCCGGTCCCGTTCGCTAGCAGTGATCACTCATTCCTCCATTCTGCCGACTCGGCTATTGGACGGGCCTGGCGTTGGCCTCCAGCGCCGTCCGCATCACTTGCCGCAGCTCGGCGATGCCAAATGGCTTGACCAGGACGGCATCCACGTCGTCCCCCGAGGACGGGCGTTCGCCCTCTTCCGTCCACCCAGTGATGAGGACCACCGGCACCGGTGTGCTGCCGCGCTTGGCGGCCCGCGCCAACTGCCACCCGGGCATGTCGGGAAGTCCCAGGTCCGTCAGCACCAGGTCGAAGCGCTCGGAAGCGAGGAGACGCAGCCCTTCGCGAGCCGTTCCGGCCGGCGTGGGCGTGTGCCCGTCCAGCCGCAGCATCCGCATCAGCACCTCACGCACCTGGGGCTCATCGTCTATGAGCAGCACCTTGAGAGGCGCGCCACCGGGCGGCTCCGGCTTCTTCGTGTCACTTACCGTGTCCCGTACGCTCCGGGGCAAGGATACCGTGAAGGTCGAACCCACACCAGGGCGGCTGGTTACTGTCAGCTCGCCCTCGTGCTCCTCCACTATCCGCTTGGAGACCGACAGCCCCAGGCCCGTGCCCCCCTCACCCTTAGTGGTGAAGAAGGGCTCGAACAGCCGCTCCATCACCTCGGGGGTCATGCCCACTCCGGTGTCGTGGACGGAGAGCCGTACGGTGTCTCCATCCAGCCGCCCTTTCAGAGTGAGCACGCCGCCCGCGTTCATGGCATCCAGGCTGTTCAGGACCAGGTTGGTCAGAACCTGCCTCAGTGCCCCCGCATCGCCCTCCACGGGAAGAGGCTCCGGCAGGTCAATGACCGTCTTTATGTAGATGCCGCGCCGCTGAGCTTCGTCTTTCCATCGCGGCCGGGTTATCTCGATCGTCTCGCGGGCCACCGCCGCCAGGTCCACCAGGGCCTGAGAGCGCGGCTTGCGGGCCCCGCGGGAGAACTCCTGCAGGCGGCGCACGATGCCGGCGCAGTCCTTTGAGGTGCGCTCGATAGTGTCGAAGTACTGGCGCATCTCCGGGATGCTCTCGGCGATGAGCCCCAGCTGGGCCTGGCCAAGCACGACAGCTAGCGAGTTGTTGATGTCGTGAGCAGCCCCCGCGGCCATCTCTCCCAGGACCCGCAGGGCGTCATCTTCGACTGCCCGGTTGAGGCCGTTGCCCGAGCCGCAGGCCGCGGCAGGAGCCGTCTGGGCGGCAGCAGGTGCGGCGCCCGGTGCGCTCCGGCACAACGCCACCGCCAGCACCCCGGCCAAGGGCGCCAGATCGAGTTCGGCCATCTCCCCGTCGGCGTCAGTGGCCAGGCGGGCGACCAACTCTCCCTGGGGCCCTTCGCCCAGCCAGATGGCTTGCCGGGCGACGGCCGGGAACCCGTTCCGCTTCTGTTCCAGCCGTTCCCACTCCGCGGCCGTGATCAGACGCACGCGAGGCGCGGTAGCGGTGGCATCGGTCCTGTCCAGGGCACCGACGTAGTAGTGGCCCTCTGAGGCTGGCACCACGCACTGGACGTACTCCAGCAGCTCACAGTGCGCCAGCTCAGTCAGGAACGCCCCAATGATGGCCTTGGCATCGTGCACCCCGACCAGGGCTGCCGTTACCCTCTGCAAAAGGGTGAGCGCGCTCAACGACTGGCGGAGCCTTCTCCCGCGGAAGTCGAGGTCCACGGCCAACTGCGCCAGCGCGCGATTGGCCCGATGCAACGCCCGCTGGAACACGTCGGGCGATATGGGCCGCAGCCCCAGCGCCGAACCAATCTGCGACACCCGGCGATCCAGCCCCAGACAGAGCTGGAGCAGCGAGTCTTCATCCAGGGCGATCGCTTGGCGGCTCTGGGGGACAGGTGAGGCGCGCCCGCCGTACCAGGTCGGGGCGATGCCCTGTGACGACACCATCCAGTCCGCGACCTGCACAATCCGGGAGAGGACCAACCCCGGTTCCGGCCCTTCCGGGATCACGGCAGCATGGTGAAGGGCGATTGCCTGACGCAGCTCCTCCGGCAGCGACCACTTCCGGGTCAGCCATGCCCCGACCTCGGCGTGGTCCGTCTCAAGGGCGTCGCGCTCGGCCCGCTGGAACGAGCCGCTATGGCCGGGGGCAGCAGCCAGAAGGGCCTGATACCGCTCTGGCAGGTACTGGATGAGCACGAACTGGCCGATGTCGTGGATCAGGCCAGCTACGAAGGCCCGCTCTCGCTCCTTCACGCCTATCCGCCGGGCAATCTCGCGAGCGGTGAGGGCCACGCCGATGGAGTGGTGCCAAAGGCCTTCGATCTCTGGCCGCTTCACGCCGTCGCCGGCTATGAAGTGGCCGAGGACGCCGATGCTGAGACCAAGCGCTCGCACCGCCTCCAACCCCAGCACCATCACGGCCTCGCGGAGCGAGGATACACCGGCGAATCGCCCGTAGTAGGCCGAGTTGGCCAGCCGAAGGATGCGGGAAGCGATGACGGGGTCGCCCTCTAGCGCCGTCGCCAAGGTGCCGATCCGGACATCAGGATCCGAACACAGCTCCATGATGCGCACAGCCGGACCCGGCAACGTAGCTAGGTCATCAGCCCTCTTTTCCAGGACTTCCAGAACGGTGCTCTGCATTGCCCGGCGGTTCCTCTCCGGCAACGATCACCCGAGATGCATCTCATTGGTAGCTCGCTCCATGACAGTGCAATTAGTGTGCCACAACCAACCGCCTATGCTTGCGCTTGCTCGGAATGGGCGCACGCCCGATGATGTGGTTCACTCGCCCTAGAGGTCATGCCGTCCCGGTGTACCGTGTCCGCCGCCCGATAGCAGCGATCTCCAACCTGCGCTCTGCCATCACCTGCGCCCCACCGGGCACAGAGCCGGCGGTCAGCCAGGGGCTATACCTGTTCTGGCTGGATGGCCTCTTCATCGCCCTGAGCTTCTCGTTCTACAGCACCTTCATGGGGCTGTGGCTGCTCGGCTTCGGCGCCACCAACAGCCACGTAGGGCTGATGACCAGCCTCAGCTCCTTCTGCGGCGTGGGGGCGTATCTGCTTGCCACCCGAGCCACGCGGGCTTTCGGCGGGCGCCAGCGCACCGTTGTGCTCGGGCGAGCGGCATCCCGCGTGGTGCTGGTGCTCATCGCCCTGGTCCCCTTCCTGACTTCAGGGCTCAGGGCCGTCTACCTCACCATCGCTCTGGTATGCCTTCAGGTCATCTGCGAGAACCTGGCCAACCCGGCCTGGACAGGTCTCGTGGCCGACATCGTCCCCTTGCCTATCCGCGCCCGCTACATCGCCTCACGCAACCTGGCCAAGAGCGTCGCCCGCACCTTCGGCGTGGCCCTGGCCGGGCAGCTGATCCGCGGAGTGGGCTTCCCTGCGGGGTACCAGACAGCGTTCCTGATTGCCGCCGTGGTGGGGCTGGGCGCGGCCTGGGCCTACGCGCGGATTCCCTTGGCCCCGGATGAGGCGCCCTCAGCCAGCCCGCAGGCCCAGGCTACCACGGGCCCGGAGGGCCGCACCCTTACCCGCTACATGCTCGCCCGGGGCGTGTGGACACTTGGGTACTACCTGGCCACCCCATTCTACCCGCTGTTCGCCGTGGCTCAGCTGGGCGCAACCGAAGCCACCGTCGGGCTGCTCGCTTCGACGGGGTCATTAGCGGCAGTGGTAGGGATGCTCAGCTTCAGCCGGGCGGTGGAACGTCAGGGGCTCCGGCGGATGTGGCTGGCCGCGAGCGTGCTGGAGGCCACGCTGCCCCTCTTGTGGGCGGTAGCGCCCCGGCTGTGGTTCGCTTTTCTCCCCGCGGCCCTGGACGGGTTACTGCTCGCCGGGCTGGAGTTGATCAACCTGGCCACCATACTCGGGCTCACTGCTCCCGAGAACCGCACGCGCTTCATCGCCGCCAACTCCGCCGTACTGGGGGTGGCAACCATGGTTGGCCCGCTCGTCGGGGGTCTGCTGTCGGACGCCGCTGGCTTCATGCCTACGTTCGTGGTGGCTTCCGCGCTTTCAGCCGTGGGTTGCGGACTGTACTACCGGTACGTGCCCGAGCCCTACCCTCATCCCGGGCCGACCCCGCCCCGCCTGGAGGCGGCTACCGAGGGCAGCCGCCTCTGACGCGCTCGGTCACCCAAACGAAAACGGGGGCGGACAATGCCGCCCCCGAGTCTTGCACTTGTGCCCGCGCTCAGTCAGGCGCTGATGGCGAAGTCCTTCGAGTCCCCCTGTCCCTACTGCCGGGAGGTCACTGGATCGGGGATGCCGAAGTCCTTCATGATCTCCTGCACCCGCTTGGTGATGGCGATGCCCTCCGCCAGCGGACGCTGCCACATGTTGCGACCGAAGATCAGGCCGGTCGCGCCCTGCTCCATGGCCGCGCGGGCCTTGTTGAGCAGGTCCTCATCGCCCATGCGGCTGCCACCGGAGAACAGAACCATCGTCCGGCCTGCCGACTCCACGACCTTGCCGATGCCCTCGGCGTAATTCAGGGCCAGCTTGTCGTAGGGCTTGGGATAGAGGTTGGCGCGCTCGGGCTCGAACTCAGGCGCATTGAGCTTCACGACATCTGCGCCCAGCTCGCAGGCAACCCGGGCAGCGTAGTCAACGGCATAGATGCTGTCCCGACCGCCCTTGGCCTCGATGGCAGCGCCGCGGGGATACGCCCACACGATGAGCGGCATCCCGAACCGGTCGCAGTCGGCGCGCACCTGAGTGAACTGCAGGAAGTCCCGGTCCTGGGCCGGAGAGCCAACGTACAGGGTGTATCCCACAGCATCGGCACCCAGGCGAACCGCATCCTCAACCGTAGCATCGAGCGGGGAGAAGGCCTCTGCGTCCGACGGGACGTTGGTCTTGCCGTTGATCTTGAGGACAAGAGGCACCGCGCCGGCGTAGTCCTTCATGTACTTCTTGGCCAGCCCGATGTGATAGACGATGCCGTTGTAGTTGCCCAGCAGGGCCAGCTTGGCCTCATACTCGGGATCGGCGGCGTCCGGGTTGGCGAAGAAGTCTACCGGGCCGTGCTCCAGTCCCTGGTCAATGGGCAGCAGGAGCAGGGTGCCATTACGAGCCCCAGACCCGTACAGCAGGCGATGGAGCCTGGTGCGCTTGCCCAGTTCCAGGTTCATCGAGTCTATAGTCGCGCGTCTCTTCATCCATACGGCGCCTTCAGCCATCTCATCCTCCAAGGGAGCTCTCCAACACAGGCACGCTCATGCCCGGGGGGTTAGACACGCCCGACATTGTAATGCCAGTCACATACGGTGTCAAACGCATCCGCCGTCACGGCCAATGCTACGGGTGCCAGCCAATCCGCTGTAACTCACCTCGATGTCGAATACCGGCGCCTGCCAGAACCGCTCCAGCACCAGCATTGCCGCCCCTACCAAGACCGTCTTGCTTCCCAGGCTGGGGGGCTCGATTCGCACCGCCCGGCCCACCAAGGGGAGCGCCCAACGCTCTGCCGCTCGCCGGGCAGCTGCCAGCAGCACCGGCGCCACCTCGGGCTGGGCGTCGAGCACGAGCAGCTCAGGGTTGAGCAGGTTGAGGACGTTCGTCACCACCGTCTCCAACGCCCGCGCGACACCATCCACCACCTGCTGGGCTCCCTGGTCGCCGGCCTCAGCCGCCGCGAAGACCTGCGCCACCCCGGAGCCGTCGGCCCGAAGGCCCGCCTCCTGCGCGGCCCGCAGGATCGCCTCATCGGAGAGGTAGGTCTCTACGCAGCCCCGGTTCCCACACCGGCACGGCCGGCCACCCTCAAGCTGCACTACCGTGTGTCCCAGCTCGCCGGCCACGCCGACAGCTCCGCGGTAGACGGATCCGCCGATGACGATACCCACCCCCAGCCCGGGCCCCAGGGCCAGGTACACCAGATGGTCCACGTCCGCACCCGCCCCCAGCCAGGACTCGGCCAGGGCCGGCGCGTTGCAGTCGGTGTCTACCACCGTGGGCATGCCCAGCCTCTGGCTGAGGAGGGCGCGGATAGGCACATCTCGCCAGCCCAGGTGTGCCGAGTACTCCACACTTCCCCGATCGAAGTCTATGACACCCGGACAGGCCAGTCCGGCCGCCATGGGCTGGGGCAGCCCGCTGCCCCACTGCGCCAGCACGTCCTCCGTCAGCCTGGCTACCTCCTCCACCACCGCCTGGGGCTCAGGCGACTGCAGTCGCGACTCCTGGCTGCCGTAGAGGTGGCCCTGCAAGTCTGCCAGGCCCACCTCTACCCGGTCCACTCGGCGCAGGTCTATGGCAATGACACTGCCCGCCTGGGCCCGGATCCCCAACAGCCGGGGTCGCCTTCCCACCGGGGTGTGAGCTAACCCGATCTCCTCCACGTAGCCCTGGGCGATCAGCCCCTCGACGATCCGAGACACCGCTGGAGCAGACAGCTCCAGCCTCTCGGCCAGGTCCGAGCGGGACATCGGGCCTTCCCGGCGGAGCAGGTTGGCGATGAGCCAACGGTTGTACTCCCGGATGAAGGCGGCCTTGCCCGAACGGGTCCTCCCGTTGTCGTCGGGACCCGGTTGAGGCGGCGCCAAGCCGTGCTCCCTGCGCACCAAGACACTCCTAGCCCAACAGATCCCGGACCCGCACCGGCTCGCCCGTCTCGGCGCTGCGGTTGGCGGCGAGCGAGATAGCCAGTGACGTCACCGCCTCCTCCACATCACAGAGGACACGCGACTGTTGGCCCGTGCGGACGGCCTCGATGAAGTCTCGGTCCAGGCGGAGGCCCCAGCCACTGCCAGCCCGGAGGATGCGGCTCTCGCCCGGCCGGTGGATCTCCAGCTGGGCAGAGGTAACCCGCAACAGAAGGTCCCTGGCCAGCACGTCCATGGTCACCGGGACGGGGCAGTCAGCGAAGAGGGCGTAGCTGGCCTGCACCACACCCACGGCACCGTTCTCGAACTCGTAGGCCACGGCGGAAGCATCCCAGTTATTGAAGCCTGGCTGCCCCTCCCGGGCCCGTGCCGAGAAGCGCGCATAGACGGTGGTGATCTCACCCACCAGATAGCGCATGAGGTCGAACAGGTGCGTCACCTGGTCCACCAGCTGGCCACCGCCCTGGTCTCGGTCGGCGATCCAGCGCACCAGCGGGGTGGTCCAGTACCAGGTGCCATTGACCATGGTGACCGCCTGGCCCTGGAGAGCTTCCTGGGCTGCGGCGATGGTCTCGAGGTTGCGCCACTGGTACCCCACGGCGGTGATGACCCCGGCCCGGCGCACCGCCTCCCTGATGGCGAGCGCGTCCTCCATGGAGATGGCGACGGGCTTCTCGAGAAGGATGTGCAGTCCTGCCTCCGCAGCCATCTGGACGTGCTCTCGGTGCAGGAGCCCCGGCGTGGCAATCACCACCGCCTGCAGGTCCTCCTCCGCCAGCATCCGGGCAGGGTCATCGTAGGCATGGGCCCCCCGCGGGGCAGCCTGCGCCCTGGCTAGGTCGGCGTTGGCGTCCGCAACCGCCACGACCTGCGCTTCCTCGATGCTGGAGAGGCGGCGTAGGTGCTCCTGGCCCATCCGCCCGGCGCCGATGACCCCTACGCGCACGCTCACTTGGCTACCACCTTGCTGAGGCGCAGCTCGTGCGACCCGTCAGGCCGGGCGAACTCGTAGTAGAACCAGTAGGCGCCCCGCGCGAACACCCCATCCACGTAGCGCACGCAGCCCGAGGCGTAGGGCGACGTCAATGCTGGCCCCGAGAAGCTGACCCGCTGGAAGTGCCACAGGTCGGTGGACACCGCCAGCCCACAGCGCTCCTCGTAGTTCTCTTCCACGCCAGCGGCGCCGTCATAGAAGCCCAGGTACACTGGCGGCACGTAGACGATGCTGCCCAGCCGGGCACACCAGGAGTCCCAGCCCGTATCCGAGGGTGCGAAGATCTCACCCATCCACTGCCAGTGGATCCCGTCCTCGCTCACCGCCAGCCCCGAGCTGGACTTGGTCAGCCCCGTGTTGTACACGTCCCCGGTTGCATGGAGGGTACCTTCCTGCTCCTCGGTCAGCCGCTTGGGCCGGGGAGCGTAGCTCACCAGCATGTAGTAGAGGGGCCCTATCTTCGCTACCCACGGGTCCTTGACCCCTTCGGCGTCCACGTCGGCGGCGGTGAACACCGACTGCCGGGTGCGGACATCGAAGTCCTCGGGCCGGTCGGCCTCCATGTAGTCAATGCGCCACTGACCATCCTCGCCCACGTAGGACAGGTAGAGGCGCCAGCGGCCCTCGGGCGTCCGGAACAGGCAGGAACGCTCCATGGAGGTCGTGCCTAGGTCTTGCTGGGTGGCAGTCCACACCGGCTCGAAATGCACGCCGTCGGAGCTGGAGACGATGTGGCACTCCTTGCCTCGCACCGGCCTCGGCTCCCGGACCCGGTAGTAGAGGTAGAACCGCTCTGCCGTGTCATCGTAGATGATGCTTGGGGCGCCGACCCAGTAGCCCTTGCCCACGCCGGTCGGCTCCAGGACCGTCTGGCCCTTGGCTGGGTCGAATAGAGGCAGGTAGCCGAACATCCGCCGGCCAGCCAAGTCCGCCTGGGTGTCACGGATAGCGTCACTCACTAGTAGACCCTCCTGCATTGTTGATTGCCGCCCGGGCGATGGCAGCTCCAGCGCTGGTTCCGATCCGGGTCGCCCCGGCCGCAATCATCGCCAGGGCAGCCTGTAGGTCCCTAATGCCCCCGGCTGCCTTCACCCCCACGTGGGTCGGCACCGACTCACGAAGCAGCGCCACGTCCTCCACACTCGCGCCGCCCGGCCCGAAACCGGTGCTTGTCTTGACGAAGTCGGCTCCCGCCTCGGCCGCCAGGGCGCAGGCGCGCCTCTTCTGGTCCTGGGTCAGGCAGCCCGTCTCCAGGATTACCTTGAGCTTGGCACCCCGCCCGTGGCAGGCCACGGCCATGGCTGCGATATCGTCCCGGACGGCCAGGTCTCGGCCGGAGAGCAGCGCGCCTAGGTTGATGACCATGTCTACCTCGGCCGCGCCCAGGGACAAGCAGGCGGTGGCCTCCGCCACCTTGGTGGCGGTCGTGGCGCTGCCCAGCGGGAACCCAGCCACGCTCACTACCTTGACCTCGCTTCCCTGCAGTGCCCGCACCGCGTCCGGCACCCAGTATGGGGCCACACACACCGCGAACAGGCCCAGGGACAGGGCCTCAGCGCACAACCGCTCGATGTCCGCTGCCGTGGCGTCGGCCTTGAGGAGCGTGTGCTCCAGGTACGAACGCACGTCCACTGAGGCGAGATTCATCGGGGCACCTGCGCGCCATCGGCCAGGAACTGCTCCAGGCCGATGTCGGTCATCGGATGGTGGAAGAGCTGCTCGACCACATCGAGGCGTGCGGTCACCACGTCTGCTCCGATGAGGGCGCCCTCCAGGACGTGCATCGGGTGCCGAACGGCAGCCACAATGATCTTCGTCTTGTACCCGTAGTTGCCGTAGATGGTCTTGATCTGCCGCACGATCTCCATCCCGTCGTGCCCGATCGCGTCCAGCCGGCCCACGAACGGGCTCACGTAGGTGGCGCCGGCCTTGGCCGCCAGCAGGGCCTGGGCGGCGTTGAAGACCAGGGTGAGATTGGTGCGAATGCCCATCTGGGTGAGGCGAGTGGTAGCCTTGATGCCCTCCTCGATAGTGGGGATCTTCACCACCACGTTGGGACCGATGCTGGCGATCTCCTTCGCCTCCTCAACCATCGCATCCGCCTCGGTGGCCAGCACCTCGATGCTGACCGGACCATCCACCAAGGCGCAGATCTCGTCCAGCACCTCCCGATAGCGCCGGCCGGCGGCCGCGATGTGGGTGGGGTTCGTCGTCACCCCGTCCAGGATGCCCCACTCCTTGGCGCGACGGATCTCCTCCACCTTGGCCGTGTCCAGAAACAGCTCCATATGCCTCACCCTCTCCTCAGTCAGCGCACCACCACCAGGCCCCGAAGGCCATCGAGCGTACGTTCCCCAACACCCCGGACGTTCATGAGCTCCTCGACCGTGCTGAAAGGCCCCTCACTCTCCCGATGCTCCACGATGCGCTGGGCCAGCGTGGGTCCGATGCCGGGCAGCTCCTCCAGTTCCGAGGCCGATGCACGGTTTATGTCAAGCGGCGCCCCCACTACCTCTCCCCCGGCGCCCGACACGACGATGACCGATCCGGCTGCTACCGCCTTCTGGGCATCGCTGGCATCCAGATCGGCGCCGGCTACGGCTCCACCGGCCGCCTTGACTGCGTCGCCGACGGTGGCGCCGGGCTGCACCCGGTAGACGCCCGGGTACCTGACCGCCCCGCCCACACAGATGCTGATGTCGCGGGGCCCGGCGGCAGTGCCGGTGGCAGTGGCAAAGGTGATGGGCTTCGGGTCCGGCCAGCGCAGGGCAACGAGGACCACCCCGGTGAGAGCCAAGTTTGCCAGCAGGGAGGCGGCCACGACCCGCCCGGCGCGGGCCGCCGAGAGCGTAGGACGGGCTGATGACACCGGCTAGTCCCCTCGTGTGTTGATCTGAGTCCGGAGCAGTCGGTCCACGGCCGAGGCCGCGGCGAAACCCCGGCCTGAGATAGCCAATTGTGCGGGTTTGGCATAGACTAGTCAACGTCGCACACGGTCACCAGACGCCGGCGAGTGGCGCCATCCTCGGCGAGCCCGGAGGGCGCCCCGTCGCTCAGTTCCCCAGTAGGGCTACTAGGAGGCGTTTCGCATGTCGCAGAAGCTAGCCATCGAGGGCGGATCACCGGTTAGGCAGGAGCCGTTCCCCGCGCGCATCCAGATTGACGAGCGCGAGATCGAGGCGGTCTTGGGGCTACTTCGCCGGGTTGCCGAACACGGCGGAGCATTCGACCGCTACGGCGGGACGGAAGTGGATGCCTACGAGCAGGAGTTCGCCGCCCACGTGGGAACCCGTTTCGGCACCGCCACCAGTAGCGGTACCGCCTCCATCCATACCGCCTTGGGCGCCCTCCGCCTCGACATCGGCTCAGAGATCATTTCCGCGCCCATCACCGACCCCGGCGCCGTCATGCCGATCATCTGGTCCAACTGCATCCCCGTGTTCGCGGACGTTGACCCCGAGACGGTGAACATGGACCCGAAGTCGGTGGCTGAGCGCATTACAGACCGCACCCGGGCCATCATCGTCTGCCACCTGGCCGGTCAGCCGGCAGACATTGACCCGATCCTGGAGTTGGCCGCCAAGCACAACCTCTACGTCATCGAGGACTGCGCCCAGGCCCACGACGCCGAGTACAAGGGCCGCAAGGTGGGCTCGATGGGCCATCTGGCCGCCTTCAGTCTCATGAGCGGCAAGCACAGCACGGCCGGCGGCCAGGGCGGTATGGTCCTGACCAACGACGAGGAGCTCTACTGGAACGCCAAGCGCTTCGCCGACCGTGGCAAGCCTTTCAACAGCGATGAGGGCTCGAACCTCTTCCTGGGCATGAACTACCGGATGACGGAGCTCCAGGGCGCCATCGGCCGGGTGCAGCTGCAGAAGCTCCCCGACATCGTGAACGCTCGTCGCCGCGCGGTGAGCATGATCCGCGAGCGCACGCAGGACCTCCAGGCCATTAAGCTGGGCAAGGTCTTGGAGGACACCAACCCGGCGTACTGGTTCCTCTTCCTGCGGGTGTATCAGGAGCGCCTCCGGGTGCCCAAGGCCGATGTGGCGGCGGCTCTCCGGGCCGAAGGCCTGCCCGTCTCTGCCAACTACGCCATGGTCATGCCCGACGCCTACTGGATGCAGCATCGCAACACTTACGGCCAGTCGCGCTGCCCTTGGTCGTGCCCGTACTACGGTCGCGAGATCAACTACGAGGGCATGCTCCCCAACGCCCACCTGGCCCGGGAGAACCACATGACCCTCGCGGTCCACGAGTGCTACGGCGAGAAGGAAGCCGAGGACATCGCCGCGGCCCTGCGCAAGATCGAGGCTGCCTACCTCAAGTAGGTTCGCTACTCTGTGGTATGACAAACGGGGAAGGGCACGATCCCTTCCCCGTTTTCGTTTGACCCACGGTAGACCTGACTGCGGGCGTCCGCTCGTGCAGGCGCCCCCGCCGATCCCGGCGCTGGAAGGGGCCGCTTCCTCACGGTCGGCCTCCCGACTCAACCGAATGGCCCCTCCGCAGCGCCTCAGCCCGCATTACTCGGCAGAGCCGGTGGCCGCCGCGGCCGCGCTCCTGCCCGCGATCCGGCCGAAGGTCAGGCCGTAAGACAGCCCGCCGTGCTCGACGGTGTAGGGCCTACCCGAGTCCTCGCCGGCCACGAACAGCCCGGGGATGGGTTGCCCCATGGTGTCGAGAGCCTGGGCGTTCTCGTTGATGCGGACCCCGCCGATGAGGTCCACCACCCCCTGCACCGCCGGAACGGCATAGAAGGGCGGGGTCTCGATGGCCTGCGGGTTGGCCCTTCTGGGCGGATCCAGAGAGAGCCCGCCGTCCTTGGCCATCGCCGCGTTGAATTCCTCGAACGTAGCCAGGAAGTTGTCGACGGCGACGCCCTCGTTGTAGGACTGGGTCAGCTTCCAGTCCCGCATTTGCTCGGCCAGTTCCTCGATGGTGTCAGCCTGGA
>JBMNTK010000075.1:0-16295 GCA_050945695.1 Anaerolineae bacterium | reverse complement strand
AATGCCGGCGCCGAGGTCATCATCCTGGAGAAGGGGCCCTACCTGGGGGGCAACTCCATCCTGAGTGCTGGCAACTCCCTGTTCGCCCAGACGCACGTACAGGAGCGGCTCGGCGTAGAGGACCACTGGGAGTGGCAGTACGAGGACCAGATGGAGTACGGGTTCTATCGGGCCGTGCCGGAACTGCTGCGCTCTGCCACCGAGGGCGGGGCGGACACCTGCCTCTGGCTGGAGCAGCTGGGCCTGGTATGGCGCGACAGCGTGGGGCAGGCTGATGAGAACAACCGCGTCGGCCGGGCCCATGGGCCAGACGAGGGCCCGACCTACATAGGCCGCCGGGGCATCTCGATTTGGCTGGTGCTCTACAACGAGGTCCAGCGGCTGGGTATTCCCATCCAGATGGCCAAGATGACCCGCATCATCCGTGAGCCTGACGGCGGCCCGGTGACAGGCGTCGAGATAGAAGCCGAGGGCGAGACCAGCACCATCAAGGCCAGAAAGGCCGTCCTGCTGGCCTCGGGTGGCTGGAAGTCCAACGTCCGCTTCCGCATGGCCTGGGACCCGCGACTGGATGACGACTTGGGCGCTGGCGGCCTGCCCTATGTGGAGACCACGGGCGAGGGTATCCTGTCGGCTCTGGACGTGGGCGCTGGGCTCACCGACATGTCCTACGTGTGCGAGTTCCGTATCCGCTGGGGCACGAGGATCTACCAGACCTGGGAGCCACCCTCGATCGACACGGTCCCCGGTGGGTCGGGCCTGCCGGTGTCGGACTACTCTCGCGTCATGATCGTCCAGAATGAGGGGCGGCGCTTCGTCAATGAACTGGCAGCCTCGACCTATCCCGAGGAGCCGTTCTTCGATGCTTTCCTCAACCTGCCGTTCCGGCCGCGTAACGCCTGGGCCATCACCGACGATGACGGGGCCGCCGCCCTGGGCTGGTCGCGGGAGGCTTTCGAGAACCCTGACCCGACGACACCGCCAGCCCTCTTCGAGGACATGATCGCCGTCGCCGACAGCATCGAGGAACTGGCCGAGATGATCGGCGTGCCGGCGGAGAACCTGGTGGACGAGGTGGAGCGGTACAATAGCTTCCTGGACATGGACCGCGACCCGGACTTCGGCAAGCCCCGCCCGCTCTACCGCATCGCGACCCCGCCGTTCTTCGCTGCCAAGCTCATGGTGATGGCGCACGACCAGCAGGGTGGCCTGCGGGCCAACACCCAGGGCCAAGTGCTGGACCGGACGGCCATGTTCCCCAATGGTGGTCCAATCTCGATTGATGAGGAGCCGGTGATCCCCCGCCTCTACGCCGCCGGCGAGTGCGTAGGTGGGTACGTGGGGGCGCGGCGTGCCCACGGCAAGATCAGCTTCTACATGACTGCTGCCCGCATCGCGGGGAGGGCGGCGGCTGCGGAGGAGCCGCTCCCCTAGCGCCTCTGCGCACGAACCGCATGCAGTGCACGGAAGGGGTGAGCACAGGGCTCACCCCTTCTTCCCCTTGTAGCGCCCTTCTTGTCATTCTGAGGAGTGCGTGCCCCCAGGCGCGGATGGGGCGGGGAGCAGCCACAGAGACACAGAGACACGGAGAAACGCGCCTGCAGTCATCCGTAAGGGTGCGCGTTCCTCAAGTGGTGTGCGGTACGGTCGCCTTGTGCCCCATTCGTTTCCATTTGGGGCACTACGGATGTAGAATCAAGCAGGCGTTTTGCGGCCACGGGCTACACCCTAAAAGGCGAGTGTTGGAAGATGCGTGAAGTCGCGGAGGATATCTACGTTGGCGATGAGTTCTACGGCGCCAATGTGGGTTGTGTATTGACCTACGAGGGCTCCATACTGGTCGATGCCCCCATCGTACCCTCACAGGCCCGGGTCTGGCGAGAGCAGCTGGAGGAAGTGGGGGGCGCTGACGTACGCTACGTGTTCCTCACCGACAGCCACCCCAACCATGCCCTGGGCGCCGGGCAGTTCGGTGCTCCCTCAGTGGCCAACGAGCGGGCATTTCGAGGGCTGGACCGGTTCACGCCCACCATGCGGGAGCGGGTACTGGATAGCTTCCGTGACTGGGCTCCGGAGTACGTTGACGAGCTGTCGGATTTCGAGGTCGTGCCTCCGGAGATCACGTTCGATCAGGACCTGGTTCTGTACAAGGGTGGGCGTGTGCTGCGGATGCTCAGGCTGGGTGGGCATAGCCCCGCTGCCAGCGTGATGCTGGTGGAGGAGGAGGGGGTGCTCTTCGCCGGCGATCTGGTGACTAACGGCGATCCCCCCAACATCGGCCAGGGCAACTCCACTGAGTGGCTGGCGGCCCTGCGCTCCATCCGGGAGTTGGGGCCAAAGCTTATCGTGCCCGGCCACGGGCCAGTGGGCGACATGAGCCTCGTGGACCGGCAAGAGAGGTTCCTCCTCAGGCTGCGCGAGGGCGTAAGCGAGCTGATCGCCGAAGGGCGCAGCCGGGCGGAGACGGCCACCCGGATGCTGTATCTACTGGATGAGTTCGAGGTAGACGAGAGATGGCGCAAGCGGACCGAGAGATCTTTCCGGACCAGCGTGGGCCGGGTGTACGAGGAACTGAAGAGGCAGCGGACCCAGGAAGCCGAGCCGGAGGAGGAGTAGACGACGGCCAGGCCGAGCTCGCTGCTGAGAGTTCGTCGGCCGGGCGCTTCTTCCGGGATGTGCTGGAGACCATCCTCCTGGCGCTGGTTCTCTTCGTGGCCGTGCGCTCTGCCCTGCAGAACACCCGCGTGGACGGGCACAGCATGGAGCCCACCCTCCACGACGGCCAGTACCTCATGGTCAACAAGCTGGCCTACCGGCTCGGGCAGCCCGCCCGGGGCGACATCGTAGTCTTCCCCTCTCCCCAAGACGGGGGCCGTGCCCTCATCAAACGGGTGATTGGCCTGCCCGGGGAGGAGATCTACATCTCCGACGGTCAGGTCTACATAAACGGGGCGCGATTGATGGAGCCCTACCTGGCGGATACCCGGAGCCTAGGAGACTGGGGGCCCACTGTCCTCAAAGAGGGGGAGTACCTCGTCCTAGGCGATAACCGCAACAACAGCAATGACTCGCGCAACTTCGGACCGGTGCAGAAGGAGGCCTTGATCGGAAAGGCGTGGTTCTCGATCTGGCCCCCGGCCTACGGATTGGACCTGGCCGAGACCAGCAGCATGGCCGGCGGCGTGGAGTCGTCCGGTCAGTAGCCGCCTGGGCCGACAATCCGGCTTCCCTTGTCTGCCGGGCTGCCCTGCTTCTGCCGCTATCCATTGCCCCGGACGCCCCTCGGCTAGGCCGAGCCTGAGGCGCGGCGATCGTCCCCTCCCGCTGCCGGCACCGACCGGAGCTTCGTACTCACCGCCAGCTTTCTTGCCCGCCTTGCCCCTGTGACGAGTGCGGTGCTTGCCATGAGCACCTCCCCCTTCCGTGTCTTCTTGAGCCCAGCGATGCCTGGGTGGCGCCGGCTGCTCGCCCCTGCCCGAATGGGGCGAGGGGACAGCGACAGCACCCGTCTACAATCACGTAGGCAGAGAAGACTCTGCCCTTGTATAATAAGGCCAGCAAGCCACCCGCCACGCGCCGGGGTGGCTGTCGAGCATTGGGGATGGACAGCGTTCAGGGGTGTTGGCGATGTCGGTAGAGACGGTAGTGGCCGAAAGCCATATCGGTAACGCGGAGGAGCTCAGGCAGGTACTGAGGGCGGCTGAGTTGGCCGTGGCGAACTTCCGGGGTGCCGGTCCGGACTATGCCCTGGAGTTCCTGCGGATGCTCGACTCCATCCACGAGGCCATTCCGCGGCTAGAGGGCGAGTATGGGGTGGACCTCAAGCCCGAGCGTACCCGCCTGGAAACCGTGCAGAACATGACCCGGACCAATACCGCCCGTCTGGTGCGGGAGATTGGCGCTTCCCGCCTGGCTGAGGCGCGCGAGGCTGAGGACCCGCCAGAAGATCACTGGTGGTGGTATCTGGACGTGGCGCTAGCACAGCGCCGCCAGGAGAGCCTGCGCCGATGGTCATTGCGGGGGCTGGCGGTGGCGGCAATCCTGCTGGTGGCGCTCCTGGCCTACAACCAGTTCCTGGCCCCTACCCCCGAGGAACAGGCCTTCAGCACGACGCTGTCTGACGCCGAGTCTTCCCTCTTGGACGGTGACCTCGAGGGCGCGCTGGCCGGGTACGAGGCCGCGGTGGCCATGAACCCAGAGGATATTGGGGCCCGTCTGTACTTGGGCGTGGTGTACGAGATGCTGGGGCGACAGGACGAAGCGCAGGCGCAGTTCGCCGAGGCTGAGCGCCTCTCATCCACGCCGGCTGACTACTACGCCAGCCTTTCGCTAGCCTACTACCGGGTGGCTCTCGGTGGGGCGGAGGGAGCCCTGGAGAAGGCCGAGGCCGCGGCATTGAGGGCGGTGGAGGAGGATGACAGCTCGGCCATGGCGCACTTTGCCCTGGCGAGCACCTACGAGGTCATGGGAGAGAACGGCAAGGCCATCGAGGAGTTCGAGATTGCTTCGAACCTGAGCGAGGATGCCTCGCTCACGGTTATGGCCCGCATGCGCATGGGTATGCTCATGCAGAAGGGCGACCCAATGGGCGGCATGACAGGCGGACTGATGCCCTGACTCAGGGCTGCTGGCGCTCGCGCGACGCCAGTTAGGTCAGGTAGGCGTCGAGAAGGGCGGGGCTGAAGCCCAGGGCTAAGGCGAGCAGGGCCAGACCTAGGGCGATGAACACGGTCTCGTTGAGAGGGGCGGGCGCCAGCTCTTCTTCCTGGTGCAGGATCAGCCGCAGGGCCCCGATGCCGCTGCCGGCCATGAATACTAGGATGGCGATGCTCAGGCCCCCCTGGGGCAGGGCGAGGATGCCGGCCAGGTAGGCGGGAAACAGGGGGGTACCGGGCAGCCCCATCAGCCCTAGGACACCGAAGATGAACAGGACCTTAGTGGCCGGGCGCGGGGAGCGCGCCATCACGGGCACGCTGGCGGCCAGCAACAGCACCGGCACCACCCGGGCCAGCAGCCACTTCGAGGTCAGGGGGAGCAGAGCGGAGGAGCCCAGGGACGGCAGCAGTACCAGCACCGCCAGGGCGAACTGCGACTGCAAGCTGCTGGCCACGTACACCTTGGGCGAGAGAGTCAGCGCCGCCCGCAGGGCGAAGTAGCCCACGGTGATGAGGGCGCCCACCCGCAGCAGTTCCGGCAGCAGCGTGCTGGCCACGAGCCAGTGGTAGCGCGAGCAGAAGCGCCAGAGCAGGATGAGCGTCGCCGGCGCCAGCACCAGCCCCACCAGAGAGGTCCCCAGGGAAGTGGAATCACGCCCCAGGGTGCCCTTCCAGAGCCCCAGCGGCACCAGCCCCACCAGCAGCCCCACCCCGAGCTCCAGAGCTACCAGGCCGGCCCTCGTGGGCGTCTCCGGTGCCACCTCCATGACGCTAGCCGCATAGGAGATCAGGATAGCCCCGACCGTCACTGCCACGAGGTATTGCAGGTGCCCACTGGCCCGCTGGCGGCTGTCCCAGGCCAGGGTGGAGGCGACCCCGCCCACCAGCAGACAGAGGGCAGCCAGGGTGAGGTTGTCCAGGGTGGCCGAGATGCCGACCAGGGCCACTAGCCCCAATGAGGCGGTGGGGAAGAGCGAGGTCGGGCGGGAAAGCAACGTCAGGTTGCCCAGGGCGGTGGCGGCCAGGGCAACCAGGATGAGTTGCTTAGCGGCTGCATCCAGCACCAGCGGCCGGCCCAAGACCTGGTCGCTCAGGCCTACAGGAGCGGCGTGGATGAAGTAGGCCGTGGCGATGGCGGCGAGGGCTGCCCCCAGGTAGGGAAGGTGCCGCCACATACGCAGGAAGTACACCAGCCCAGCAGCGATGGCCGGTGCCACGAGGATGGTGAGCAGCCCAGGCGCCTGGTTCACTCTAGTGCTCCCAGGGCTAGGTGTGAGGCCGCCAGCGCGATGGCGAAGGCCGAGCCCGCGACCAGCCCCAGGACCAGCAGGCTGGCGTCACTGGTGCTGGTGGCGAAGTAGAGCAGCCCAGAGGCGGTCACCACCAGGAGTGCAATGCCCACCCGGAAGGCGTCGGTGGTTGTCAGGAGGCAGGCGACTGCGGAGGCCAGCAGCCATATCCCGGCGAACTGCTGGGGCTCGGGCGGCAGGCGCAGCACCCCCAAGGAGAAGCTAACCCACACCAACAGCACTGCTACCAGCACCCGCAGGCCGGCGCCGGCCGGGCCTCGACCACCGTGTGGCCGGGCCAGGCGCCTCTCCGCCGCGGTGAGCTGCATCACCAGCGCCACGAATATGCCCACCAGGATGACCACGAAAGCGATTTCCGGGGCGGCTCGGGTGGCAAGCAGGATGCCGGTGGCCAGGTAGGAGGTGAGGAGGGCAAGGACCAGCACCGCCTCCGAGCGCGTGAGCACCAGCGCCAGCCCGGCGGCAAGCACCATGGCCACCACGGCTTGCGACGAGATGCTGAGGGCCAGCCGGGCGATTCCATCGGGGATGGGCACGGTTGGCATGGGTGCGCCCCCTAACCCGCCGCCAGTATCAGCACGGCAGCACCGATGAGCATGGCCCACGTAAGCGGCGTCTCGCCCTCCAGCAGCAGAAACAGGGTCTCTGCCCCATGGGAGAAGGTAGTGGCGGCGTCGCGAAGCCAACGGGGAGCGGCCAGGCGCCGCTTCGCCAACTCCTCGGTGTCCAGGGCAGTCAGGATCCCGGCGCTGTCGGCGACGGCGAGCCCCAGGCCCAAGAGGCTGCTCAGCGCCGCCAGGGCCAGCGCCCCCAGAGAGGGCTGCACGCCCGGCAGGAGCGAGCCGGCCTGCGGACTGGCCAGCCCGATGCTGATCACGGCCGTCAGAACCGTCAGCAGGAGCGCGACTCCAGCGGTGCCCTTCTCCGCCGTGGTGTGCGCCTCGGGATCGCGGGCGAGCCGCACCCCGGCCACCAGAGCGGCGGCCGGCAGCCCGGACACCAGCGACAGGAGGACAGCCCCAGCGGGACGGACATCGCCCAGTACGTCCAGGGTCCAGGTCATGGCACGGCCATAGGGAAGGACGGGCCAGGGGAGCAGGGTGAAGGCCACGGCGGCCATGGCCAGGCTGCGCAGCTGCCTGGCCAGGCCAGAGGGTCGCATGACGTGCGCCAGGGTGACGTAGGCGACCAGGGCCACCAGCACGTGGGCGGCGCCGGGGCCTACCCAGGCCACAGGCGGGAAGGTTAGGGCGGAAGGAAGCAAGAGCGTGGCAAGGAGCGCGGCGCCTGCCCAGGCAGGCACTCCGGGCCAGGAGCGCCGGTGTGCCCAGGCCAGGGCCCCGACAGCCACGGCCAGCACCAAGAGGGCCAGGGTCAGCCACTGGGGAGCCTCGCCCGGGCGGGGCGTGGTCTCGAGGTGGCTCAGGGTGAAGAAGCCGGTGACACCGGCCACCAGCAGGGCGGCCATGGGCAGCAACTCGGGCGCGTCTGGGTCCTGGGTGCCCGCCGGCGACCATAGCCTCAGGCGCAGCCCCACGGCTGCCACCAGCAGAAGCCAAGAGGCGCCGCGCAGCGAGCCCAAGCTGAGCACCAGCGCTTCATCGGAGGCGCTTATGTGAAAGGCGCCCAGTATCGCCCCCGTTCCCAGCACCACTGTCACCAAGCGGCTATCGCCCTTGGCGGGCCCGGGCGCTCCGAAGAAGGCCAAGGCGAGCTCGGTGGCGAACCAGCACAGGCACACGGCCGGGAAGCTCCCCACCATGAGCGACGGGGCAGCCACAGCCAGTAGGATCAGCGCTTTGGGTGCCAGCGTGGCCGGAGACACGAGCACCAGAGCGGCCCCGCCCAGCAGCAGGAGCTGCAGCCAGCCCAGTGACAGCGCCCCCAGGTGCAACTCGATCATCGGCGCCGACACCGGGCCCAAGGGCACCGAGGCCAGCCGGGCGGTGGTGTCCGTCTGCAGCCCGGCGGCGATGAGGGCCAGGAGCACGCCCACGACGGCAGCCGCTTGCGTCCGCGAGGGGGACAGGTAGGCGCGCGCTGACGGCACGCTCACCAGACCGGCGGTGGCAAACAAGATGAGCGACGGGGCCAAGAGCTTGAGGGCTGCCAAAAGGGTCGGTTCTTCCACGGCGAGCCGATGATAACACCCTGTAAAGAGCCGAGCAAGGCCCCGCGGACGCCCCCGCGGTCAGTCAGAGCAGGTGGACGGGATGGGAGCCCAGCCCCAGGGCGAAGCGGGCCAGGAGGGCGAGAAGGCCCAGAGACAGAGCGGCGGCCGCTATCACAGTGTCCGCCGGCCGCCAGTGGATCTCGTACAGGGCGGATCGGGGCACCTCGCGCAGGCCAAAGCCCCGGCACTCCAGGGTACGAGCCAAGGTGTCGGCAGAGCGGAAGGTGCTCACCAGGGAAGCGACCAAGATGGGGATGCGGGCTCGGGCCCGCCGGGCGAACCCACCGGCTGACAGGTCGAAACCCCGGGCCATCTGGGCCTCGGTGACCTGCTCGTAGGTGCGGCGGATGCGAGGGACGTAGCTCAGGCCGATGGTCACGGCCAGGGCGGCTTCGTAGGGTGCTCCCAGCCGGACGAGGGCGCGCAACAGGGCTCGCATCTCGGTAGTCAGGACCACCGCGGCGGAGACGAAGGCCAGGGCGACGATGCGGGCAGCGGTGGCAAAGCCCTGAGCCACCGCCCAGCCGGTGACCCGGATGCCGGCCACCTCGAACCAGAGGGGTCCGGCCTGGTAGAAGATCGGCCAGAGCAGGGGGATGAGGGTGGCGATGGGCAGCATGAGCCGGCCAACCTCGGCCAGCCGCGGCCAGGGGATGGCGGCGGTGCGCAGGATCGCTATCACCGCCAACAGCCCCAGGGCCAGCAGCCAGAGGTTGCTGTAGGAGAAGAGGAGGATCGCCCCCAGCAGCGCCAGCCCGAGCTTGAGCCGGGGATCAGCCCGGTGCAGCCAGGAGGTGCCCGGTACGTAAAGCTCCAGTCCGTTCATCGCCGGGCTGCCAGCAACGCCAGGTAGGCTCGGCCGAACTCCTCGGGGCTGAGGAGCCGACGGGGCAGGCCCAGGTCGGCAGTGGCCTGGGCCAACCGGGCCATCGTGGGCGGGACCATTCCCGCCTGGGCCTGCGCGGCCGCATCATAGAGGACTGTGGCCGGGTCACCATCTGCCACCACCCTGCCGCCGGCCAGGAGCAGGCAGCGGTTGGTGTATCGGGCCACGGCGCGCATGTCGTGGGAGATGAGCAGGACGGCGTTGCCCTCGGCGTTGTAGGCGGCCACCCGGGCGAAGACCTCCTCCTGCTCGCGGGCATCCAGCCCCACCCCGGGCTCGTCCAGTATGAGCAGCCGGGGGCGAGTGGTGAGGACGGAGGCCAGGGCCACCCGCCGGCGCAGCCCTGGTGACAGCACCGCGGGCGGCCGCTCTGCCACCTCCAGCAAGCCGAAGGCGTCCAGCTCGAAGCGCACCCGCTCGGCAGCTTCCTCTGGCGGCACCCCGAGGGCGGTGGGGCCGAAGCTCAGCTCCTCGCGCACGGTGGCGGAGAAGATCTGGTGGTCGGGATTCTGGAAGACGTAGCCCACCGTGCGGGCTAATTCTGCCACTGGGGTGGTACGCGTGTCTCGGCCGGCCACCATCACCCGGCCAGAGGTGGGCTTGAGCAGGCCATTGAGGTGCTTGGCCAGCGTCGTCTTGCCCGAGCCATTGGGCCCGATGAGGGCCACGTACGAACCCACTTCCAGGCTCAGGGTGATCCCGTTTAGGGCATCCCACCCATCGGGGAAGGAGTGATGCAGGCCCTCGATCTCTACGAGCGCGGCCACGGGTCCTCCTGCACCAGGCCCGAGCGCAGAAAGGCCTCGGCCGCCTCCAGGTGGAAGAAGTCCGCATCGAGGCCGTGCTGGCGCAGGTAGGCGGCCAGCTCAGCCAGGGGCGGCGGGGTGACGGCGTGGGCGGCCAGGAGCTCCGGGGAGCGCAGCACCTCGCTGGCCGGGCCGTCGTGGGTGACGACGCCCTGATCCATCAGCAGGACGCGGTGGGCAAACCGCGCTGCCAGTTCGGCGTCCTGGGTGACCATCACCACCGCGCAGTCGGTCTCAGTCAGGAGGTCTGCCAGGGCCTGCACCACCTCCTGGGCGCCGACCGGGTCCAGGCTGGCGGTGGGCTCGTCGAGGATCAGGAGCTCCGGCCGGGTGGCGATGGCGCTGGCGATGGCAACCCTCTGCTTCTGGCCCCCGGAGAGCAGGGCGGGGTTCCGCAGGCGGTGGTCGCGCATGCCCACTAGCCCGAGGGCCCAGTCCACCCGCTCGGCCATCTCCGCCTGGGGCATACCCTGGCTCTCCAGGCCGAAGGCGACCTCGTCCTCCACCACGGTGGCGAAGAACTGGCTCTCTGGGTCCTGGAACACTACGCCTACCCGAGGGGAGAGCTGGGCCGGGCTGGAGTGGCGGGTGTCCTGCCCGCAGACCACGACACGGCCCCCGAACACGCCCCCGGTGCTGTGGGGGACCACCGCACACAGCGACAGACACAGGGTGCTCTTGCCTGCCCGGGAGGGGCCCATGACGGCCACCATCTCCCCGCGTGCCACGGAGAAGCTCACCCCCCTGAGTGCCTCAACCGAAGGGTCTCCTGGCACCAGGGGGGGATAGGCATAGTAGAGGTCCTCAACGAGGACCAGTGGATCGGTTGCCGTCAGCGTTCCTCCCAGGGGCGTTCCAGACCCAGGGTGTCGGTGGGCGGCCACGTCCTTCGGATTGCTGCCGAGAGTGGGATCGCGACCAGGCCGCCGGCCAGTCCCTGGATGACGTTGGCGGGCATCTCCACCAGGGCGGCGCCCAGGCCATACAGCAGCACCTCGGCCAGGAAGTAGCCCCCGACCATGATAACGCCCCCGACCGCCCAGCCCAAGATCTGGCGGGAGGGAATGGCGCGGTAGCCCAGAACCCCGGCCAGGTAGCCCTGCACCCCGTGAAAGACCAGGGTGAGGGGAGCCCAGTGGGCGTAGCCGCCGAACACATCGGCCAGCGCCGTCCCCAGGCCGCCGGCCAAGAGCCCCATGACCGGCCCGAAGGTGAAGGCAGCGAAGTAGACGCCTACGTCACCCAGGTGGATGTACCCCCGGGTGGGGGCAACGGGAACCCGCACCAGGAGTGTCAGCACCGTCGTTACCGCCATGAGCGCGGCCAGGACTACCAGACGAACTGCCGTCCACTGCCTAAACATGCCGACCCACCCCCTAACCGGTCGGGGCTCTGGAGGCTTGGCTTAGCGAGTGATCTTGACCGGCCCACCCGTTTCCAACGATTGGTGAATGGCAGCCACGATACGGGTCACCTCGAGGCCATCGGTCACCGTCACCGCCGGCTGGCGCCCTTCGAGCACCGCGTCCAGGTATTGGCCAACGGACGTAGGCAAGGCCCCCTCGAGCCTGCCCGCGATCTCCATAGTCATGCTGGACTTCGGATACTGGTAGGCTTTGCCGTGGGCGATGGAGAGCGTCTCTCGGGCCCTGTCCATGTGCACGACCCCATCCGAGCCCACCAGCTCGATGACCGAGTCCACGGTGGTCGGGAAGGTATTGGGGTAGACCCAGCCGGACTCGAATATGGCACCGGCGCCCGTCTCAAAGCGCACCAGGGCCTGGATGCCGTCGTAGGTGTCTATGCCCAGGGAGGTGAGCACCTTCCGCTGGCCCGTAGCGAACACCTCGACCGCCTCACACCCCATGCACCAGCGCACGTAGTCAATGTCGTGGGAGGAGAGGAACCAGGCCGGGCTGCTGGCGGCGGACCAGGCGAGCATGTCGGTGGCGACGTTGATGGTGTCGTTCTTGCGGGCATAGGCCCAGAGCATCTCACCGATCTGGCCGCTGTCTATGGCTGCCTTGGCCTGGGCATAGGGCGCGATCCAGCGGTTGCTGTAGTTGACGGAGAAGGTCAAGCCCGTCTCGGCCACCTTGGCCGCGATCTGCTCGCCCTGAGCCACGTCGGTGGTGAGGGGCTTCTCCACCAGCACGTGCTTGCCCGCATCCAGGGCCGCCATGATGGGCTCGAAGTGAGCGAAGTCCGGCACGGCGATGATGACGGCGTCCAGAGGCATCGCCAACAGCTCAGAAATGTCGCTGCAGGCGGCGGCCGAGTACTGGGCGGAGAGCTCCTCGGCCCGGATACGGTTGGTGTCGCAGATGCCCACCAGCTGGGCGCGAGGATGCTCACTGACGATCCGGGAGTGCAGGCGACCCATGATGCCGGCACCGACGATGCCTACTCTCACCTTATCCATACTCCAAACCCTCCTACAGGTCAGATCAGTTGGGGAATCTCCACCGGAACGCCGCCCCTTAGCGCACTCTCATGCGCCATCAGGCCCGGCAGGCACATGTCCACGGCCTGCTCTATGCCCAGGGGCGGCTCGCGATCCTCTCGCACGGCCCGCATGAAGTCCTGGACCATGAGGAACTCCGCCGTCCCATGGCCGCCCGCCACCGTCCGGGCTCCCGGCACATCGGTGTTGAGCGGCAAGGTCATCATGCCCTGGAGGTGCGGGACCTCCTCCAGGTACGCGTGGGTGGCCAGTGCTGCCGGCGGGCGCGAGGTTTCCAGGCAGCCCTTGGTACCGTAGAGCGAATAGTAGTGGAAGGCGGGCTCCCGCACCACCCCGAACCCGATCATGAGCTTGATGGCCGCCCCCGACTGGGTGTGCAGCAGCGCCACTTCCATGTCCAGCGTCCCGAGGTCGGAGCTCAGGCGAGAGCCGGTGTGAAGGGCGGTGACGGACAGGCAGCGCTCCCCGGTGATGGCAAGCAGGGGGCCAAGGCTGTGGCTGCAGTAGTGGATCGGGGGAAGGCTGGCTCGCCAGGTGGGGCGGCCGGCCTCGTCGCGCAGGAGAAACCGTACGTCATGGACGTACTCGGCCTCGGCGTACATGAGCTGGCCGATGCGGCCCTGGGCATAGAACTCGCGCCACGACATCACGTGGGCCCAGTAGCAGCAGTTCTCGGCCAGCATGAACTTCTGCTTGGGGTGGGTCTGCACCGCCTGGACGATGTCTTGGCAGTGGGCAACGGTGTCGGCGAGCACCACCTCCTGCAGCACGTGAGCGCCGGCTTCGAGCGCGGCCAGGGTGTGGTCGCGGTGCAGGGGTACGGGCGAGGCCACGACCACCACGTCGGGCGGCTGGCGGAGCATGTCCTCCACCGTACCAAAGCCCTGGGCATCGGGGAAGCGCTCGGTAAAGGCAGAGAGGCGGTCCTGACGGGGGTCGCACACGCTGGTCACGCGGCAGTCGGGCTGGAGGGCGAAGGCCGAGGCCAGGCTCAGCCCGCGGCGAGCGCCGATGATCCCTACGGTGTACATGGTGGCATCTCTCCGATGAGCCGGGCTACTCAGGCAGCTTGGGACGATCGGAGCCTGCCGGACGCCGGGACGGGCCAGGCACGTACTCCACCGATGGGCGCCGCTGGCTTGTCTGGGGGAAGAGGCTCATGAGGGCATACACCTCTCGAGGCACATCCGTCGAGACATTGAGGCCGAATGCGCGCAGCTCCGATACGCTGATGGGGTAATCGTGCGTCCAGGTGCCGGAGGAGAGCAGGTCGGCCAGACGGTCGGCTTCCTCCTCGGACCGGTGCTGCATCACCAGCTGCTTGACGGTATGCCGGACCTGGCCGATGGCCTTGGCGGCGGTGTCGGCCAGGATCAGGGTCTCGTCTTGGATGTCCTCGACGGGCTTCTGGCGCACCACCTTGAGGATGGAGCTGGCGGCATACCCGCCTACCTGCGGGTCCACCGGGCCCAGCACGGCGTTCTCGTCCATGATGATCTCATCGGCGGCCAGCGCAATCAGGGTGCCGCCGGACATGGCGTAGTGGGGGACGATGACGGTGACCTTGGCCCGGTGCCGGCAGAGAGCACTGGCGATCTGCTCGGCGGCCAGCACCAGTCCGCCGGGGGTGTGCAGGATCAGGTCCAGCTGGGTATCGGGATCGGTGAGACGTATGGCCCGCAGGACTGCCTCCGAGTCCTCGATGTCTATGTAGCGAGCCAGGGGCAACCCCAGAAAGCTGATCGTCTCCTGACGGTGCACGAGGGCGATGACGCGGCTGCCGCGGGTATCTTCTAGGCGCCGGATCAGCCGTGTCCGGCTGGAGTCCAACAGCCAGCGGCGGATGATGGGCTGCAGAGTGGTGAACAGTATCAGGATGAAGAAAAGGGTACTAAGGTCCACTGGTTGTGCCCCTCTCAGGCGGATAGGATCTCACTAGGAATGGCACTCTACCAACTCAGGGCAGGGTCTAGCGCGGCACGGAACGGGTCTGGCGCCGGGCCATGAGCGTGGCCAAGGCGAACCCGGCGGCAAAGCCGCCGATGTGGGCCCACCAGGCGACCGGGGCGAAAGCGTCTGCCCCGGCGGCCAGGGACAGGACGCCGCTGAAGAGCTGCGAGAAGAACCAGAAGCCGATGAAGAGCAGGGCCGGTACTTCCACGAACCAGGGTACGAAGAAGATCGGTATCAGGGTGATGATGCGGGAGTGGGGGAAGAGCAGCATATAGGCGCCCATCACCCCGGCGATGGCGCCGCTGGCGCCCACCGTGGGCACATCCGACCCGGCAGCTAGGACCCCGTGGACGAGGGCCGCCACGACGCCCGAGATCAGGTAGAAGAGCAGGTAGCGGGCGTGGCCCATTCGCCCCTCGATGTTGTCACCGAAGATGAACAGGGCCCACATGTTGCTGATCACGTGGAGCCAGCCCCCATGGACGAACATGGAGGTGAAGAGGGTGAGTGTCTCGCCGGAGAGGGGCTCGGAGAAGAACTCCCGAGGGATGAACCCGTAGGAAAAGATGAACGCTTCCTGTGCTCGGGGGCTCATCACGGCCTCGAGGACGAACACCAGGAGATTGATGGCGATAATGGCGTAGTTGACAAACGGCGTTCCGGGCGTCCGAGCGCTGTCCCTCAGTGGGAACATGCCGCTATCTCCCAGCTTGCCACCCCTGCCCCTGGAGACGAGTGTGGCGGGATGTGTGGTGCGGTTGGCGAGCACCGAGCCCAGCACCAGGCGCTGTGATGATAGGCGCCGGCGCCAGGGGGGTCAACCGCTCGGGGCAGGACTTGGCACGGCTCTTGCTGACAATAACGGCGACCCGTAGAATCCTCAGGATGCCTTGGGTAACAGGACTCATGAAGACGAGCCAAGCCGAAAAGCAGTTCCGCCGCCTGGCGATTGCGGCGGGAATAGCAATCTGGACGGGTTTGATCCTTCTAGCGGTTGGAGTGGTGTTCAGCATAGGCGGAGCCTCCGCCCGGGCCAACCCTCTCGTGGCCGAGAGTACCGGCGGCTATGCCCCCGTCAGTGCCGCCGCCACCACAGCGCCGACCGATACCCCGACTCCAGAGCCTAACGAGACCCCAACGCCATTCATGCAGCTCATAGTGGCAACGCCTACCGCTGAGCCCCCGACACCCACTCCTGAGCCTACGCCCACCGCCACCCCTGAGCCGGCACCTCCCACCCGCCTGGTCATCCCGGCCATCAACTTGGACACCCCGGTGGTGGAGGTCGGGTGGCACGAGGAGACGGTGGACGGAATCCTGCTGATGGTGTGGGATGTGGCTGACTTCGCGGCCAGCTGGCACCGCACCTCCGCTCGCCCGGGTGAGCCGGACAATATGGTCATCACCGGCCACCACAATATCGCCGGAGAGGTCTTCCGAGACCTTGTGCACCTCCAGGTGGGCGACCGTCTCTCCGTGTTTGCCGGGGACAGGGAGTTCGTCTACCAGGTAACCGAGACGATGGTCCTGCCGGAGAAGGGGATGCCCATGGAGGTGAGGCGGCAGAACGGCCAGTGGATCGCCTCGACGGGTCAGGAGATGGTCACTCTGGTGACTTGCTGGCCGTACAACAACAACACCCATCGGGTGGTGGTGAGGGCGCTTCCGGTCAGGGAGTAGGCGGATTCCAGAGAGTAACGAAGGCCCAGGACCATTGGTCCTGGGCCTTTTGCATTGGGGCACCCGCAGGCCGCGGGCGCTCTGTCGCCGGGGGCTGAACCCCCCCGGCTACCTAGGCTAAGCCGGCCCTTCGGCTGGCTGGGGCATGGTTCCCGGCAAGCGCCGGACGCGATCATGGGTGTAGGGGCGGTGCGAAGCCGGGCATCTCTTCGCCCGGCGGAGCCCCGCCCGTCCTTCGCCACCGGGGAACACGTTGGGTTGGTGATGACCCGGGCGGGGCTCCGGGCTGAAGCCCTCCGCACCGCCCCTACCCCGGTAACACCGGCGCCCCCCGGGCAGGCACCGCATGCAATGATTCCTGTAGGGGC
>JBMNTK010000074.1:0-16512 GCA_050945695.1 Anaerolineae bacterium | reverse complement strand
CCTCGCCCGCTGAAAGCACCGGGCAGACGGGCACGCACTCCCCGCAACGGGTGCAGGCGTCCAGGCTCAGCAGATCGCGCAGGGACAGGAGGCCGAAGTCTAGCCTGCTCATTGCGAGGGCTCGATCTCAGCCGCACCCAGCCCCGCCACGACGGGCGAGACGAACACGTGCAGCATCTTGCTGAAGGGGAAGTAGAGGAAGAGAGCCACACAGGCCACCACGTGCACCTGGAAAGTCCAGAAATGCCAGACTGCCCAGTTCAGGCTCAACCGGCTAAGCAAGCGCGCCAGGGGCCAGCCGGCAAAGGAGTAGCGGGCCACCTCGGGCGGGACCTGCTCCATGAGCAGCCTCAGGGACTCCACGGGGTATCCGCTCAGGGTCACGAACAGGATGAGGCCCACCACCACCGCGTCGGGGGCGCTGCGAGGCAGGTGATCATCCAAGGATATGGCCCGGCGCAGCCCCACCATGGCCCCACCGACCAGCACCACCAGCCCCAGGGCATCGTGCAGTGCCGCCAGGAAGGGCTGGTCCATGTCGCGCAGGGCAGCAATGGCCGGCGGGTCTATCCCGAGGGGCCGGAAGACATGGTCAGACATGGCCGCGAGGAAGCTGAGAAAAGCCAGGCCGACGAAGCCACCCAGCATAGACTGGTGGGCCATCCACCGGCGCCGGTCGGTCTGCCACAGCCGCCGGTGCAGGAGCCCGTCGGCGAGCACGTGCCGGCCCAGGGCGCGCCATCCGCCGGCGGGCGGGCGAGTTAGGGCTCGCAGCACGCCCCGCACCCCGGCCCGCTGCCCCGGCTTGCCAGCGTGACCCTGTCCCAGAAGCCAAAGGTAACGCCAGGTCAGCAGGGCCGTGACCACCGCGACCACGGCCATCATGCGCCAGAACAGAGGCAGCCGCTCGGCGATCAGAGTCTCCACTAGACGAACCTCGCCCCCCAGTTCAGCGGGGCGGAGAAGCCAAGTGCCCCCAGAACGCGGTCTCTGACTGCCAGAAGCTGATCCCGGCGGCTGTAGTCGAAGGCCAGCGCCGAGCGCAGGAGGGCCCCATCCAATATGGCGGCGGCCGCCTCCCCAGGCACCTCCAGCCGGCGCAGCGCCCAGGCCAGCGGTTCGGCGTACATCCGCAGGGCGTCCACCCCCCGGTATCCGGAGACCGGCTGCTCCTGGTAGGTGCGGCGCACGGCCACCCCGATCTGCCCGCCGTCCGCCAGCACCTCCACCGCTGGGATGGTCTCCACCCCGCAGCGGGCAAGCCCCTCGCTCCCAGAGGCAGCACCCAGAGTGGCAGCCGCGGTGCGCGCTGCCGCCCGCGAGTAGACCTTGTAGCCACTCTGGATGTCGGGGCAGTCGCCGAAGGCAGCGAAGTAGATGCTGCTAAGCTGCCGGCCCTGGCGGGCGGCGTGAAACTGTAGCGCCTGCCAGAGCACCCGGTCGGTGATCAGCTCGTACTCGGCCCGCTCCAGCCCCAGGGGCCGGGCCCGGTCCGGCCGGCCACCGGAGACGATGATCGCGTCCGCGCCCGTCTCCTCCTGCATCTGACGGGCCAATGCAAGCAGTGAGGGCATGTCCTCTAGGCGGTGGTCGCCGTCGCTGTCGCGGGTAACGATGAACGCCGGGTCCTGCTCTTGCAGGGCCTTGATGCCGGCGGCCACGGCTCCGCCTTTGCCCTGGTTCACCGGCAGGTACAGGTAGCGGAAGCCTCGGCTCTCGGCGGCCTGCCGCACGGTCTCTTGCCAGCGCGGCTGGCCGTCCAGCACGACCGCTACCAGCTCCGCCCGGCAATAACGCTCGACCCCGGCCAGGGTCCGCTCCAGCAGGGACGTAACCAGCGTCTCTTCGGCGTCGGCCGGGTACCACGTGGGCACGACCATGCCCACATCGGGATGGGTCACGGGCAAGTCTGTCTCCCCTATGGGAAAAACCTTATCGAACAGCTAATCCTAGGTTGGGGCCGGCGGCAGTGTCAAGATGCGCCGGCGGGCCCCGTCAGCGGGGGAGTGAGGCGGTTCTGTACTCATCTCGGAGTCGAGGTCTTCCGGTTCTTGACACCGCAGCCCAACCGGGTGCATAAGCTCTCAGGCAGCCACAACCGCACCAGCGGAGGAAAGATGTCCGACAAGATCCGGATCGGTTTCATCGGCGCTGGCAACATCGCCCGCGGGCACGCCATGCGCCTGCACCAGAGCGGCCTGGCCCAAGTTGTAGGCCTGGCCGACCCCAGCGAGCAGAGCCTGGCCAAACTCATCAGCGCCCGCCCTGAGCTAGCTGACGTCCCTACCTTCTCCGACTATCGCGAGATGCTGGACAAGCTAGAGCTCGACGCCGTGGAGATCCACTCGCCACACTGCTTCCACCCCCAGCAGATCCTCGACTCCCTGGATGCGGGCAAGCATGTGCTGTGCGAGAAGCCTCTCACGTCTACCGTAGCCGAAGCTCACAAGGTCATCGCCAAGCGCGATGAGACGGGCAAGGTGCTCATGATCTCCTACCAGCGCCACTTCGTCCCCGCCTACCGCTACATGCGAGATATGGCTGTGGGTGGCAAGCTGGGTGACATCAACACGGTGGCCCTCATCCTCACCCAGAACTGGATGCGAAACAGCGCCGGCACCTGGCGCCAGAACGCTAAGCTGTCCTGCGGGGGCCAGCTCAACGACTCGGGCAGCCACGTGGTGGACATGATGCTCTGGTGCACCGGGCTGGCGGCCAAAGAGGTCTTCGCCCAGATCAACAACTTCCACCTCGACGTGGATGTGGACAGCGCCATCACGGTGCGCTTCGATAACGGGGCCATCGGAAACGTCACCGTCCTGGGCAGCACGCCCGGCTACTGGGAGATGTTCGGCATCTACGGCAGCGAGGGCAGCGTGATGTACGACAACGTCGGCGGGCTACAGCAACACATGGTGGGTAGCCAGCCCGAGCGCCCCTCCCTGGGTGAGGCCGAGGCCGACCCGGACCTGAACTTCGTGCGGGCTATCTTGGGCGAGGAAGAAGTACAAGTGCCGGCCGAGTGTGGCCTGCGGGTGATCGAACTGACCGAAGCTGCCTGGCGTTCGGCCGAGCTCAACCGCCCGGTGGAAGTGGCCCAGCTCTAAGCCCGCTCTAGCAAGCTCACGAGCCGTACCGTAGGCCTCACATCGAAGCCTGCGGTACGGCCTTCTCCAGCGCCTCCGCCATCCTGCCCAGCGCTTCCTTCAGCACCACCCGGGCACAGGCGAAGTTCAGGCGCACGAACCCCTCCCCCTCGGCGCCGAACGCCGCCCCGTCACTCAGGCCCACCCGCGCCTCTTCCAGGAAGAACTGGGCCGGCCCAGTCGGCAGCCTCAGCTCCCGGCAGTCCAGCCAGGCCAGCATGGTGCCTTCCACCGGAGACATGGTGATCCCAGGTACGTCCGCCACCCACGAGGCCAGGAAGTCCCGATTGGCCTCCAGGTAGGCAAGGACCTGGTCCAGCCATCCCTGCCCCTCGCGGTAGGCAGCCAGGGCAGCGGTAAAGCCCATGATGTTGGGGCTACCCACTAACCCCGATCGGGCCGACTGGAACCGCCTCCGAAGGGTCTCGTCTTCGATGACGGCAAAGGCACAGTCGAGCCCGGGGATGTTGAAGGTTTTGCTCGGCGCCATGAGGGTGATGGTGCGTCGGCTGACCTCAGGATCGAGGGAGGCGATGGGGATGTGCGTGGCCCCCCTGTAGACGAGGTCGGAGTGGATCTCGTCGGAGCAAATGACCAGATCGTGCCGCAGGCAGACCTGTGCCATCTGCTCCAGTTCCTCCCGGGTGAAGACCCGCCCCACCGGGTTGTGGGGACTGCACAGGAGCAACATCCCCGCCTCGGCCGCTGCTGCTTCGAAGGCGTCCCAGTCTACCCCGTAGCGGCCATCAACACCGCGGGTGAGGGGCGCGTCCACCCGGCGCAGGCCGTGGTTGCCCGGCGCACTCAGGATGGGACCGTAGACAGGCGGCTGGACCAGCACTCCCCCGGCCTCCGGGGCCAGGGCTCGGCAGGCCAGGTTGAACCCAGACACCACCCCGGGCAGGAAGACCAGGGCCTCGGGGCGGATTCCCCACCCGTACATGCGCCACAGCCGCTCCCGGATGGCATCGCGCAGGCCCGGCGGCTCGCATCCATACCCGAAGACGCCATGCTCCACCCGCTCTCGCAGCGCTCGGATCACCGGCTCAGGCGATACGAAGTCCATATCCGCCACCGGCAGGGGCAACACGCCCGGGGGGCACGTCCCCCACTTCACGCTGTCCGAAGCGCGGCGGTCAACGGGTGTATCGAAGTCATAGATCATGTAGGCGTCCTTCTCAGTCCTAGCGGGCCATCACGCCCGCTATGTCCAGCAGGCTGAGGTCCAGCTCCTTGTGATGGCTGACCACCTCCGCCAGAGGGGTCGCCGTTACCTTGCCGTCTATCTGGCCGGCCAGCACCCCGTAGTGCCCATCCGCCAGGTACTGCGTGGCGGCCGAGCCCAGCCAGGTGGCAAGCAGCCGGTCGGCGGCGGTGGGAGCCCCGCCCCGCTGGACGTGGCCGAGTATGGTCACCCGCAGCTGGAAGCCGATCTCCTCGGCGTGCTCGGCGAAGTGCTGCGCCAACTCCTGAGCGCCATGCTGGGCCCCTTCCGCCACCACCACTATGGCATGGGGCTTGCCGCGCCGGTAGGCATCGCCCAGGATCGCGGCCACTTCGTCCGGGCTGGACTCGATCTCGGGTATGCAGATGGCCTCCGCGCCCCCAGCAATGCCCGCCATCAGGGCCAGGTACCCGCAGTCTCGCCCCATCACCTCGACCAGGAAGGCCCGCTCCAGGCTGGAGGCCGTGACTTTCAGCCGGTCAATGGCCTCGAGAGCGATGTTCAGGGCAGTATCCACCCCGATGGTTATGTCGGAGCCGTAGAGGTCGTTGTCAATGGTGGAAGCCACGCCCACCACCGGGAAGCCCATCTGCGAGAAGGCATAGGCACCCTGCTGTGACCCGCTCCCCCCGATCACTACCAGCGCATCTATGTCATGCTGGTTGAGGCTGCGCAGGGCGCGGCATCGTCCCTCCTCGGTGCGAAACTCGGGCGAGCGAGCCGTACCCAGCACCGTGCCGCCCAGCTGCATGATGCCACCGACACTGCGCTCCCCCAGGGGGAATATGTTGCCGGCGATCAGCCCCGCATATCCCTGGCGCACCCCGAACATCTGCCAGCCCTTGTCTATCCCGGAGCGCACCACCGCCCGGATGGCCGCGTTCATCCCCGGTGCGTCGCCACCACTGGTAAGGACAGCTACTCGTTTGATCATGTGCCCCCTCACAAACGCACTCAATCGCGGAGCCCAGTATATCGCCGCCGGGCGCAAAAAGGGAACGCTGAGGGCACCGGCTGCCCTTCCCCGTGGCAGCGATGCCCTCAGCGTTCCCTCCCCCCGCTGGCTGGGTCTAGAGGACCCCGGCCTCCTCCTGCATGGCGATGTAGTTGCGTGCCGGGGTACCTGGAAGCACGGCATTGGCCGCGGCCACGACCCACCGGCCATGCGGCAGGACCTGCTCCCTTAGGTCTCGCACGAACGCCCGCACCTCCCCTTCCGTGCCGTTGCGCAGCAGGCCACAGGGGACGTTGCCCACACAGGTCAGGTGCGGGTAGCGGGCCTGCAACGCGGGGATCTTCATCCCGGAATCGTGGTCTATCTCGCCAAACCCCGGGGCGGCCGCTCCCTCCTCCGTGAAGAGCAGATCGGTGATGGACCAGAGGTCACCGTCGCTGCGGAAGATGTAGTAGAGGCCCAGCTCCCGGCAGCGGTCCACTATCCGCTTGTAGCGCGGGCACACTATGTCCCGAAAGAAGCGTGGCCCATAGAGGGGGCCATTCTTGCTGGCCAGGTCCCCGCCGCCGTTGATGACCTTCACTCCCTCGGCGGCCAGCACCTCCAGGCTCATGAGGCCCATCTCAACCTGCGCATCCAGGTACTCGGCCACCAGGTCCGGCACCAGAGCGCAGGCTATCATCCACTCCTCGTTGAGAGGGACGGCCATGCCCGCGCCACCGCTCACGTACTCGAACTCGTCTCCGGCCAGCGCCATCCACCTGCGTGTGCGCTCCGCCAGCACCTGCGGACCCGTCTCCGGCCAGCGCTTGACCGACTCCCAGGCTCTGTCCACCTGGGCGCGAATGGCCTCCTCATCCTGCCACTGGCGCGGGCGCGAGTAGGAGACCGGGCCATAGGTACCCACCTGAGGGTCGTAGCGGTACACCACCCAGTCATCGTCGTTGCCATACTGGAAGGTGTACTCGTCAATCTGGCGGCTGGGCCGGCCGCGCAGCCAGGGGTAGTTGATGGCCGACCAGTTCATGGCCCGGGCAAACGCCACCCGATCCTCCTCGGTCTGGGCCATGAACTCCTCGTAGGCGGACTCTCCCTTCATCCAGGCCACCGCCTCCAGGTAGTGCATCACGATGGTGCCGGCCAGAGCCGGACGCCCCAACACCTCCGAGGCTACGTCCGGGGCAACGCCCTGGTCCCAGGCCGGGGGCCGCTGGGTCGCCTCGCCGCGGAATGCGGCCAGAAACAGGTCCTTGTTAGCCATGCGCTTGTCCGGGGGCCCTAGAGCACCCCTGCCTCCTCCAGCATCGCGATGACGTTCCGGGCCGGCGTGCCGGCAATCACGCTATTGGCCGAGGCCACCACCCATCGGCCGTGGGGTAGCACCCGTTCCTTGAGGTCGCGGACGAAGGCTCGCACTTCCTCCTCTGTCCCACCCTGTAGCAGCGGGCAGGGAACGTTGCCCACGCACGTCAGCCCTGGATAGCGGGCCTGAAGGGTGGGGATGTCCATGCCGGAATCGTAGTCTATCTCGTTGAAGGCCGGCGCTGCTGCCCCCTCCTCGGTGAAGAGCATGTCGGTGATGGACCACAGGTCGCCGTCACTGCGGAAGATGTAGTAGATCCCCAGGGAGCGGGCATGTTCCACCAGCCGCTTGTAGCGCGGCATCACCACGTCCCGGAAGAAGCGCGGCCCATAGAGGGGACCGCCCTTGCTGGCCAGGTCACCGCCGCCGTTGGCATAGCGCACCCCAAGGGCAGCCAGCGTATCGAGCTGTCTCACCCCCGCGGCTACCTGAGCGTCCAGGTACTCGGCCACCAGGGCAGGGGCTTCAATGCAGGCGATCATCCACTCCTCGTTGAGGGGGACCGACAACCCCGCGGCGCCACCCACGTAGTCGAACTCGTCGCCACAGCGGGTGACCCACCGGCGCACACGGTCTTCCATGTCCGGCCGGCCATCTGCTTCCCAGTTCTCGG
Source organism: Anaerolineae bacterium (assembly GCA_050945695.1). Lineage (GTDB taxonomy): Bacteria > Chloroflexota > Anaerolineae > DRVO01 > DRVO01 > Ch71. Next base: position 9,210 of record JBMNTK010000074.1, on the reverse strand, counting down.
CCGCCTCCCAGGCGTCCTTCACCTTGGCCGCGATCTCCTCCACGCCGCGCCAGACGGGCGGGCGGCCGTACTGCACCGGGCCATAGGTGAAGGCTTGGGGATCGAAGCGGTAGACCGTCCAGTCGTCGGTGCTCTCGTCGCCGTACACGAAAGTGTACTCGTCTACTTGCCGGGTGGGCGTGCCACGCAGCCAGGGGTAGCTCACCGCTGACCAGCGCAGCTGCCGGGCCAGCTCGAAGGTGTCATCCTCCATCTGGGCCAGGAACTCCGCCCGAGCGGCCTCGCCCTTCACCGAGGCCAGAGCCTCATGGTAGTGCAGCAGCATGGCGCCAGTGTGAGCCTGACGCCCCAGGATCTCTCCGGCTACGTCCGAAGAGAACGCCTGCTCCCAAGCCGGCGGGCGCTTCGTCGCCTCACCCCGAAACGCCGCCAGGAACAACTCCTTATCCGCCAAACCGTCCTCCCAAGAGAATGCTTACCTAACCCCCAGCCACACGCCCTCTCCCACGTGAGGGAGAGGGTGACCGCCATTTGGCTTTGCCATATGGCGCCAGTGAGGGCCTCAGAAGTCTCTGTGTCTCCGTGCCTCAGTGGCTAATCCCCCGCCGCCTCCACCATGGCCGCCAGGTTGGCCAGGGGGGTGCCGGGGGCCACGTTGTTGCCATCCTGCAGTATGTAGCCGCCCACCGGAGCAAAGACCTCCAGGTAGCGCCGACACTCGGCCTTCACCTGCTCCGGTGTGCCCTGTAGCAGCAGCGTCGGGCTGATCCCGCCCGACATGACCACCCGTCCGCCCATGACCTCCGCCAGGCGCTGCGGGTCGGTGACGAAGCCGAAGCCGTTGAGATGCGTGATCTGCATCTCGTCGGCCAGCAGCGGGATCAGGTGGTCTATGCGCCCACACATGTGGAGCCCCCTCGTACCGGGGAAGGCCTCATAGCAGCGCACGTAGTAGGGCAGCACGAACTCCCGGAACATGCCCGGCGAGAGCATCTCCGCCGCATCGCATCCCATGCTCAGGTTCGCCATGGGGGCGCCGGTCAGTTGCCGGGTGTAGCGGTGATAGGCGATGAACGCCTCCGTCACCTTGTCCATGAGCCGGTGCACCGCTTCCGGGGCCTCATGCACCCAGTAGAAGATGCGCTCCCGGGCCAGGGCGTAAGCATCGGGGAAGGGGCCACCGAGCCCGCTCACCGTGGGGCACACCTCCAGTGGCCGGCCGTTCAAGGTGACCTCGTACTCGCCGGCCATGTCTCGCATGGCGTGGTACCACTCGATCCGCAGGCCGTAGAGGTTGGCCGTAGGTGGGGGTACCTCCAGAGCCTCTACGTCCTCTGGCCGCTCCAGGAGCGGAGCCGCCATGGGCCCTACGCCTTCCGTCCACACAGTGCGGATGGGGAAGTAGCCGCCACGGACGTCTTGCAGGTCGGGGCTCACCACCACCCTGCCGAGGTCGGTCACCCGGTCGTCCATCATGTGCTCAACCACCCACTTGTGGTTGAGCAGCTGCTGCTCGAGCTGGGTGCGAGGGTTCTGGAAGTAGTCCCCGATGGGAGCACCCCGCGCTTCCCGCAGGAAGCGGAACCCGAGCGAGAACACCACCGGCACTCGGTCGGCGACGCGGAACTCCTGACAGGCGCGCAGCCGTTCCCGGATGGCCGCGTTCTGCTCGAGCCGCTCCTCCGGGCAGGTGATAGCGATACGTCTTGAGTCCATGTGCCTCCCAGATTGGCCACAGAGGCACGGAGACACAGAGAACTGAAGGAGAGGGAGCACGTGGTGCCTTACACTCCCTTCTCTGTGCCTCTGTGTCTCTGTGGCCTCCCCCCTACCGGTAGCGGCCGAACTCCTTGCCCGCCTCGTACATGACGCGCATGTTCTCCAGGGGGGTGTGCGGAGCCACGTTGTTGCCCTCGCACATGATGAACCGGCCCCCTTCCATCACGCCCGAGGCGCACAACTCCCGCACCGCTTCCCGGATGGCTTCGGCCGGCCCCTGGCGCAGCAGCTCGGGATGGATGTTCCCCCGAAGCTGCACATCCGGCCCTAGCTCCCGCCGGCAGGCCCCCAGGTCGGTAGGGAAGCCGGTATCGAAGGCCTGGATGTTGAGCTCATCCCGCAGGGTCTTGAAGTGCTGGCTGGCCCGCCCGCACAGATGGATGCTGTTGGGCCCCCCTTGCGAGAACTCCTCGAAGAACTGCTTGTGATAGGGCAGCACCATCCGGCGGTAGGTCTCCGGGGAAAGCAGCTCGATGCTGTCATCAGCAAAGCCCACGCTCTGGGGCTGCATGGGCTGGCCCAGGTACTCCCGCCAGGCCCTCACCCGGGCGCGCACGGCCCGCATCACGAAGTCCATGAGGTCGTGGTAGTAGTTCTCGTCCTCGTACATGTCCAGGCACACTTCCGTGGGCCCCCGCAGGGCACAGGCCAGGGTGAAGAGCCCATCCGTGCCGGAAGGGGCGGAGGGCTTGCCCACCGGCTTCCCCTCCATCTCGAAGTTCTTGCGCCGCTCGTCCATGTACTCGTAGAACTCTAGCGCCCGCCCCATCAGCCCCCCGTGCAAGGGGTCTGGGATCTCGGTGTCGTAGAGGCGCTCCTTGTGCTCCTTGAAGATGGGCCACACATCCGGAGGGCTGTCCCCATCCTCGATGTAGTGCCACTCACAGCCCAGCCAGACCGCCTCATAGATGTTCTGGAAGTCCACGTGCGGCCCTGGCCACTCCTTCTCCGGCGGTCCCATCTCCCAGTCCGCCACCACGTTGTAGCGCACGAAGTGATGGCGGCGCATGTACATGTCAAACATCACTTCCGGGTCTTCGGAGAAGTCCCTCCAAGTGACCCCCTTGACGTTGACCGCCGGGTTGGCGATGAAGTAGCGCATGCTCAGGTTGAACTCTACCGGCACCCGGATGGGTTGCCTGGCCTCGTAGGCCTGCCGTACCTGGCGAACTTCCTCATTATGGGCCGCGAAATCCATCTATCCTCCAGATGTCGGTTCCGCCACATAAGGCGAGGGTCTCCCGGATAGGGAGACCCTCGCGACGTTGGGTCGTTGGCGGTTTATATGTCGGTGAAGGAATACTGCTCCGGACGCGTGGTCCGCTGCCCGTACACCGGCCACCAGCAGGTGCCGTTCTCCGGCACGTTGGTGACGTTGTGCTTGACGATGCACGGCTCGGGCCGGTTGCCCACCGTGTGGATAGGCCACAGGTTCTTGGCCACGATGCCGAAGACTTCCTCCATGATGGCGTTCTTCTCGTCCTCGTCGACCACCTGCACCACCTGGTCGTAGAGATCCTGAAGCCTCTTGCCATCGGGATCGTCCGGCTCCTCGCCCTGGGTGCCGCCATAGGCGTACCAGGTACCCCAGGCGCCGGCCCAGTAGGTGCTCGGCTCCACCGGGAAGAAGGCCCGCGGGTAGGTCAGACGGTAGGTGTTGCCCGAGGAGTAGTCGGACTCGTAGGCGGCGATGTCGTAGTCGCCTTCCTGGACCCGAGGCCACCACAGCTCGATGGCGATCCAGTCCATGTTGGCGCGGATGCCGATCTGCCGCCAGAACTCGACGATCACCTCGGCGACGTCCTGGTGGATGGCGTACATGGGCAGACCGATGATGGTCAGGTCGAGGCGGTTGCCCTCAGGGGTGAGGCGCATGCCTTCGCTGTCGCGCTCGGTCATTCCCAGCTCATCCAGGATGGCGTTGGCCGCGTCCACATCGTAGGTGTAGTAGTCCTGAATCACAGGGTCGCTCTTGACCGACTCAGGATAGACCTCGATGGCCGGGCTGGAGAGGCCCATGTAGACCAGCTGGTTGATGTCGTCCCGATCGATGGCCTTGGACAGGGCAACGCGGAAGTCCCGGTTCTTGAGGAGGCTCCTCACCTCGACCGCCACGGCATCGCTCGGGTCAACCCGCTTGGCCTGGTTGACGTGGATGGAAGTGCCTGATCCGCCGTAGTCCCAGATACGGACGTCGAACCCGCCCTGCTCACGGCTCTCCATGTACAGGGTGTAGTTGGAGATACCGGTGCTCCAGGCCTGCATGTCCACTTCGCCGGTCACGATCCGCATCGGGATCATGTCAGCGGACTGGACGATGTGCCACTGCACCCGATCGAAGTAAGGCAGCTGGTTGCCCTCTTCGTCCACTTCCCAGTAGTACGGGTTGCGCTGGGCGGTGGCTACCGTGGTCCAGTCGTCGCTGGTGATCACCCAAGGCGACAGGGTGGGGTAGTCCGGGTTGCGCTGACGGTTGGGCCTGGCGCCGAAGAGCTGGAACCACTGCTCGAAACCGGCGTCCTTGACCATCTGAGCCAGCTCGTCGGCATCGGCATAGTTCACGTGGAACTGGCTCATGTAGTGCTTGGGATAGGAGACGATGCTGGTGCCGTTGAAAGCCAGCTGGTCCCGGAAGAGACCGTACGGCACAGCGAACGTGAAGGTGACGGTGTAGTCGTCGATCTTCTCGACCTTCACCAGCTCACCGCCGGGGCTCAGCCACTTGGGCTTGGCGGGCGAGAGCTCATCGTTCAGGAGGACATCCTCGTACCAGAACATGATGTCGTCGGCGGTGAAGGGCTCACCGTCGGACCAACGCACGCCCTGGCGCAGATGGAAGGTGTAGACCTTACCGTCCTCGCTGATCTCGTAGCTCTCGGCTAGGTTGGGCTCGAGCTCGTACTCAGGGCCGGGGCCGTAGCGCAGCAGGCCCTCAGCACCGTGATGGTGGCCGATGGAGCCGGCGTCCACATCGGTGCGGTTCCAGGTGCCGCCGTGCTTGCCGATCTGGTTGAAGACGGGGATGACCTTCGGGTTCTGAGGGAGGCGCTCCTCGACCGGAGGCAGCTTCCCAGCGGCCACCAACTCGGCCAGCATGGGGGATTCCTTGAACCGCGAAGCAGTGGCGGGCGCGGTAGTTGCCGGAGCAGTGGTAGCTTCCGGGGCGGTAGTCGCTTCCGGTGCAGTGGTGGCCTCCGGGGCGGTAGTCGCTTCCGGTGCAGTGGTGGCCTCCGGGGCAGTGGTAGCGGCTGGAGCCGGCGTGGCGGCGCCGCACGCTGCCATAGTTGCGGCGGTGGCGGCAAGCCCGGAGAACTCAATGAAGCGTCGTCGCGTCAGCTGGACAGACATCACTTTCCTCCTCGTCAGGACTTCGTCGTGAAGACCAATGTAGAAACGACACCGATGTCTTCAATAGGCCAGTCACTGGCCCGTGCGCAAGCCTGCCGCACCTCCTTTCGCACCGGCTAGGCCGGATAGGCACCAGGACCTAATTGATAGTGTACCAGTAGGATATCTGGCGCAGACACCGTCCGCAAGATCGGGCCGGCACCACGGCAGGGTCGGCACCTCGTGCAAACGGCTCCGTCGGGCCCATAGCCGCAAATGGGCTATGGGCATCTCTTATCATACCGGATCTGATCCCATCTATCAATGCCTTAACAGTCTGTCTGGGGAAGTACCTCGGCTCGGTGAGGGCGTTGTAGGGCAGTCGCGCGTGGTGTCGGGTCGGTGCCAAGGGCAGCACAGGAACAGGAAGAGCCCCCGCCGGTCGGCGGGGGCTCTCGTCGTGCTGGCTACGGCCTACTACTGCTCGATGTAGAACTGCTCGGGGAACGTGGTGCGCTCGCCGTAGACCGGCCAGGCCATCATGCCGTACTCGGGCACGTTCTTGAAGTTGTTCTTGACGATGCAAGGCTCGGGACGGCTGCCCACGGTGTGCACCGGCCACAGGTTGAGGGCGATGATGCGGAACGCCTCGTCCATGATGGCAGCACGGTCCGCGTCGTCCACCGTGACGAGCGCCTGCTCGTACATCCCGACCAACTTCTTGGCGTCTTCGATGTCCGGCTCCTCGCCCTCGCGTCCGTCGGTGGAGAAGTAGGTACCCCACCGCGGCGCCCAGTAGGTGCTCGGCTCGACCGGGAAGATCGAACGCGGGTAGGTGAGCCAGTACAGGTTGGGGGTGGTGTAGTCGGCCTCGTAGGCCACGATGTCGAAGTCACCATCCTGCACCCGCGGCCACCAGACTTCGTTGGCGATCCAGTCCATGGTGGCACGGATGCCCACCTCGCGCAGGTAGCCGGTGACCACTTCCGCCACGTCCCGGTGGATACCGTAGGACACGTGGCCGATCATGATCAGGTTCAGCGGCGCGCCGCTGGGCAGGAGACGGAATCCCTCGCTGTCCCGCTCGGTCAGGCCCAGAGCGTCGAACCCGGCGTTAGCGGCATCGGGGTCGTAGCTGAGGAGCGCCTGCACCTCGGGGTCGCTCTTGACGGACTCGGGGAACATGTCGATGGCCGGATCGGCCAAGCCGACGTAGACGAGCTCGTTGATGTCGTCACGGTCGAGGGCCTTGGAGAAGGCTACGCGGAAGTCACGGTTGCGCAGAAGTTCACGCAGTTCCTGGCCGGCCGCATCGCCCTCTTCGACCCGACGGGTCTGGTTGATGTGCATGGCGGTGCCGGAGGAACCGTAGTTCCAGATGGTGACCTGGTAGTCGCCCGCTTCCCGGCCTTCCATGTAGAGGGTGTAGTTGAAGATGCTGGTGCCCATGGACATGTGATTGACTTCGCCAGTCACGATCTTCATGGGGACCATCTCGGCCGACTCGACAATGAGGTAGGTCTGGTTGTCGATGTAGGGAAGCTGGTTGCCCTCGGTGTCCACCTTCCAGTAGAAGGGGTTGCGTTCGGCGGTGGCGGTGGTGGTCCAGTCACGGCTGTTGATCTTCCAGGGGCGCAGCACAGGCAGATCGGGGTTGCGCTGGAAGTCATTCTGGGCACCGAAGAGCTGGTACCACTCCTCGAAGCCACGCTCCTTTACCGCGGCTTGAAGCTCGGCCTCGTCCGCGTACTTCGGATGGTACTGGCTGAAGTAGTGCTTGGCATAGCCCACGAAGCCGGTACCGTTGAAGGCGCACTGATCGAGGAAGATACCGTAGGCCGTGGCGAAGGTGAACTTGACGGTGTAGTCGTCAACCTTCTCGACCTTGACCAGCTCGCCGCCGGGCATGAGCCACTTGGGCTTGGAGGGGGTGAGCTCGTCGTTGAGGAGCACGTCCTCGTACCAGAACATGACGTCGTCGGCGGTGAAGGGCTCACCGTCGGACCAGCGCATGCCCTCGCGCAGGTAGAAGGTGAACTCCTTGCCGTCGTCGCTGATCTCCCAGCGCTCGGCAACGTTGGGGATGAGGGTCCGGGCATCCCAGTCGTAGATAGTCAGGCCTTCAGCACCGGCGCGGGAGCCGATGGGGCCCGGGTTGGTGCCGGCGCGGAACCAGGTGCCACCGTAGGTGCCGACCTGCTTGTGAGGGACGATGACCATGGGGTTCTTGGGGAGGCGCTCCTCGACCGGAGGCAGCTTCCCAGCGGCCACCAGCTCGGCCAGCATGGGGGCTTCCTTGTACTTCGAGGTGGGGGCAGCAGCCTCAGCCGGGGCGGTGGTAGCTTCGGGAGCCTTGGTAGCCTCTGGGGCGGTCGTGGGCTCTGCAGCCGCGGGTGCCTGGGTGGCTTCTGGGGCGCTAGTACCGCCGCAGGCAGCCAAAGCCGCGGCAGAGGTGGCCAGCCCAGAGAACTCGATGAAGCGGCGACGCGTGACCTGAACAGACATCAATTTCCTCCTCGTCAAGACTCCGTCGTGAAGACGACTGCAAGCACGGTATCCGATGTCGCTACGGGACGGTTCTCTTGCCCCTGTGGTAGGTCGCTGCACCTCCTTTCCCTGATACTAGGTCCGACACCTGAGAGTGCACCAACCGCACGTCCAGGGGCCGTCTTGCCGTCGAACTGCTTCCAGCACCCCAATGCGCCAACACGCGCCCACCGGCATCGAATCAGCGCGGGACCCGCCTCTCGGTGATCGGTCCGCCCCCCGGCACACCGACACCGTCCGGCGGATAGTGCAGGAGTTTGGCCAAGGCCACCCCAATTATACGGAACTTAACCGGCCCTATCAACACCCGTCTATACTCACGGGAGCATACTGTCACGCCCCTGATTGCAACGGGCCAACGTGAAGCCGTACTCCCCTCAGGGCCGCTCCCCCAAGGTGAGGCATCCCGGAGCCCTACCCGGCGTGGTCTGGGCGAAAAAGAGCCCCCGCCGGTTGGCGGGGGCTCGGGTGCGACGCAGCTGGGCAGGGCTAGGCCTGCTGGATCCAGTACTGCTCGGGCTTGGTCGTCTTCTCGCCCCAGACCGGGTAGGCCATCGTGGCCTGCTCGGGGACGTTCATGAAGCCGTTCTTGACGATGCACGGCTCGGGGCGGTTGGCCACGGTATGGATGGGCCAGAGGTTGTTGGCGCAGATGCGGAACGCCTCTTCCACGAGCGCCGCCCGCTCCTCGTCGTCTACCGTCACCAGGATCTGGTCGTAGAGCTCAACGAGCCTACGAGCATCGGGCACGTCGGGCTCATCCCCCTGCCGGCCCTTGGTGGCGTAGTAGGTGCCCCACCGCGGCGCCCAGTAAGTGCTCGTCTCCACCGGGAAGAAGGAACGCGGGTAGGTTAGATAGTGCTCGTTGCCGCTGGCGTAGTCCGCCTCGTAGGCCACGATGTCGAAGTCGCCCTCCTGCACCCGCGGCCACCAGGTCTCGTTGGGGATCCAGTCCATCGTGCACCGGACACCGACCTGCCGCCAGAACTCGGTGACCACTTCCGCCACATCCCGGTGGATGGCGTAGGAGATGTGGCCGATCATGATCAGGTTGAGCTGCTCACCGCTAGGCAGGAGCCGCATCCCCTCGCTATCCCGCTGGTCCAGCCCGATGCTGTCCAGCAGGGCATTGGCCGCGTCCACGTCGTAGGTGTAGAGATCCTGAATCTCCGGGTCGTTCTTCACCGACTCAGGGTATACCTCGAGGGCCGGATCGGAGAGACCCTGGTAGACCAGCTGGTTGATGTCATCGCGGTCCAGCGCCTTGGACAGGCCGACGCGGAAGTCGCGGTTGCGCAGAAGCTCAGCGATCTCCTGGTCGCGCGGGTTGTCGCTGGGCATCTTGGTCTGGTTGACCTGCATGGCCGTGCCGGAGCCGCCGTAGCTCCAGATGTAGACGTTGTAGTCACCAGCCTCGCGGTTCTCCATGTACAGCGTGTAGTTGGAGATACCGGTGCTCCAGGCCTGATGGTTGACCTCGCCGGTGACGATCCGCATGGGGATCATCTCCGCCGACTCGACGATCAGGTAGGTGATCCGGTCAATGTAGGGCAACTG
>JBMNTK010000073.1:0-16613 GCA_050945695.1 Anaerolineae bacterium | reverse complement strand
AGGCTCTCGGGGTCGCGCCCGAAGTAGCGTCGCACGGCATGGCGGACGACGCCCCGGTCGAAGGTGTTCTCGTGCAGCTGCCAGGCCGGGGAGCCGAGCCGAAGCTGGTCTTCGGGCAGGAACTTGGGCAGAGAAGCCTCCACCGGTGGGGCAAGGAAGCCGTACTCGCTTATGAACTTGGCCCGGTCGGCGGTATAGGCCCGGAAGCCCGTGCGCACGTCCAGATCGGGATTGAGGGCGATATCCCAGGAGTGGCGGTCGCCCAGGCGCTCCGAGTTGGGATCCACCCCGCCCCAGGGGCTGGAGGGCCAGTAGTAGCGGCTGGGGTCCAGCTCCGCGCAGACACGGGGCAGCATCTCGTGATACGTGGGGCGGCCACAGTGGCTGGTGTGGGGAGCGACGCGGCCGGCGATCCACTGGTTCTCGTTGTTGCCGCACCACAGCGCCAGGCTGGCGCGGTTTCGCAGCCGCCGGACGATCTGACGAGCCTCGTGTTCCAGTTGAGCGGCAAACTCGGGGTCATCGTCGGGGATAGCAGAGCAGGCGAACATGAAGTCCTGCCACACCAGCAGCCCCAGGCTGTCGCAAGCGTCCCACCAGGCATCGTCCTCGTAGATGCCCCCGCCCCAGACCCGGAACATGTTGAAGTTGGCCTCGGCCGCATCTTCCACCAGGGCCCAGTACTTCTCCGGGGTGATCCGGGCGGGGATGGAGTCAGCGGGGACCCAGTCGGCGCCCTTGCAGAAGAGGGGCTCGCCGTTGATCAGAAACGTGAAGCTCTGGCCCTCATCTCCCTCCAGCTCTTCCTGAGCGAGCGAGACCTCGCGCACGCCGTAGCTGAACTCGGTCCCATCCAGGACCTGCCCGTCCACCGTCACCGTGCAGCGGACGTCGTAGAGGTACTGCTCGCCCATGCCGTTGGGCCACCACAGGCGGGGCCACTCCAGCACCATGAGGTCGCGCACCAGATTGGGCCCGGGGGCGAGGGTGGTCTCTAGCCGCTTGGACGTTCCCCCCTCGCCATCCAGGGAGAGCTCGATGATGGCCTGCACGTCGCAGTCGGCCAGGGACTGGATCTCGTACTGGGCCTGGATGAGGGCTCGCTCCTGGCCCAGGAGCCGGGCGGAGAGGCACACGTCTCGCAGGGCCAGGCCCCGGTAGGAGTGAAGCTCGACGGAGCGCCAGATGCCCACGGTGAGCAGCCGGGGTCCCCAGTCCCAGCCTCCCGTGAACTGAGCGCGGCGCAGCCAGATGCGCTCGGCCATGGTGGCATCGCCGGGCCAACAGTAGCGCTGGATCTCCTGCTGCTTGGCCCAGCGCAGCCCGGTGTCCACCCGTACTACCAGGAGGTTCTCGCTCTCCCGCAGCAGGCCGGTCACATCGAAGGTGTGGGAGATGAAAGCGTTGCTGGTCTTGCCCAGGTGTACGCCGTTGAGCCACACGTCGGCGAAGGTGTCGAGCCCGTGGAAGACCAGCTCCATCCGGTCTCCCATGAAGTCTGCCTCAGGGGTGAAGGTGGTGGAGTACCACCAGTCCTTCTCCTCCATCCAGCCCAGCTCGGTGACGTTCTCACCCTCTAGGGGCTCTGGGATTACGCCGGCCCGTGCCAAGTCGAGGTGGACGTCACCTGGCACCTCGGCCGGGTAGGACTCGGGGCCCTCGACGCCGGACTGAGGCCAGCCGGCGGCCTCGCCCTGGCCGGCGTCGCAGTAGCGCAGGGCCCAGTCTCCATCCAGTTCCAGCACCTGGTGTTGCATCTGGTAACCTCTTCGGGCCTCTCAGTGGCCGGAGTGGGAGTGGCCGCGGAGCCGACTCACCGCTGGGCCCAGGATACACCGGAGCGGGGCGGGGGTAAACAGGGGGCTGCCGCTCGTGCTTGACCCCCAGGTGCGGTGAACAAGTGGCCGGGCCCCCGGGGGCCCGGCCCAGCAGAAGCGTATCGCTCGGCTCTACCTTCTAGGGATAGATGCCGCGCACCAGGGTGGCATCGTGTACCCGGCGCACGGCGCACATGAGGGCGGCGGTGCGCATGGAAACCTGGTGCTCGTTAGCCACGGCCAGCACCTCGTCGAAGGCCCGGTCCAGCAGCCCCTCTAGGCGCCGCTCGATCTCGCCCTCGGTCCAGAACAGGCGCTGGATGTCCTGCACCCATTCGAAGTACGACACCACCACGCCGCCGCTGTTGGCCAGGATATCGGGCACCACTGCTATGCCCCGGTCGCAGAGTATCCGGTCGGCATCCGGGGTGGTGGGGCCGTTGGCGCCTTCAACTACGAGCCTGGCCTGGACCTTGCGGGCCTGCTCGGCCTTGATGGCCATCTCCAGGGCGGCCGGAACTAGCACCTCACAGGGCAGGGCCAGCAGTTGATCCTCGGTGATGTTCTCCGCCTCAGGGAAATCGGCCACGCTGCCCGTGCGGGACTTGTGCTCCAGCACGGCCATGGGGTCGAGCCCTCCCTCGTTGTAGATGGCTCCACGGCTATCGGAGATGCCCACGACCGTGCATCCATCCTGGCTGAGCAGCCGCGCGGCCCAGGAGCCCACGTTGCCGAAGCCCTGTACCACCACCCGGGCCCCGCGCACCTTCAGGCCCAGGCACTCCAGCATGCGCAGGGTGCAGTAGTGCACGCTGCGACCGGTAGCGCTGGGCCGCCCGGCGGAACCGCCCACTAGCTCCGGCTTGCCGGTGACGACGGCCGGGATGGTGTAGCCCTGGTGCATGGAATAGGTGTCCATGATCCAGGCCATGGTCTGAGGAGTGGTGTTGACGTCCGGCGCGGGGATATCTGAGTCGGGGCCCATGAAGACGCTGATCTCGGTGGCATAGCGGCGAGTGAGGCGCTCGAGCTCGCGCATGGAGAGCTGGCGAGGGTCCACGATGACGCCGCCTTTGGCCCCGCCATAGGGGATGTTCACCACCGCGCACTTCCACGTCATCCACATGGCCAGGGCGCGCACTTCGTCCAGAGTAACCCCGGGGTGATAGCGGATGCCGCCCTTCGTGGGTCCTCGGACGGCCGAGTGGTGCACTCGGTAGCCGGTGAAGACCCTGATCCTGCCGCTGTCCATCATCACTGGGAAGTTGACCGTGAGTTCGCGCTTAGGACAGCGCATCATCTCAACCACGCCCTCGTTCAGGTCCATGCGCCTACAGGCCTCGTCGAACTGCGAGAGCGCTATCTCGTACGGGCTGAGACTGCCGTTAGTCATGTGGGCCGACACCCTATGCCTCCCTATGGTGATCTAGCTGCGGAGATCCGCACGTGGGGCTGGAGAGAGGAGTGCAAGCACCGGCACGGGCAACGCTGGCCCGGGGAAGCCGCTGCGGGCTCACACACGCACAGTCACTGGGGTATCCCGCCCCAGTGGACACCAATTATACTAGCGACTGGCTATTCTGCGCATAGAAGCGGTTGACCACGGTGAAGCGTGACGAGTGACACGTGACGCGTGACTCTCCGCCATACCGCCGTCGTGCCTTGCCATTCCGTCCCTTGCCTTGTCATACCGAGCGAAGCGAGGGATCTACCCTTCCGACGGAGCCCTCGACTCAAGTCGGGGCTGCTGGGCCTTCGGCCGGGCGTCAGCCTTCGCCGACGCCGGATGGGCTGAACGGGCGTACCGCCTTCTACTCATCGCGGCCGTGTCGGAGAACCTCTCCCCCAGCCTGCACATCTGGCCACGCCAAATGACGGTCTAGCCTACTAGGAGAGGGGAGTCCGACTCCCCCTTCCTTGGCAGGGAAGGGGGCTGGGGGTTAGGTTGGCTGCGCCTTCGCTCGGACGACACATCGAGGCTCCCAGCGCGCCTGGGGCCTGGGCGCACCAGTGTGCGCCTAGTAGCTCGCACTCCTCAAGGCGGGTGCGTCACGCTTCACGTGTCACGTGTCACGTATCACGCCTCACGGCCGCGGCCCCCTAGCCCAGCAGTCCTCCCAGTAGGCGACTCAGCCACCCGGTGGGCGGTGGCGTCTGGCCGCGCACGGCGCCCGTCTGCCCGTTGACCACGAGGTGGTACTCCATTTCATCGATGCGGTAGCGGGCCAGCCAGAAGGGCAGCAGGATCAGCTTGTAGGACAAGATGCTCATCGCGTGGGAGCTGAGACGCAGGCTCCCCCGGTAGTAGTCGTCCTCCAGCTCCTCGTGGACCTCCTCTCGGGCTCGGCGCCAGGCCGCCTGGCGAGCGGCAATGGAGGCATCGGCAGCCGAGACCTGATAGATCTCGGCCGGCCAGCCCGCCAGGTAGCCGGGGTCAAAGGGTTGCAGGCCTCTCAGCTCGAAATCCTGGGCCTCGGCCATGACGGCGGCCGGCAGGGTATGGGTGGCTACAACAACGATATCGTCGAAGAACACGGGTGTGCCCCCGGTCTTGGGCCGCTCGTCCTCGAATGAGGGGCCACGAATGCTCAGGCCGTCACCGTCCCAACGTATCTCCAAGCCGTCTTTTCGGCTGCGGGCCCGTTGGCCGCGCCATTTCACTTCTCCGCCCACGTCGAACGTCCACGCCGGCAGGTAGACCCCGGCGGGCTGAGTCAGCCGAGCCCGCTTGACTAGGTCTTGGCGCTTGAGCCAGGCGATCATCGCCGCCCAGGCCTCCTCCTGGCTGAGGCGCATGGGCACGATGCCCTGGGGCTCGATGAGGTCCCGCTGCCCCTCCACCACGTGGGAGGAACCGCAGTACGGACACGACAGCGATAGGACCGATGGGGCCAGGAGGAAGGCGGCCCCGCAGCCCGAGCAGTCGAAGGCCCGCGTGGCCACCGGGGGCGTGTGCCCCTTGGCCGTCGCCAGGGCAACCACGAACTCCTGCTCTTCGATGGCGGCCGCACCCAGCGCCTCTGCCAGCCCTACGCGATGGCCGCAGTAGGGGCAGGAGAGCCCCTCGGCCTCGGACAGGAAGGACAGCCGGCCGCCGCACTGGGGGCAGACGAACCGCCGGGTGCGCACGTCCATCGGCTGGGTAGGCTGCTGGGGCGCGATCTTGTTGGGGTCTACGATCTCTTCTGGGCTGAGTTCGCCCCTGAGGATGGCCAGCCCCCGCCTGGCCCTGGGCTCCCAGGGCTCCACCCCGATGACGTACTCCAGGTACTGGCGCTTTTCCTCTGGGTCGTCACTGATCTCGGCCAGCCACAGCCAAGCTTCGATCTTCTGGGAGGTATCGGGGTCGAAGTTGAGCATGCGCTCCAGGTACCGGCGGGCATCACGCTTGTCGCCGGCCTTGGCGGCGGCGACACCCTGGACTAGCAGCATGCGGGCCATGTGAGACAAGGGAGCCTCCCCGGGGCTGAATTCAGACTACTGCGGCGCTAGACCATTCTAGCGGCCCGAGAGGGGGCTCTCAAGGCCCCGGCGCCGGGCCTGGCAGGGCCGTAACGCCACGCCGCCCGCCACGGGAACGTGGCGGGCGGCAGGCCGTGGGTGCTCCGGCGATGAATGCGTCAGGCCAGCGGGCCGGGGTTCTTGAGGTAGCGGTTACGGATGGCGTCGGCCGTCCAGAACGCCAGCGCCCCGACCGTCTCGGTGGGGTTGTAGCCGGTGTTCTGGGGGAAGGCACTGGCGCCCACCACGAACAGGTTGGGCACATCCCACATCTGCAGATACGGGTTGACGACGCTGGTAGCCGGGTCGGCTCCCATGATGGCGCCGCCGTTGTTATGGGTGGCCTGGGGGGGAACGATGCTGAAGCGGCGAGACAGGCGGAAGATGTTGATGTCCCGTGCTCCCGCTTCCCGGGCGATGAGCGCTGCCTTGTTGGTCAGGAAATCGGCCGACCGCAGCTCGTTCTCGCCCCAGTCGAAGGTCATGCGCAGCAGCGGCTGGCCGTAGGCATCCTTGTAGATGGGGTCGAGGTCGAGGTAGTTGTTGCGGTAGGACAGTACGGCGCCGTGGGTGATTATGGTGAAGGCGCGGAGGTACGTGTCCGCCACGGCCCGTTTCCACTCTGGACCCCAAGGAGGCGTCTGCACCGGCACCGGATGGGTGTTGATGGGGGCGCCCTCGCCCGTGAACTGGGCGATGAAGCCTCCACTGATGAACCCCAGCCCACTGTGATCGAAGTTGTCACCGTTGAAATCGTCTACGACTGTGGCCATGGCGCCGGCGGACATGAACGGGTTGAACAACTGATCATCGAAGAAGGCATTGACGGCGGAGATGAATTGGTAGCTGTAGTTCTTGCCGATCAGACCCTCGCCGGTCATGGGATCGTACACTTGGCCAATGCCCGACAGGAGCAGCAGGCGCACGTTGTTCAGGGCGTAGGCGCTGAGGATGACGATCTCGGCCGGCTGCTCGATCTCGCGCCCTTGGCCGTCTACGTAAGTGACGCTCACCGCTCGGGTGCGGGATTTGTCGAGGTTGATCCGGATGACGTTGGCGTTGGTGCGCAGCTCGAAGTTGGGCAGCGACATGGCCACCGGCAAGACAGTCGTCAGGGCGGAGGACTTGGCGGCGGCCTCGCATCCGAACTTGGTGCAGAAGCCGCAGTATAGGCACCGCCCCATGCTCACGCCCTCGGGGTTGGTGTAGGCCTCGCTCTGGTTAGCGGCGGGGCTGGGGAAGGGATGGTAGCCTAGGTTCGTCGCTGCGTCTGCGAAAACGCGTCCGGAGTAAGAGGTCTTGAGGGGCGGTAGAGGGTAGTCTCGCTGTCGTGGGCCCTCGAAGGGGTTACCGCCTTCCTGGATCTGGCCCTGGAGGTTTCCGGCTCGGCCCGAGATGCCGGCGATGTACTCGAACTTGTCGTAGTAGGGCTCCAGGTCGTCGTAGGTGATGCCCCAGTCCTGGATGGTGGCATCCGGCGGAATGGCCTCCTCCCCATAGCGTTCGATCGTCTGAGACCTGGTCTCGAAGTCCCAGGGGAGGAAGCGCCAGGACTGCCCACTCCAGTGCACCCCGGAACCACCCAACCCCTCACCAATGGGGTAGGCACCTTGGCCGTAGGCCCACTGCCTCAAGGGCAGGGCCCGCTGGCGAGGGTTATTGCGGAAGGTATTAGTCTCGCGGCGCAGGTTCTGCATGAGCCCATGCCGCCGAGCGTACCGGAGCTCATCGTGAATCTGTGGCGGTTGGAAGGTCGGGGCCGTATTGCGATAGGGGCCGCGCTCCAGGCCTACTACAGTGAGGCCTGCCTGCGCCAACTCCTTGGCCAGGATACCCCCAGCCCAGCCCACTCCGATGATCACCGCGTCTACCGGTTTCATTTGGGTTCCCATGCCTAACTCCCTATGACTGCTCTACTAACAGGCACATGCACTGGGTCTGCTACTGGGCACACCGGCCTACATCTGCATCTCGGGCGCCTGGCCCGCCTGGACATCGGCGATGCTCAGGGGCTCGGCCTCGTAACGCCGGTTGTAGTACTCCTCAATGAGGGGCCCGTAGTCCACCGCGGGGACGCCGGGGACCCCGACCAGCCGCCAGCCCACCTTGTTCCGGTTGCCGCCGTAGATGGGGTCGGCAAAGAATCCCTCGACCGTGTTCTGGAAAAGTGTGTCGAAGAAGACGGCGGAAGGAACGTTGGGCAGCTCTATCTCCCCAGCCTGGAGGCCTTGTAGCACCTCCACTTGCTGCTCCTCGGTGAGCCCGGCGAAGGGAGCGCCGTAGGTGTCTTGGCAGTACTGGTTGATGTCACGGATCCCAAGCCGGTAGATCTCCTGGGGGACGAGACGTACCTGGTAGCCTTGCTCCGGGGCACCTTCCAACCAGGGGCCCTCCATGTACCAATCGCCGCCAAGGCCATAGAAGCTTACCAGCTGGCGGTCAATGAACACCGAGACTCCTGCCTCCAGGGCCCCGGGCCCTAGGTCATCGCTGGGGATGAGCCTGTCCACCGCGGCCTCGATGAAGGCTTGCTCCTCGGAATTGAAGAAGGCATAGGTCAGCCCCATCTCGGTGCCCTCTTGCTGCTGAGGCGCGGGCAGGGGCTGCTGGAGCAGGTTGGGCGCTACCGCAAACGTCCCGAAGCTCAAGGGAAGGGCCCTGGCCATGCCGGCCAGACCGACTCCCTTGAGAAGGCTTCTGCGACTAACATGGCTGGACATTGACTAACTCCTTAAGTAGGTCGTTGCACAGGCCGTGACGGGCCCATCACATTCCCGAACCCAGGCTTCGGATGAGCTCCACCAAGGCGTCCAGTTCCATCTCATCCAACCGCTGCCCGAAGTCCCCGGGCATGAGCCCGGCCGGGAAGCCCCGCACGATCTGGGCATTGGGGTCAACGATGGAGCGGCGGATGTACTCCTCGTCCGCCACCACCATGCTCCCGTCCGCCAGGGGTACGGTGCTGCCGAAGAGCCCCAACAGGGTTGGACCGAGCAGCGTGCTGCCATCGGCAGAGTGACAACCTAGGCAGCCGTTGTTCTGGGCAACCTGACGTCCCAGGGCCACCAGGTCGGCATCGGCTTTCGGAGTCTCGGCCGGGGCCATCGGAGTCTTGGCCGAAGCCATAGGCGTCTCGGCGGGAGCCTTGGGGGTCTCTGCCGGGGCCACTGGCGTAGCCTTCGGCGGCCCGGCGGGCGCCTCTAGCACCTGGAAGGGGACGGTCAGCATCTGGCCCGGGAACTGACTGGGCGGATCGCCGCCAGGGAACTCGTATACGCCGATCTCACCGGTGTCATCGTGGAGCATGGCGTGCAGCACCGGTGTCGCCGGCCCGAGATTGAGCTCGACCACCACGTCGGGGTTGACGCCCGGGTTGACGATGGCGTAACCGATCACCGGACCGGGGCTGCCGTTACTGTCGGCGTGGATGACCATCCAGCCTGGCCCTCGGCTCACTACCTCGTCAATCACCACGCTGTTGGCCACGACCGGCTGATCCTGGACGGTCACCGAAGGGGTAACGTCCACGGTCGGGACCGGGGTAGGGGTCACCTCGGCCTCCGGGGCAGCGGGGGTCGGGGTTGTCGGAACGCCAGGCAGGGGGCAGGGCTCGTCCGCGGTGCGAGGCCGAGGCTGCGAAGGATCAATGGGGGCGACGGGGAAGGTGAAGATGTAGTCGTTGGACCAGACGGCGCCGTGGCAGGAGATGCAGCCCGGAACCGCGCCGGCCATGTCTACCTCACCATCGGGCCCGAAGGAGGCCCAGAACCAGTCGTTGTGGTCGGGGTTGTAGCCTTCCAGCTTCGCCGCCACCGAGATCGCCACGAGGGTCTCGTCCTCGGTGTAGTTCTCCTTGACGATGATCGAGCCGTTCGGCATGAGCCCGGGACGCTCCTGGAGGGCCATTCCCGCGACGGGGTTGAGGTAGGTGGTAAGGAGCGCGCCATGCGGGTCCTGGCCACGGTAGAGCATCCCCTTGCCGGGGACGGTGGACCAGTTGTCCTGGTAGCCAGAATCCTGGAGGAACTGCCACAACTGGGTGGCTGTCTCTTGATCATCCTGGCCAACCATGAAGGGCGACTCTGCCCCACCGGGCACCATCGGCCCCACCGGACCGGGCGTGGGCGTGAGGTCCTGCATCTGCTGGGCTGGGGGCGCGGCCTGGCCGAGGCTCACGATCCATGCCACCAGCGCGTCCACGTCCTCCCCAGGGATCAGTCCACCGTAGTCGGGCATGATCCCAGCCGGGTAGTCGAGGACGGTACGCTCGTGACCGGCTACGATCTCGCCGCGGATGAAGGTCTCATCAGCAAACGCGGTGCTCCCATCGTTTAGCCGGACCTCGCTACCGTAGAGCCCAAGGAAGCTGGGGCCGATCAGCCGGGCTCCGGTGGTGGTGTGGCAGGTCAGACAGCCAAAGTCCAGTGCCACCTGCTCACCCCGCTCTACGAGCTCAGGCGAGGGGGCAGCACCGTCTTGGGCGAGGATGGTGAGACTGCCTGCGGGGGAGACGGCGAGGGCCAGGGCGCCGGCGGCCACTACTACAAGGACGACGAACAGCGATAGGACAGGTCTGGGTTTCAACGCTAACCTCCTCTAGCTGACAGCTACCGTGATCTCCTTGCAGGTTGCCGGTTGGAGGCGGTGAGAGGGCGCGTAGAAATGTGCCAGGATACAGAGGCACGAAGGGGGGTGCCCGTCTGCTGGCGGTAGGGGGGTTGGCACCTCATAGCTTCCAACGCTAACAGCAACCGCTAACGACCCAATGAGCCAACGGCCCAGGATCCGGGGGGCTCGGCCCCGGCTGCCGCTATTCTGAACAGGCCGATTTGGGCTGTCAACTGCAAAACGGCGGTACCAGGGTAGTAAAGGGCGTGGCGACACGGTTAAGCACGTAGGAGTTTTCATACAGTCAATGGAACGCTGGGGCTACTGACCGGGGCTGGCGGCGCTCTTGTGCCCCTGGTAGCCGCCTCGAGTGAAGTGCGGTATACACTACCTGAACACTGGGATAGTCCTGTGGCTATGGAGGATAGCCCGGCGCCTCTGCAGCATTGGTCGTAATACGCGCAGTCTAGGAGATAAGTTTGGAGCGGGCTCGAGGTGCGCGCGCCCTCGCGGGGGCCAAGCGGGCGGCAACGATAGCGGCCGGGGCGGAGCTGGGCCTGGCACTCTTGGCCGTCTGGGCCGCCAATCTGGGGCCGACCTCTGCCCCCTGGGCGGCGCTGGTCGCCCTGCTCGTGGCGGCGTTTCTGGGCCTGACCCTGCTCAGTGGACTGGAGCTCCTGGCCGGCAGCGCCGACCCGGCCGCCGGGACCCATGCGCTGGTCTACGAGGTGGTGGGTGGCGGGCCCGGGTTCCTGACCGGGTGGTGGACGACGACGGCCAGCCTGGGGTTGCTGGCGCTGCTCTCCGAGCTAGCCGGCGCTCATGCCGCGGCCCTTCTGTCGCCCTGGGTGAGCCTGGATCCTAGGTGGCTGGGTCTGGCTATCCTTCTGGGCCTGGTGGGGGTGTGGCTGCTCGGGGGCGAGGCTCTGCCCGGCTGGGTATGGGTGCCGGCGGCGCTGGTGGCTCTAGTCCTGGTCGTGGGGCTGCTGCAATGGCTTCCGCCGGAGGTGGGCCTTCGCCAGCCTCCCCTTCCTGCCTTGGCCGGGTGGCTGACGCTGGCCTACGCCCCTCTGGAGCTGATCCTCACCCTGCGACCCTGGGCGCGGGCACGCTTCCTTCGAGGGGGACCCGGGAGCCTATGGCGGCAGCCATTCGCGGTTGAGCTGCTGGTGTTGTTGGTGCCGCTGGTAGGGGTGGTCCTGCTCCTGCCCGCCCTCGTGGAGGCGCAAGACACGGCCCCGGCGCTGCGGCTGGCGTGGCTGGCCAGCCCACCCAGAGGGTCATCATGGGGATTGGCCGTCGTCCTGCTGGGGTTGGTGCTAGGGCAGAGCAGCGCCCTGCGCCTGTGGGTTCGCGGTGTGCGGACCATGGCGCGGTTTGGGGGGCTTCCTCCTGCACTAGGTCACTCCTGGCGCTCCAACATGGTGCCCCTGTGGCCGATTGTGTTGGCCCTTGCGGGCACCGGCTTCCTCATGTGGGCCGTGCCTGACGACTGGCTGGCGGATGCGGTCCGGCTGGCGTGGCTCATCCCGCCCCTGGCCCTCAGCGCGGCGGCGGTGTACAGCCGGCAGACTGAGCCCGGCCGCCGGCGACCCTTCCGGGTTCCCTTCCACCCCTTGGTTCCCGTGGCGGCGCTGACGCTTGGCGCCGTGTTGCTGGCAGGCTTGCCGCGGACGGCCTGGCTAGAGGGGCTCGTCTGGTCGGCAGTAGGGATGCTGGTCTACGTGGCCTATGCCCGCGACCGGCAAGTGGCGGTGCAGGTGGGAGCCTCTGTCTTCGCCGGTCCGGGCTTGCCCCCCAAGCCTGAGGGAGGCTTCCGGGTGTTGGTCCCTCTGCGCTCGGCCTCGGCGTGGGAGCGGGATCAGGTCTTCCCCCTGGCCCTTGCCTTGACCCAGTCTGGCGGAGACGTCCTCCTTCTGCGGGTCATTCCTGTGCCCGACCCCCTGGCTATCGAGGAGAGCCGACGCCTGGCCCAGAGAGAGGACGAGTCCTTCCGCTGGGCGGTGGTGGCCGGAGAGGCAGCCGAGAACGTCCACCCCGTGACCCGACTGGCCCGCACCCGCGTGGAGGGCATCCTGGACACGGCAGAGGAGGCCGACTGCGACCTCATCCTCCTGGCGGCAGAGGTGCGGGAGGGCCGGCGCTCTCTGGGGCAGGTGGCGGATCCAGTGGTGCGCTCAGCCACCAGCGACGTGGCGGTGGTGATGCGGCCGGAGGCGGGCGCCCCGGCCATCGGAGTGCTCAGGCGCATCCTGCTGGCAACCAAGGGCGGAACGCATGCCCCCCTGTGCGCCCGCCTGGCACTCATGCTCGGCCGCTCTTTCGGGGCCGAGGTCGTGGTCGTGAGCGTGGTGGACCCCGAGGCTCCGGCCGAGGAGGTGCGAGAGGCCGAGGACGCCGTGGCTCGGGTGCTGGAGCTACTCCGGCAAGAGGCTCAGGACCTGGACGCGGAGGATGTGCCCGTGGCGGGGGGCGTGCTCCGGGGAGATCGGCCGGCCGACCGCATAGTCGAGGTCGCCGCCGACTACGACCTGGTGGTCATGGGCGCCTCCGAGATGAGCGTGCTGGACCGGGTGCTCTTTGGCACGGTGCCCGAGGCGGTAGCCCGCAGCGGCGTGGCTCCCGTCCTGCTCGCTCGGCACTACGCCGGGCTTCCTCGGTTCTGGCTACGTCGCCTGTGGGAGGCCCTCTACCTCTCCATCCCGCAGCTCGATACCGAGGAGCAGGTGGAGGTCTACCGGCAGATCCGGCGCGGGGCCCGCCCGCGGGTGGACTTCCTCATCATGATCGGGCTGGCATCACTGATCGCCACCTTCGGGCTGCTGCAGAACAACACCGCGGTCATCATCGGGGCCATGGTGGTGGCGCCGCTTTTCACTCCCGCGGTCGCCTTGGGTTTGGCCATAGCGCACGGGGACCTAGGCATCCTCCGGGTGGCCTTGGAGTCTATGCTCAAGGGGGTGTTCGTTGCCCTGGTGCTGTCCTTCCTCATCGGGGCGGCGGTTCCCCTGCGCACCATCACGCCCGAAATGCTCTTTCGCACCCAGCCCGGACTGCTAGATCTGGGCGTGGCGCTGGTTGCCGGCGTGGCCGGTGCCTACGCGGCTTCCCGCAAGGAAGTCTCCTCTTCCCTGGCTGGGGTGGCTATCGCAGCGACGCTGGTGCCGCCCTTGGAGGTGGCCGGCCTGAGCGTCGCCTGGGGCGAGTGGGAACTGGCGGTGGGGGCGAGCCTGCTGTTTGCCGTCAACCTGGCGGCATTGGCTCTGTCCGGGGCGGTGATGTTCCTCCTAGTCGGGTTCCGGCCCAATCCGCGCCACCACGGTGAGGAGCGCCTGCGCTGGGGGCTGATCTTGGGTTTGTTGGCCGTCTTAATAGTGACGGTGCCTTTGGCCCTGGTGTCGCAGCGCTCGCTGCGGCTGTTTCGGGCGGAGCGAACGCTTCAGGTGGTGCTGGCGGAGTACCTCGAGGGCCGACCAGAGTTGCGGCTGGCGGACACCGTGGTGGAGGAGGTAGAGGGCTACCTGGACGTCACGGTCACCATCGCCGCGCCCAGCGCCATTCCCCCTGAGGAAGTGGCGCAGCTGGAGCAGGAGCTAGAAGAGCGAACGGGCCAGGCGGTGAGGCTGGGGCTGGTGGTCTGGCCGCTGATCCGGCCGCCTGACTCCGGGTAGAAGACGCAGTCCGGAACGGGCTACTCTGGCGTCCAGCCGTAATAGCCGTTGGCCAGCCCCAGCGCCAAGACTGCCGCGCCGGGCAGGACGGTCCCCAGGTAGGTGCTGCCCGCCAGGGGCAGGCCCAAGAGGAAGGGGGCGAGCATGACCCAGGCGCCCAGTACCACCAGGTACGAGCAGGAGCGCTGCATCAGGACAATGGCCGCTTGCAGGTCCTCGTCGGGGGCGTCTTGGTCGTCTGGGCGCAGAGTGGCGGCCAGGCCACCTATCACGGCCACCAGCACCCCGGGCAGGATGTTGCTGCCGTAGGTGGCCAGGCCTACCTGCCACGATAGCGCCAGCGGCGCGGCCGCGGTCCACACACCCACTATGCCCGCAGCCGCCACCACCGAGCGTTTCACGTCTCGCCTCTATCCTACCCGTCAGTTCCGAGAGGTGGCCTCATCCGTGGCCGGAGTTGCCGGCGGCGTGCTGGCGACGGGGCCCAGAGCGCCCGCCACCTCCTGCTGCAAGCCAAGATCCAGGATCGGCAGCACTGAGTCACTGGGCACCACGATCAGCCGGACGGAGGAGTTGGGGTCGCGAATGGCGTTGACGAACTCCAGCTGGACGATGTTGGGGTTCTCCGCCAGCGCTTGTGCCCGCAGCCGGATGGCCTCGGCCTCGCCCTCGGCCTCGGTGATCACGGCCTCCTTACGGAACTCTGCCTGGCGGGCCCGGTTCTGCTCGGTGATGACCCGTTCCTGCTCGATCTGCTTCTCCTCTACCGCCCGCACGTACTCCTCGGAGAAGGCGATTTCACGGATGCCGAAAGCGTCCAGGGAGAGCCCTTGCGCCTCGAACAGGGGCCGCAGTTCGTCCTCGATGTCCTGCTGCACTCGGGCGACGTCTCCCGTGTACAGGTCGGAGGCCCGGTAGTTGCGGGGGACCTGACGAGCGATGACGCGGGAATGGAACTTGATCACCTTTTCCACCGCGGCCGCCTCGTCGCCCAGCCGGTTGGCGATTGTAGTGGTCTCATCTCGGAGGATGTGGAACCGGATGGAGTAGGAGATGAGGACCTGCTGGCCGTCCATGGTAGTTGAGTCTACTGGGAAGTCAACGTAGTCCGCGTTGGAGGCGGACTGTTTCTCCTGGACGGCGGTCTCGTAGACGATGTCCTTGGTGTTGTAGACGATGATCGAATCGGTGAAGGGCATGATGAAGTGCAGCCCCGGGTCGAGCACCTGGCCGGTCACCCGGCCCAGTCGTTTCACGACCCCGACGGTGCCCACTTCCACCACGGTGGCTGCGGAAGAGAGCAGTATGAAGGCCAGGAGCACGATCAACCCGGCAACGATCAGCCGATTGCGCCCTTGAACCGAGGCAGCCCCCCGCTGACGATAGACTTCGAAGCTTGGACCCGATGTAGTCACCCGCAGTACCTCCCCCACAGTCAACTAGCGGCGCGCCGAGCGGCGGCGCACCGAAACGGTACTAGCCCTATTGGGAAAGTTATCAGTGCCAACGACTAACCGCAAGAAGGGATGCGTGAGGCGTGATACGTGACGAGTGACACGTGACTACAGGCACACCCGCGAAGCGTGCGCGCCGGGGCCTTGCTTCGACAGCGGCATCAATCCGCGCCTGGGGGCGCGGACTCCTCAGGGTCGTTGTCATTCGGAGCGCCTCTACGTGTCATTCCGGTTGCCCCTCCATGTCATTCCGAGCGAAGCGAGGAATCTGTGGACGGCGGGAGCCCTCGAATGGAATTCGGGGCTAACGGGCCTGACGGCCGGGCGTCCAGGGTCACGGCGGAGCCGTGGCCCACCTTCGCCGACGCTGCGACTGGTGTGCGTCCTGTCTCAGGGGGCGGACAGGGTCGTCCGCCCCTACAGGCATGTGGTGTATCGCGCGGGCGGTATGCCCGGTGTGATTAGCGCGATGCGGCGCGGGCAAGGTTTCCGGCGTCGGCGAAGGCCGACGCCCGGCCGAAGGCCCCACCGGCACGCCAGGACACAGATCCCTCGCTTCGCTCGGGACGACATAAGGGGAGGACTGCGTGTCAGGAGTCACGCTTCACGTGTCACGTGTCACGCGTCACGCTTCACTCTTCACTTACGCAGGGCGCACTTCTGGGGTAAGCTTGGGCGGACCTATCTCACTGTCGCGGAGCGAAGGCATGAAAGACGTACGTGTGGCCGCGGTTCAGTTCGAGCACGCCCCGGGAGACAAGGAAGCCAACCTGACGAAGATACGGGACTTCACCCAGCAGGCGGCCTCTCAGGGGGTGCAGATCCTGGTGTTCCCGGAGTGTTGTATCAGCGGCTATTGGCACCTTCGCCACCTCTCCCGGCCCGAGCTCGAGGCCTTGGCCGAGCCCGTCTTCGATGGCCCCTCCTCGCAGGAACTGCTGCGCCTTTCCCTCCAGTATGACCTCACGCTTGGCGCCGGGCTGATCGAGGCCGGGGAGGATGGCAACCTCTACAATACCTTCGTGGTGGCCATGCCCGACGGCCAGATGCGTCGCCACCGCAAGATTCACGCCTTCATCAGCGCCCACGTCTCCTCCGGGTCGGAGTACACGGTCTTCGACACCCCGCACGGCTGCCGGGTGGGCGTGCTCATCTGCTACGACAACAACATCGGCGAAAACGTGCGCATCACCGCCCTCAAGGGAGCCGAGGTGCTCCTGGCGCCGCACCAGACCGGTGGATGCGCCCTCAAGGACCCTCACACCATGGGGCGGGTGGACCGAGCCCTGTGGGACAACCGCCACGTCAATCCCGAGGCCATCGAGGCCGAGTTCCGCGGACCCAAGGGCCGGGAGTGGCTCATGCGCTGGCTGCCCGCCCGGGCCCACGACAACGGCCTCTTCCTGGTGTTTGCCAACGGGGTGGGCGTGGACGATGACGAGGTGCGCACCGGCAACTCCATGATCCTGGATCCCTACGGCCGGATCCTGGCAGAGACCTGGAAGGCCGCGGACGACATGGTGGTGGCGGACCTGGACGCCTCCCTGCGGGAGCAGGCCACG
>JBMNTK010000072.1:0-16619 GCA_050945695.1 Anaerolineae bacterium | reverse complement strand
ATCCTCACCGGCCGGCCTGTAGACATCCCTCTGATCGAGGTGGGCTGAGCTCAGGGCAGCTCGAACAGGTACAGCCGCACGCGGGCCAGCTCCCACAGGCCTGCCTGGCTCGCGTGCTCCTGGAACCAGGTCTCAGTCAGCCCCCGCTGGTCCCACATCTCTGCCTCGGAGAGCATGAGCCAGGCGCGCTCGTACTCCCGGGTGCCCGCCCTCAGGTAGCGGTCCACGTCCTCAGGGGAGAAGCCGTCGTTGGTGTAGGGGCCCTCCAGCAAGGGGTAGCCTTGGCCCAGGTAGTAATCCAGGGAGTAGCGCAGGTAGGGGATCTGCACCACTAGCACGTCTCCCTGCTGCCATCCTCTGCGCACTATGTCTGCCGCCCCGCGAGTGTCCGTCTTGATGCTGAACGAGCCCTGCATGCGCAGCCCGTACAGGGACACGACCAGGACGGCCAGCGCCAGCGCTGCCCCCACTGGTCGCGATCGCCCCCAGACCCTCCCCACGCCCAGCGCCAACAGGAGGAGGAGCGCTGGCAACGAGGCGATGAGATAGCGGTCGGTGAAGATGGGGGAGCGAAGGGAGACCAGATGCACCACCAGGATGGGCAAGCTCAGCCAGCAGAGCAGGAAGCGGACCGAACCATCGAGGCGGGGCCGCAGGGCCAGACCGGCAGCCGCCAGCGCGAACGGAGCCAGCAGGACGGGGTGGGCGCTGGCCAGGATACCCAGGTTCCAGCCCCGAGCCAGGATGGAGAGCATATCTCCCAGGGGGTAGTACGGGTGGCCCGTCTGGAAAGATGACAGGAGCAGGGGAGCCTGCCAGGCGGCCAGGGGCAGGTAGGGAAGGACGAGCACTGCCAGGGCGAGGGCGAAGGGTAGCGCCTGCGGGCGGCGTCGGGGCCAGGCCGCCAGGTACCCCACAGCCTGGGCGGGGATGAGCAGTACGCCCAGGATGTGGACGTAGGGGATCACCCCGGTCAGCAGGACGTAGGCTGCCCACCGGCGGACCCCACCCCGGTCCAGGGCCGCCAGCAGCGCGGCCGTAGACGAGGCGCCCAAGAGCGCCAGCAGGGAGTACATCTTGACTTCCTGCGAGTACCACACCAGATAGGGCGAGCACGCTCCCAGGGCGAGAGCGAAGAGCCCCACCGCGGGCGCGGGCGAGACGTGGGACTGCGGGGCCAGCCGGCTGCCCAGGCGCAAGAGTACCGGCAGCAGGAGCACGCCGGGGACGAGGGAGGAGAAGCGCAGGGCGAACTCGCTCGTGCCGGCGGCGCGCACCCAGGCTCCCAGGAGCCAGGTGTAGAGGGGCCCGTTCCAACCCAGCTGGGTCAGGGACGTGACGGCGCCTGACTGGGCGAACCGGAGCGCATCCACCTCATCTCGCCACAGGCTCTGAAAGGTGAGCCCGTGAAGGCGTAGGGCCAGCCCGGCCAGCACCAGGAGATAGGGCAGGAGTCTGCGGAGTCTAGGCGTCATCCCCTGCAGCCATGGTGCTCTGAGCGATCCAGTCCAGGTAGGGCCCACTGCCTTCGGAGAGGGGCAGGGCGATGATCTCCGGTACGTCGTAGGGGTGGAGCTCGCGCAGGCGCGCCTCCAGCCGCGGCAGGCGGAGAGCCTGGGTCTTGATCAGGAGCAGCACTTCCGTGGCGCTCTCCACTGCTCCCTCCCAGCGGTAGGTGGAGCAGACGCCTGGCAGGGCGTTGACGCAGGCGGCCAGGCGCTCGCTGACCAGCGCTGCGGAGATGGCCTGCACGGCCTCTTCCGGAGCTGTAACCAGGACCAGCCGGTAGGCAGAAGCGTTCTCCATACCCTTCCTCGCGACACCGATTCGAATGCGCTTAGTGGTACTATGGTAGCGGCACGGGCCCGGCGGCGCATGTCCTGGCCTTGCTGGAGCCGTTCTCGCTGGCGTAGACTTCCAGCTTAGTCGGTTGCAAGAGGAGCTACATGAACCGTAGCCGGGTCGTGCGTACGCTGCTAATCAGCAACTTCTTCATGGGCGTCGGCTTCAACATCTGGATGGCCGTGTTCAACAACTTCGCCGTGGAGGAGCTGGGCATAGGCGCTGCCCAGATGGGGATACTGCAGTCGGTCCGGGAGCTGCCGGGGGTTCTGGGGTTCGCGACCAGCTACCTGGCCCTGTTCGCCTCTGAGCTGAGCCTGGCCTCACTGAGCGTGGTGGGAACCGGACTGGGGCTGGCCCTGATGGGGCTGGCCACCGGGATGGTCAGCCTGCTGGTCTACCTGATGATCTTCTCCACCGGGTTCCACATCTATCACCCGGCCTCCTCCGCCGTGGCCCTAATGGAGTCCGAGGGCAAGGAGACTCCCCGGCTGCTGGGGCGGATGGGTTCCGTGAACGCGGCAGCTGCGGTGCTGGCCACCGCGTTCGTGTACTTCGCCGTGGCGCCCTTGGGCTTTCGGTACACGCTGATCCTGTCGGGGCTGGTGACCGCGCTGGGAGGGCTCTTCTGCCTTCGCAGTGGCCGTCGCGTCCAGACCCGGCAGAAACAGGAGAAGGTGGTGTTCCGGGCCCGCTACTGGGTGTTCTACGCCCTCACCTTCCTCATGGGGAGCCGGCGGCACATCTTCAGCACCTTCGCCATCTTCCTACTGGTAGAGAACTACCGCATCCCTGCCCAGGCGACGGCGGTCCTGTTCCTGGCCAGCAGCCTCCTGGTGACCTACGTGGCCAACCTCCAGGGCAAGCTGGTAGCCCAGCTGGGGGAGCGGGTCACGATGACGGGGTACTTCATCACCATCGTTCTGATCTGCGTCGGCTATGCCTACGTGAGCTGGCTACCGCTGCTCTACGTGCTCTTCGTAGGCGACAGCGTGATGGCCGGATTTGGGATCGCCGTCAACTCCTACTTCCGGAAGATCGCTTCGGCAGCGGAGGTGACGGCGAATATGTCCATGTCGCAGACCATCAACCACATCTCCGCGCTGTTCGTGCCGGCGGTGGGTGGGCTGATGTGGGAGCGTCTTGGTTTCCAGTCCACGTTCCTGTTTGGCGCCGTGGTGGCCACCATCTGCCTGGTTGTCACCCAGTGGATGCGTGTGGCTCCGGAGCCCGCGGTGCCCGCCGTGGAGGGCGCTTCTAGCGCTACATAGAGCTCCGACCCGACGTGGCCATGGCCGTGAGCCGGGTGTTCTCCTCGATGGCGAGGATGACGTAGATGCCTTCGGCACTGGCATAGAGCAGGAGGAAGTACAGCACGCCGCCCAGCAGGATGACTCCACCGGATACTATCGCGGCGAAGAGGCCACCCACGGCAACTCCGAGTAGATCCTCACCCAGGCTCATTGCCGGCAAGACGGAGCCGACGGAGCCGCTGATGACGACGAAGAGCGAGAAGAGGATGGACAGGATCAGGGTGATCCAGGCCAGGATCTTGAACAGGGTGCCGATAGTGCGCAGAGCTCGGAAGCGCTTCTCCATAGGTGACTCCTCCAGCGACGGATGCGTATTAGCCCGGCACGACGCGGATAGCCATAGGTGACGGACACCCTGAGCTACTGCAAGCATTGGGCCAAGAGAGAGGATTCAGCGGTGGCCGATCGCGAAGGATCGGCGGCGAATTCACGGATGACTTGCATCGCAGGAGGTGCTGAGTGGCAGGCAAGACGATGAAGGCGGTGGTGTGTCACGACGTAGGGGACTACCGCCTGGAGGAAGTCCCGGTGCCCGAGGTGGGGCCGGGAGAAGTCCTGATCAAGGTGACAGCGACGGGTGTCTGCGCCAGCGATGTGAAGGCGGCGCACGGGGCGGGGCGCATCTGGGGCTCGAGTGAGTTCCCCCGCTACATCCAGCCCCCTGTGATCCCTGGCCACGAGTTCGTGGGCACGGTGGTGGAGTTGGGCCCCGGCGCGGCCGAGCGCCATGGCGTGCAGATCGGAGACATGGCCGTGGCCGAGCAGATTGTGCCCGACTGGACGTGCCGTTACTGCCGCCGTGGACAGTACTGGATGTGCGAGCAGCACGACATCTTCGGGTTCCGCCAGCGGGCGCAGGGCTCCTGGGCCGAGTACATGAAGTTCCCCGCGGACAGCATCGTGCACAAGGTGCCCTCGACCCTCACGCCGCCGATAGCGGCCCTCATCGAGCCCTTGGCCTGTGGAATCCACGCGGTGGAGCGGGCCAACATCCAGCTGGGCGAGACGGTCGTCATTGCCGGCATGGGCCCCATCGGCCTATGCATGCTACAGGTGGCCCGCATGAAGTCCCCGGGCATGCTCATCGGGCTGGACGTGAGGGACTCTCGGCTGGAGGTGGCCAGTCGTCTCGGCGCTGACCTGGTCCTGAACCCGGCGCGCGAGGACGTTGTCTCCCGGGTGATGGACCTGACGGAGGGCTACGGCTGCGACGTCTACATCGAGGTGACCGGGTCGCCCAAGGGTGTGCAACAGGGCCTGCAGATGATCCGCAAGCTGGGCCGGTTCGTGGAGTTCAGCGTGCATGCCCAGCCGGCAGCGGTGGACTGGTCCATCATAGGCGACCAGAAGGAGCTCGACGTACTGGGCGCCCACCTGGGCCCGTACTCGTATCCCAATGCCATTCGGTTCCTGGTGGATGGCAGCGTCAATGGCGAGGCGATAGTCACGCACACCCTGCCGCTGGAGCGCTTCCAGGAGGCGATGGCCCTAGCAGAGAAGGGTGAGGACTCGCTCAAGGTGGTGATGGTGCCCTAGGGGGCGAGCCAGGAATCCCCGGCGTAGTGGGCCTGCCGCCAGCGAGGCTGCGTTAGCTAGACTGTGTTGTGGGAGTAGGTCATGGGTTACCGAAGATACTCAGGCGGTTACGATTCGCGAGGCGGTTGCCTCGAGGGCTTCCTCAAGCTGGGGGCTTTGACCTTCGTCTTTGACTGGCTGCAGAACCGGTTCGGCTTTGGCCGCGGCTGCTCGTGCACCGGGATCGGGTGCGGGCTGATCCTGCTGGTGATATTCCTGCTCCTGGCCTGCAACATCATCACCGGCACCGACTGGTTCCGGCTCACCTGGGTGGCGCTACGTTTCGGGTAGCGGCTGCCTGTCGTTGGTGAAAGCGATCCCTGGCGTGGGCGGCGCGGCCGGCTGACGCCCCGTCGCTCCGGAATAGCACTCGCGCGCGAGGTGGACATGGCAGAAGATCGAGTGAGATTCGCAGTCATCGGCCTGGGCATGGGCCGACACCACGTCGAGCGGCTCCTGGCTGCCCCCCACGCGGAGCTGGTGGGCCTGTGTGACAGCGACGAGACCCGACTGGCCCGCGTGAATGAGCAGTACGGCGGTTTCTCCTGCACGCCTGCATACGGGGAGATCTTAGATCGCCCCGACATTGACGCGGTGGTGGTGGCGCTGCCCAACTTCCTGCATGCACCGGTGACCATCGCCGCCCTGCGGGCCGGCAAGCATGTCTTGTGCGAGAAGCCCATGGCGCGCACGGCCGCCGAGGCGGAGCAGATGCTGGCGGCCAGCCGCGAAACCGGCTGCAAGCTCATGATCCACTTCAACTACCGGTTCACCCCGGCCGCCGTGGTCCTCCATCGCTTCCTCAGCGAGGGTGGGCTGGGCGAGGTGTACCACGCTCGGTCATGGTGGCATCGGACCCGCGGCATCCCCGGGCTGGGCGGTTGGTTCACCTCCAAGGAGATGGCCGGCGGTGGGCCCCTGGTTGACCTGGGTGTGCATCGGCTGGACCTGGCCCTGTGGCTGATGGGCTATCCGCGCGCGGTGTCCGTGACCGGGGCGACGTACTATGCTCTGGGGCGAGAGCTGGCCGCCCGCCAAGGCAAGCAGTTCGACGTGGAGGACATGGCCTCGGCTTTCGTGCGCTTCGAGGACGGAGCCACGCTGATCCTGGAGGCGAGCTGGGCCGCCAACGGTGAGCGCCGGGAAGAAATGCTCACCCAGGTCTATGGCACCCGGGCGGGC
Source organism: Anaerolineae bacterium (assembly GCA_050945695.1). Classification (GTDB taxonomy): domain Bacteria; phylum Chloroflexota; class Anaerolineae; order DRVO01; family DRVO01; genus Ch71. Next base: position 10,707 of record JBMNTK010000072.1, on the reverse strand, counting down.
ATGGCTCACCGCAACGTGGACGAGGGCTACCAGTTCGAGGCGCGCATCTTCGGGGAGAGAGACGGGCAGTATCAGTCCTGGGCCCCAGAGCTGCCCACTGAGGTCGAGACCCCGCAGGAGCACTTCGCCCGCTGCATCCTGGAGGATCGCCAGCCCTCTGCCAACGGCGAGCAGGGCCTGGAGGTGATGCGCATCCTAGATGCGATCTACCAGTCCGCCGAGCGAGGCGAGGAAGTGCGCCTGTAGGCAGAAGCAGGACGGAGGCCAGTCACCTGGCCCCCGTGTGGCGCGAGTCGGTCTGTAAGCCGAGTTCTGTACCCCGGCATCGCCGGGGTGGCGATCATCTATCTGGGCCGACAGTTGCCTGCCGGCTCTAGCGGCCTACCTGGAGCTCGAGGGACGAGCAGCCCCTGACCTGTCGGTCGGCTCTCATTTGGCCTTGCTCCCGGTGGGGTTTACCTGGCCACGCCGGTCACCCGGCATGCCGGTGGTCTCTTACACCACCTTTTCACCCTTACCGCATTGGCTGCGGCGGTATGTTTCTGTGGCACTTTCCGTCGGGTCGCCCCGCCTGGGCGTTACCCAGCACCGTGCTCTGTGGAGCTCGGACTTTCCTCGAACGCTTGCGCGCCCGCGATCGCCCAACCGACTCCGCTACCACCATTATACCATGGGTGGCGGTAATGCCGAAGTTGTGGCTGGGGGTTTCACCGCAGAGACCGCTGTGGCCGAGGAGGGGACGCAGAGGGGGTGCGCGAACCTAACCCCCCGGCCCCCTTCCCTACCAGGGAAGGGGGAGATGCTGTCCGCGAGAGGGCCAGTCGCCCGCCCGACTGCCAGGCCCAGCAGCGCCTACTTGAGTCGAGGATCCCTGGTGATCTCAGCGCAGTGACGGCGGAGGCCGCGGAGGGGACGCAGAGGATGATTCCTCACTCCGGCAGGCAGGTCTGTAGCCGAGGGGTCTGGGGGGGAGGGTAGTAGACGCCCCCCAGGTACCGGCGCCCGGACGCCTGAGCCTCGGCGCGGGCCGCCACCACCACCGCCGCCCTGCTTGGCCTATGGCGAGCCTGGGCTATGGCCGCCAAAGCCAGGTCGGCTGCGGCAGCAGCCAGAGCGCCGGCGGAGTCGCCCGCGTTGCCTGTGACCGCCTGGAAGGTGACGGCGGGGAAGGCGCTCGCCAGGCCGGCCGGGCAGTACCCCAGGGGCAGGATGACCTTCTGTGGCGGCCTGGAGGAGGTCGTGAGGCGGCGGACGAGGCTAGGGAGGCGGCAGTCATCCACCGCAGCTAGGGCTCCCTCGGGCGTCACAGATAGCCACACGAGCGTTGGCTCAGGGCTCTTGTCGGCCAGCGCACCGGCGACCTCGTTGCCGATGAGGCTCGCCATCTCGGACGGCGAGGCCGCCACGCTCAGGGCCAGGCCGGTGGAGTCGGGCGTGTCCAGGGTGTTCATGGCGACCGGTGAGACCTGGAGCAAGCCGGAACCCAGGTAGATCGGAGCGGCAGCGCTGCTCGTTGTCGGTGTGAAGTGGCCTACCACGGCCAGGAGGTGCGGATCGGCCGCCAGCTCGCGCGCGCGCAGGATGGCCTGCTCCTCGTCGTTGCTGTCGTCCACTGCCCACACTTGCACCTGGAGGCCAGCCTCGCGGAGGTGGCCGTTCCATTCCTGCACCCGGGCGCGAACGGCCTCCAGGGCTTCATAGCCGGTGGCGGCGAAGAAGCCCTCGAAGGGGGCCACCAGTCCCAGCCGGTAGAGAGCCGGCGGCCGGCCGGGTACAGTGCAGCCGGGTGTGGAAAGCAGGCTGATGAGGGCGGCTCCAGCGCCGGCCAGTAGCCGCCTTCTACTCCCCCTGGTAGCGAGCGACATTGGCTACGTGCTCGTCGAAGGTGACGCTGAAGACGTGCGAGCCGTCACCTTTGGCCACGAAGTAGAGGTAGTCGCTCTCCTCGGGCCAGAGGACGGCCTCGATGGAGGCCAGACCCGGGCTGCAGATGGGGCCGGGGGGCAAGCCGGCGTTGAGATAGGTGTTGTACGGAGAGACGGTGTCGGTGAGGTCGGCCGCCAGGAGGGGCACCTTCCACCAACGTCCGGTGTCTTCCTGCCGGCCCAGGGCGTACTGGACGGTCGGATCAGCCTGCAAGGGCATGCCAACGGCCAGCCGATTGAGGAACACCCCGGCGATGAGGGGCCTTTCCTCTGGGACTACCGCCTCGCGCTCGACGATGCTGGCCAGGATCAGCACCTCGTAGGGTGTGAGCCCTATCTCGGCCGCTCGGGCCCGATGCTCGGGGCTGAACCGTTCCTCGAAGGTCCCGATGAGGGTACGCAGGATGGACTCGGCGTCGGAGTCGGGACTGAGCCGGTAGGTGTCCGGGAAGAGCATGCCTTCCAGGGCGGTCACACTCCGCGGCAGCCCCACCCATGCGGGGACGAACCTGGGCGCCTGGGTGGCCGCCAGCTTCTCGAACTCCTCGCCCGCATCGAAGGCTCCCTCCACTGCTTCCGCCACCTGCTCCAATCGCCACCCCTCCAGCGTCACCAGGATGGTGTCGTTGCCCTGAGCGCTGAGCAGGGCGGCGGCGATGTCTTGGCTGCTCATGGCGGGTGAGAGCTGGAAGCGGCCCGCCTCGATGTGACGATCCAAGCCGTACTGGCGCAGCAACAGCCCGAAGACGGAAGCATTGCGTATGAGGCCCACGTTCTGCAGGCGGGTAGCGACGTCGGATGCCGTCTCTCCGGGGTAGACGTCGAAGACGATCGAGTGCGCGTCGGGGTCATCGCTGACCGGCTGGAGTTCCTCCTTCCGGGCCGAAAGCAGGGCCCGTATGAGCCAGCCCTTGAGCCCTTCCTGAGGGGCGGCCTCGGTGCGCTCGGCCAGGACCACGTTGGAGTTGGCCTGAGCGGGGACGACGATGAAGCGGTAGAGGGCCAGCACCAGGGCCACCACCAGGATGACCGCACCGAGCACGCTCATGGCGAGCCCGATGAGCCTGCTCCCCAGTGACCGGGTGTCGGCTGTACGGGTAAGTCGTCGGGGCAGGTGATTGGTGCGGTTCATCTGTCCTCACTGCCTGGGCTGGTCTGGGCGTCTAGGTAGCCCTGGAGTATCACAGCCGCCGCGGCGGCGTCCTCCAGTTCCCGTCGCTTACGGCGGCGGCTGCCGGAGGCCCGCAGCAAGGCCTGAGCGTCCTGGGTGGAATAGGTCTCATCGCGAAAGACGACGGGCACGGGAAGCGCATCGCCCATGCCCTCGATGTAGCGGCGTATCCGCTCGGCCTGCGGGCTGGGAGTGCCGTCGGACTGTATCGGCAGCCCGACCACCAGCAGCTCTGCCCCGGTCTCGACGATCAATTCCCGGATGCGAGCGGCGTCTCGCTGGCGGCCGTGGCTCTGCCACACGGAGTGAGGCCGGGCCAGGCCGCTCTCGGTGCTGCCCACGGCGGCCCCGATGCGTCGCTCCCCCACGTCCAGGGCCAGGATCGTCGGCACGTCAGTAGACCAGGTCCACGTGGACGCGGAACCCGAACCGGGGCACCCCCGCTGCCCAACCAGGCTTGGTCGAGACCTTGGCCGGCTCCGCCAGGAAGAAAGCCTGGTTGAGCCGCTCCTCCGCCTCCCTGGCCGGCATCCCCAGCACGAGGCTCTTGGCCTCGGCCGGGTCTATCTGGGCCCTCACGATCCCGCTGGCCACGACGGTCACCAGCAGGGTCCCGTCTTCGGCCCGCTCGGTGTTGGTGATCTGGAAGCGCAGCCCGTCCGCCAGGAGCTGATAGCCCTGAGGGACAGCGCCCTGGAGGCCGGCCAGCGCGATTCGGTTGGCGTCGGCCTCGGCGAAGGCGACCTCTTCGTACTCAGCCCGCAGGGTGAGGGTGATCTGGTCGGCGGCCTCTCCCAAGAGCTTGTCGAATCCTTCTCCCATGATGCGGCTGAGCTGCAGACTGTCTCGGACGGACGTCTCGCCCGGCTGAAGCATAGACTGAAGGACGGTGTGGGCCTCAAGCTCCAGGCGCTGCAGCAGCGACTGCCGCAGCCGCTCCCGGTCGGCCTCGGTGACCGCACCTACCTGCCGAACCGAGCCGCCTTCGGTGGGCTGCTCGTTGATGACGCTGATCTGGGCGGCCAAGGGGCCCTCGATCCGGTTGATCACGTAAGCCCCGACGTTGCCCTGCGGCCCGGGGTCTATCGCCTCCACCGGCACCGGCGCCGAGACTCCGCTGATACCGGGCAGGTGGACGTCGGCGGTGGTGCGGAACCGCACCGGCGTCCCCGAGCCGGTGGCGACGATGGTGCCGGCCGGTACGGTGACCTCCAGCGCCCGCTGGTTGACGAGGATGACGGTGCCCTTGGCAGGGGCATCGGGCATATCGCGGCGGGAGGTGGTGGCTTGGCTGCCCGTTCCAGTGAGGATGGTGGTGACCTTGCGCCCGGGGATGGCTACGGAGGCGTAGTCAATCTCCTCGAGGCCGGGGACGACCGACAGGCGAACCTCAACGGCCAACTCGTGGGAGGCCGGCTTGAGCGAGATGGTGGCCTCGGGCAGCAGGAAGGCGGTTCCCCCGCCCACGGCCATCAGCAGGATGACCAGCAGGGTCAGACCCAGGATACGCTCAGCCCAGGAGGCCGGCTCGGCGTGGGGAGCGCTGGCTGGCCCCGGCGTGCTCTCTCGCCGGACGCTGACCGGCCCCTCGGGACGCGGTGGAGTGCGCCAGGCACGGGCTGACTCGGCCCGCTCCACGCTGGAGAAGACCGACAGCCCGGCATCGCTAGCATGGCGGTAGGTGGTGGCGTCTCGGGTGACGATGGCTAGGCGGAGCCGGTGATCGAGCACGGCGCGTGCCACCACCTTGGCTCCCACCGGGGTCTGCATGGCCCGAGTGCCGCGGGGCACGACCAGAATCACGTCGCGCTCCGACGCCGCCAGCAGCTTGGAGCGTATCGCTGAGAGCGATTCGTCGGGTAGTGCTTCTACAACTTGAGCCAATCCGCGTCCACCTCGAAGCCTGCTTTGCCGGCCAATGCCGCTGCCCTGACTACCCTGGCCCGCGCCGCCGCTTCTTGGCTGAGGCGCACCCACCAGTCAGCAAGGGCGAGGGCAACGTTGTGGGCGGGGCCGAGCCGCTCCGGGCCGGGAACCACCCGACGACAGACGTCGTCGGGCGTCAGGGCCTGAAGGACCGGGTATCTATGGAGTCGCAAAATGCTATCACCGGCCAGCAGCCCCGGCAAGAGCGACAGCTCAGGCAGGCCGCAGCCGCCCCCGGTGAAGCTCCAGCGCTGAGGTAGCGGCTTGCCCACCCTGGACAAGGCAGTCACCAGCCGCCGGGCCCAGGTTCCCAGTGCGCGCTGCATCACCCGGCGGGTCTGCCGCTCCGAGTTGGGCTTCAGGCGGCCGGCCGCATAGGCCATCTTGAGGCGCTCGGCGCGCGAGGGGGAGACCCCGGCCGCCAGCGAAAGGTAGCGGGTGAAGTAGTGCCCGCCGATGGGAAGCTCGGCTTGGCACAGCCCGCCGTCCGTGTCTCGGAAGCTGGCGATGGTGCGGTGAGCTCCTAGGTCGAGCAGCAGATTACCGGGCCGGTAGGACAGCCGCTGCCCCACCCACAGCAGCTCGGAGACGAGGAAGGGCACCGCGCCTTGCGACCGGCTCCACTCCTGCCACCGGCTCACGGAGGCGTCGGCCGAGGCCACGCCGACCTGCTGCCGGATGGCAGCGCCGCGGAACCCCTCCAGCCCGGTGACGGGTCGGCCGTCCACGGCGGCGGAGTACCATGCCGGACCTAACCAGACGGGTCTGCTCCCCGGCCAGAGACGCTCCGACCGCTCGTACGCGGCCAGGGTGGCGGGCTCCTCCGCCTGCTCCATGAGCGAGAGCGCCTCGTGGGCGCTGATCGGCGTGCCGGTGCGGTCGCGGGTTGACTCCCGGGTTTCCAGGGTGAGCAGGGCGGGGGGAGAGGAAACAGAGATTAGGCAGGTGGCGGGGTGGAGCTCCCGTCCGGCCAGCCGTAGGGCTCGCTGTCGGGCCCGTCGAAGGGCCTCGGTGGCAGCGTCCAGGTGAGCGTCCGGAAAGGTCTCTCCATCGGCGCGGCGGCGGGGGTAGGATACGGTACCCACCCCCACCACGCTCCAGTGGCTAGTCGGGCCACGATGTACCAGCAGAGCCTTTACGTAGGCCGTGCCCAGGTCTATGACCGCGAAGGGACGACCGGCGCGCAAGTACTCCATAGGGGCCGAGGGTCAGCCCCCCGATGCTCCCTGTAGGCTGCTCTGGACCAGGGCGGGGACGCCCGCCAGGGCCTGGCCGATCTTGCTGGGGTCACGGCCACCGGCCTGGGCCATGGTGTCTCGGCCACCGCCGCCGCCACCCACAACCCGGGCCACCTCCTTGACCAGCTTGGCGGCGCTGAGGCCGCGGTCCACCAGGTCGCGGGTCACAGAGGCGACGAAGGCGGGCTTCTCGTCAATGACGGCGCCCAGGATCACCACGCCCGACTGCAGCCGGTCGCGCAGGAAGTCGGTCATCTCCCGCATGGTATCCACGTCCGGTGCGTCCACCTGCGTGGCCAGTACCTTGACCCCGTCCACCTCGACGACGCTCTGTAGGGCGCCGGAGAGGCGGGCAGTGGACGCGGCGCGCTGGAGGGCGGCTACCTCCTTCTCCAGAGCCTGGACCCGCTCCATGAGCTGCAGCACCCGGCGATCCAGCTGCTCGGGCTTGGTGCCCAGGAAGGTGGCGGCACTCTCTAGGGCGCGGAGCCGCTCCAGGGCCATGGTGTGAGCTGCCCGGCCGGTCACCGCTTCCACCCGGCGCACACCGGCGCCCACGCTGCTTTCGGAGACGATGTGGAAGAAGCCGATCTGGCTGGTGCGCTCCACGTGGGTGCCGCCGCAGAGCTCCTTGCTGAAGTCGTTGCCGGCCTCGCCGATGGCCACCACCCGCACCTGATCGCCGTACTTCTCGCCAAACAGGGCCATGGCCCCTTCCGCGACGGCTTCCTGATAGGCCTTGACCTGGCACTCGATGGGGTAGTCGGCCAGAATGGCTTCGTTCACCAGGCGCTCGACCTCAGAGAGCTCCTCTTGGGTGAGCATCCCCGAGTGGGTGAAGTCGAACCGCAGGCGCTCCGGAGTCACCAGGGACCCAGCCTGCTGGACGTGCTGGCCCAGTACGTAGCGCAGCTCACTGTGAAGCAGGTGGGTGGCGCTATGGTTGCGGGCGATGTCCATACGCCGCTCGTAGTCCACCATGGCCCAGACCGGTTGGCCCACTTCCAGGCGGCCGCGAACTACCTCACCCCAGTGTACGATCAGGCCCGGAATCGGTGCCCGGACCTCTTCTACCTCCAAGGCGGCGGTGGGCTCTTCGTCCAGGTCATCGCTATCGTAGACCCCAATGATGCCAATGTCGCCGATCTGGCCACCGCCCTCCACGTAGAAGGGGGTCTGGCGCAGGACCAGGCCTACGTGCTCACCTTCGCGGGCAGTGCTGACCTCGCCGTCCTCGGTGAGGATGGCGACGATGTCGGTCTCCGCGAACGTGGTCTCCAGGTGGAGGCGAGCCGTGCCTTCCTCGGGCAACTTGCCGGCCTGGACGAGCTTCTCCATCAGCCGTCGGTAACGCTCCAGCTCCGGTGCGCCGGCGGCGAAGGTCTGGGCGGCGCGGGCGCGCTGACGCTGCTCCTCCATGGCGGCCCGGAAGCCTTCCAGGTCAACCGTCAACCCTGACTCCCGTGCTACTTCCAGGGTCAGGTCAATGGGGAAGCCATAGGTGTCGTAGAGGCGGAAGGCCTCTTCGCCCGGAATCACGGCCAGGCCGCGCTGCTCCAGGCCCTCGGCCAACTCGGCCAGCCGGGCCAGCCCGGTGGACAGTGTCTGCTGGAACCGCTCCTCTTCCTGCTGCACCACTTGGGTGATGTAGTCTCGGCGGGCGGGGAGCTCGGCGTAGTGGGAGCCCATCTGCTCGATGACGACGTCGGTGATCCGAGAGAGGAAGGGTTCGGTGAACCCGATCAGCCTCCCGTGACGGGCGGCACGGCGCAGGAGCAGGCGCAGCACGTAACCGCGCCCCTCGTTACCGGGCAGGATGCCGTCGGCGATCATGAAGGTGACAGCCCGAGCGTGGTCGGCGATGACGCGGTAGGAGACGGTGTGCTCACGGCGCTCCGCTTCGCTGTGCCCAAGGAGCCGCTGCACCTCGTCCATCATGGGAAGGAAGAGGTCGGTATCGTAGTTGCTGCTGGCGCCCTGGAGGATGGCGGCTACCCGCTCCAGCCCCATGCCGGTGTCCACGCCCTTGGCAGGCAGCTCGGATAGGGAGCCATCGGCGTCCATGTTGAACTGCATGAACACCAGGTTCCAGATCTCCAGCCACCGGTCGCAGTCGTTATCCAGGCTAGGCGAACAGGCAGGGTCACCGCAGGAGCAGTAGTTGGGGCCCATGTCATAGAGGATCTCGGTGTTGGGCCCACAGGGACCGGTGTCGCCCATGGTCCAGAAGTTCGTCTTGGCGCCCATACGGAAGATGCGCTCCGGCCCCACGCCGGCGATCTCCTGCCAGAGGCCGAAGCTCTCATCGTCTTCGGTGTAGACGGTGAAGCTGAGCTTCTCCGGCGGCAGCCCAAGCACGCCGGTGACGAAGTCCCAGGCGTAGGTGATGGCCTCGCGCTTGAAGTAATCCCCGAAGCTGAAGTTGCCCAGCATCTCGAAGAACGTGTGATGCCGGGGCGAGGGGCCTACGTTCTCCAGGTCGTTATGCTTGCCGCTGACGCGCAGGCACTTCTGCGAGGTAGCGGCGCGAGTGTAGGGGGCTCTCTCCACACCCAGGAAGATGCCCTTGAACTGGACCATCCCGGCGTTGGTGAAGAGCAGTGTCGGATCGCCGGCCGGCACCAGAGGCGAACTTGGGACCACGGTATGCCCACGATCCTGGAAAAACTGAAGGAAAGAGCGCCTAATATCGGCGCTGCTCATCACCATAGGAAGTCCCCTCGCATGAAAAACTTGGCCCGCGGCTGTCGTGCACCGCGTGCCGGGTTCATTGTAGGGTGAGGGCAAGGCGCTGTCAAAGGGCGCCATTTAGCCTGGCCAAATGCCCGCCTTCCCTGCGTGGGTAGGGGGGCCGCGTCCCGTAAGGGGTCGCAACGGAAGTGCTTGTGCTATAATGCCTGATCTTGAACTACATGAGCATACAGCGGAGGCTGGTGGTGGATCTGGAGCGGTTGCTCACGCGGGGAGTAGCGGAGGTCATAGTACGAGAGGAGTTGGAGGAGCGGCTGCGCTCCGGCGAGAAGCTGCGCCTCAAGCAAGGCTTCGACCCCAGCAAGCCGGATCTCCATATCGGCCATGCTGTGGGCCTGCGGAAGCTGCGCCAGTTCCAGGATCTGGGGCACACCGTCGTCCTCGTCGTGGGAGACTGGACGGCCCAGATCGGAGACCCCTCGGGCCGCGATGAGAGCCGGCAGATGCTCACCCGCGAAGAGGTGCTGGCCAACGCCGAGACGTACATGAGGCAGTTCTTCAAGGTCGTGGACCGCGAGCGCACCGAGGTCCGTTGGCAGACAGAGTGGTACGAGAACTTCCGCCTGGCCGACGTCCTCAACCTGACCTCGCGCTTCACCCTGGGCCAGATGATGGCCCACGAGACCTTCCGGCGCCGCTACGAGAACGGCCTGCCGCTCACCCTCATGGAGCTCATGTACCCGCTGCTCCAGGCCTACGACTCGGTGATGGTCCGGGCCGACGTCGAGTTCGGAGGGACGGATCAGAAGTTCAACAACCTGGCCGGCCGCGAGCTGCAGGCGTCTGTGGGCCAGCGCCCTCAGGACGTGCTCCTCGTGCCCCTGCTGCTGGGGACCGACGGGCGCAAGATGAGCAAGAGCTTCGGCAACACCATAGACCTCGACGATACGCCCGAGGACATGTACGGGAAGGTCATGTCCCTGAGCGATGACGTGTTGTTCGACTACTTCTGGCTGGTCACCGATGTGCCGGAGGATGAGATCGAGGCCATGAAGCGGGCCGTCGCCGAGGGAGCTAACCCGCGCGACCTCAAGATGCGTCTGGCCCGCGAGATCGTCACCCAGCTGCACTCCGCTGCCGATGCCGAACAGGCCGAGGCGGAGTTCGTGCGGGTCTTCCAGCAGCAGGAGCTGCCGGAGGATATGCCTGAGGTGCGCATAGCCGGCGGGGCGACCGTAGTGGACGCCATCATCACGGCCAACCTGGCCCGCAGCCGCAGTGAGGCGCGGCGGCTGGTCGAGCAGGGGGGCGTATACCTGGACGGTGACCGGGTAGAGGAACTGGATGCTCCCATCGCCTTCCCCAATGGCAGCAGGGTGCTGCGGGTGGGGCGGCGGAGGTTTGCCCGGTTGTTGCCCTCCTAGGGCAGGTCGGCCCGCGCCGGACGGCGGGCATCGTCCATTTCGTTGCGGAGGCGCTCGTAGGCAGCAAGGATGTCTGCGAGCGCTTCGCTTTGCTCTGCCTGCTGCTCAGTGCGCATCCGCTCGCGCATGGCTTCCAGGTAGCGGAAGATGTCGGCCTGCACCTCGGCCGGGTCGAAGACGGAGTGGAAGGTGAAATTGCCCACCTGACCGGCCGTCTCCACGGTGACGTGGCCGTAACAGAGAAGGCTCGCCAACAGCCCGGGGACGACGTAGGTGACGTTCTGGATGTTGAGCAGGCTACCCTCGCGCTGGCTGGTGCGCAGGTGGAAGGG
>JBMNTK010000071.1:0-16755 GCA_050945695.1 Anaerolineae bacterium | reverse complement strand
ATTCACCTGGCGGTGGGCAGCGCGGCGCTGGTCAGCGGTTTCGTCCTTGCCGCTCTGGGGCCTTTGGGGGCTGAGTATGGCCGGGGCGCTGTACTACGTGAACCGGTTCCTGTGATTGATAGGAGGCAGGACGTGGGGTTTCTGGACGCTCTGAAGGCACTGTTCCAGGGTGGGTCGGGCTCGGCCGAGAGCCATGCCTACACCGTCTACCTCCGCTGCAATACCTGCGGAGAGCCATTGTCCGTCCGGGTGGACCTGCGCAACGATCCCAGCCCGGAGTGGCGCAGCACCTCCGCCAGCGGATCCGATTACCCTGACTACTATAGCGTCCGCAAGACGGTCATCGGCAACCGGCGCTGCTACGCTCCCATCGAGGTTGAGCTCACCTTTGATAAGCGCAAGCGACTGGAGTCTCAGCAAGCCCGGGGCGGGACCATCCTAAGCGAAGAGGAATACCAGGCCATCGTTGCCGAATGGGAGGCTAAAGCCAGTGCTCAGCAGTAGTGAGGGCCGCCGGCCCCGCATCTTCAGTGGCTCGTCGCACCCCGAGTTGGCGCAGGAGATCGCCAGCTACCTGGGGCTGGAGGTGAGCCCGTGCCGCATCGTACGCTTCAGCAATGACAACCTCTACGTGCAGCTCCTGGAGAGCGTGCGTGAGGGAGAGGTATTCATCGTGCAGACCCTCTCTCCTCCCGTCCAGGAGCACCTCATGGAGCTGCTGTTGCTCTTGGATGCCGCCCGCAGCACCTCGGCGCACCGGATCAACGCCGTCATCCCCTACTACTCCTACGCTCGCTCGGACAAGAAGGACGAGCCCAGGATATCCATCGCTGCCAAGCTGGTGGCTGACCTGCTGGCCACCGCCGGCGCCGACCACGTCATGACCATGACCCTGCACTCACCGCAGGTGCACGGCTTCTTCGACGTCTCCATGGACCACCTGTCGTCGCAGACCACCTTCGTCCAGTACTTCCAGTCCAAGGACCTCCAGGACGCCTGCGTGGTCACCCCCGACATCGGAAACGCCAAGCGGGCCAGCAAGTTCGCCCGGGCCTTGGGCCTTCCCCTCATCGCCGGCAACAAGGAGCGAGTGGCGGACGATCGGGTGGAGGTGCACGGGCTGATCGGCTCGGTACGGGCCAGCCGCTGCATCATCTACGACGATGAGATCGCCACCGCCGGCTCCATGGTGGAGATCATCAAGATGCTCAAGGACGAAGGGGCCGAGGAGTTCTACGTCACCTGCACCCACGGCCTCTTCAGCGGCCCCGCCATCGAGCGTCTGCGCAGCATACCGGAGATCGCCGAGATCGTGGTCACCAACACCGTGCCCATCCCGCCGGAGAAGCGCCTACCCAACATGCGCATCCTCTCGGTGGCACCCGTATTCGGGGAAGCGATCCGTCGAAACCTCATGGGCGAATCGGTCGCGCCTTTGTTTGCCTACTAGACACCCCAGAGGAGCAGGATGGTGAGCAGCAGTCCAAGGGTCATCGTGCCGGATCGAGCCTACCTGGCCAAGCTCTACGTGAATACGCTACTGATCTTCCTCTTCCTCATCTTCCCTTGGGTGTTGATGGGGCTCATCCCTGAGCTGGGGTTGACTTACGTGCTGCTGTTCTTCGTGGTCAATGCCCTGTGGCTGGTGCCCACCTTCGCCCTCCTCATCCCCCTCTACTACCGCTCCATCCGTTATGAGCTCAGGGACGACGAGATCGTGGTCCTCAAGGGGGTCATCACCCGGTCGGTGAAGGTGGTGCCCTACCGGACGGTGACCAACCTCGTCTTGGACCGAGGCCCCGTTGACCGCCTGCTAGGGCTGGGGACGCTCAAGGTGGAGACGGCGGGGTTCTCCGGCCAGGCCCGGTCCGAGGCCATCCTGGCCGGCCTGCGGGACTACGACGCCGTCCAGGCGCTGGTGCGGGAGGAACTGCGACGCTACCGGGCGTTCAGCGGCGCCACCACCACCGAAGGTATCCCGGCCGTCGAGGCCGAGCCCGGGCAGGTGTTTGGGCAGCTCCTCCAGGAAGTCCGCGAGATCAAGGCCATCCTTCGCTCCAGGGAGACGGGCCAGAGCTAGCCAGCCTGACCCGACGAACGAGAAGAGCCCGCCTGCTTGGCGGGCTCTTCTCGTTCTTTCGTGTGCCGACGCTTCGGCCGCCGATCTCACCCCTTGCCGGCGGGCTCCCCTTCCGCCGTCACCTTGCGCACGTGCAAGATACGTTGGACGGCGGTGATGTGGGTAAACACCGCCAGGACCCACAGGGTCAGCTGGGTGAGCCCCACCGCCAACCCCAGGGCCATCACCAGCATCCTCTCCGCCCTGGTGAGGATGCCCACGGTGCAGGAGATGCCAAGCCCCTCAGCGCGGGCCCGGGTATAGGAAACGGCTAGGCTGCCAAACAGGGCCACCACCGCCAGGACGGCTTCCAGCCGGGCGCCTACCGTGGTGAAGTGCCACACCAGCCCGGTGAAGAGCGCCGCCTCCGCATATCGGTCCAGGGTAGAGTCGAAGAAGGCGCCAAAGCGCGTGACCTGCCCCGTGCGGCGAGCCAAGGCCCCGTCCAGCCCGTCGAAGAGACTGGCAACCAGGATGAGCACCCCTCCCCAGCGGAGGTTGCCGGTAGCCAGAACCACCGCCACGGCCAGGTTGAGGACCAACCCGATGACGGTCAGGGAGTTGGGGGTGAGGCCGAGCCGAGCTAGGCCCCCGGCGACGGTGGCAAGCAGGGGGCTGAAAAGGGCCCTCAGCCGATCCGATACCATGTGTCTGCCCTCTTTCGGCGATGATGCTGGAGCTCCTGGTAGTAGTCCACCAGGGTGCGTGCCACCCGGCGCCAGGAGAACTGAGCGGCACGTTCCTTGCCCGACTCGCCCATCGCCCGTCGCACGTCGGGTTGGCGCAGCAGCCGGATGAGCGCCTCGGCCAGGGCGCCCGGGTCCTCCGGTGGCACCAGCAGCCCCTGCCGGCCGTGCTGGAGTACGAACCGATATCCGGCGATGTCTGAAGCCACCACCGGTTTGCCCGCGGCCATGCCCTCCACGAGCACGTAGCCGAAAGACTCGAAGCCGGTCGAGGGCACACACACGATGTCGGCGGTGGCATAGTAGGACCGCAGTTCCTCGTCCGTCACGTGGCCGAGCATGTGCACGTCAGGCAGGCGCCGCTCCTGGGCAAACTCCAGGAACGGGCTCGCCTCGTCCTGATCGAACCCGCCCACCGCCAGCAGCCGCACCTCCGGACAGGCGCGTTTCACCTGCTCGTAGGCTTCCAGCAGGTACTTGAACCCCTTGCGCTTGTCCAAGCGGCCCACAAACAGCAGGTTCGGCCGTCCGTCGGCAAAGCGCTTCACGCGGGGGATGTCCTCGGCGGCGAAGAACTCGTAGTTGATCCCGTTGGGTATGATCCGGTACTCGCCGGGGAAGAACCGAGCCACGTAGTCGCGGGCCGCCGGGCTGACCGCCACCCGGCCATCGAGCTTGTCCATGAGCGGCTTCAGAGCCCCGGCCGCCTGGTAGAAGCTGAACCGGGAGTCTCGGTAGGCGTGGAAGGTGCCTACATTGAGAGCCTGGGACTGTAGGAGGGTGAAGAACGGGATGGTCGGCGTCAGCGGCTCGTGCAGATGGACGACGTCGAAAGCCTCCCGGCGCAGGACTTCCCGGATGCGTCCGTACGCCCGGGCCGAGAGGCTCACGTAAGCGACGCTCCCGCTGCCATGGATGGCAACGGTGCTGCTGGAGGCATTGATGAGTAGCTCCGGTGGATTTTCCATCTCCGAGCAGGCGGCAATCACCCGCACGTGCATGCCCATGCCCTGATAGGCCTGGGCCAAGCTGGAGATGTGGGTATTGACCCCGCCGCGGTAGGCATAGTCGTAGGGCGCCACCAGGGCGACCCGCTCTACCGGCCCGGGCCGTCCCGGGGCGGGCATCGTCAAGGGGCCCACCCCGGGTTCTTGCAGACTGGTGCTATCGCTCATGCTCGGCTCGGCTGACCGGTGCTGCCATTACCTCTGCCAGTGCTACTTCTTCTCAGCGCCCAACCAGGCGCGCCAGACCTTCTCCGGCACCCAGCCTCTGGGCACGCAGTACTCATCGAGCCGCTTGCCCACGTAGGACACCGGGCAGCCGTCCTCGTCCGTCTTGGTGTAGAAGACCAGCCCCGGCCGCCAGTCGCGGGTCTCCACCTGCTGGAACGAGTGGATGTGGGGTGTCCGCTTCTCGCTGGGAACGGAGACGGCCACGTCCACCGGGTACTTGCCCCGCACAGTGCCGATGCCGGGGCTTTCGTCGCGGCGCTGGTGCCACATGCGGCATAGCATCCCGCGCACGTGCTCCGGGTATACAGCTACGACCCGGACGTAGGGCCCGCTGTAAGGTTCAGGCTGATGGAGCTGCTGGGGCATCTCCTTCCAGGCCCACACCCGCTCGGGGTTCTCGATCTGGTCCTCCGGCCACAGGGGCACCACCACCCGGTCCGACGCGGCATAGAGCACCCACAGCTGGACGTCATCCGGGGCCTTCTCCAGCGGCACTACCTCGACCTCTGGCTCCGCCACCGATACGGCCTTAGTGGTCCCCAGCAGCCCCCGCACTGCCTCCCAGGACTTCGTCTCGTCGTCCTTGGGGGCCTCGATAGCCACGTAAGTGGCGGAGCGCAGGCGGCACACAGCTACGCCGGCCTTCCGCTCGGCGCCCTCGGTGAAGATGAGCTCGATCGGTTCCTCGTCTTCCTCCGTCGCCGGCTCCTCGTCGGGGATGGGCTGACGTTCCAGCTTGCCGCTTTCGAATTGCTCCCGGATGTGCTCAGGGGCAGCCCCCGGGTCAACATCCTCGAAGGGGTAGAGAATGGTGTAGCTGCGGAAGCCGGCCAGCTTGAGCATGATGTTGGAGGCGCTTTGCTGGAGGTCGTCAGGGTCTATCTCGGCATAGACGTACGTCTCGGATGGGACCCTAATAAGACGGCGGTTCGAGCTCATCTCTGCTCCTCCCAGTTCCTCGTATACGCTTTGCTAGGGCACGTGAAGACGCTGCCCCAATATAGCCCAAACGCCCGACCTGGACCACTGGCGTTTGTGCCAACGTGCACACTCCGCCCGCGGCCCTACGACTCGACCACGATCTCCGGGTCGCAGAACGCCAACCGCTGGGCCATCACCCGCACTGCCTCAGGGTTATTGTCAATCAGGACGAAGTGCCGCCCGTTCCGAGCTGCCGCTTCGCCCAGGGTTCCGCTGCCGGCGAAGAAATCCAGCAGCAAGTCGCCCTCCTGCGAGTGCACCTTGACGATTCGCTCCACGACGGCCAGGGGCTTCTGGGCCGGATACCCCGTCTTCTCCTTCCCGGTGGCGCTGACGATGGTGTTCCACCAGGTGTCGGTGGGCGTCTTGCCGCGACGAGCCTTCTCCGGCCCCACCAGCCCCGGGGCCAAGTAGGGTATGCGGTCTATGGCCTCGTAGTTGAAGACGTAGTCGGACGGGTTGCGAGCATACCACAGGATGTTGTCGTGCTTAGGCGACCAGCGCCGGCGGGAACGACCCCCGAAGTCGTAGGCCCAGATGATCTCGTTGATGAAGGACTCGCGCCCGAAGATGGCGTCCAGCAGCACCCGGCAGTAGTGGACCTCACGGTAATCGAGGTGCACGAATAGCGAACCGTCCGGTGTCAGCAGCCGGTGGGCCTCCACTAGCCGGGGCTCGATGAAGGCCAGGAAGTCGTCGAAGACGTCGGCGAACGACATCGAGCCCAGCCGGATCGTCCGGTAGCGCTTGCCCTGAAAGCCGACCCTGTCGCCCCCTTCCGGATCGGCTACGGTCCTGAGCTGCCGGCGCGTCTGACGTCGGCCGGTATTGAACGGGGGGTCAATGTAGATGAGCCGCACCGACTCCGAAGGCATCTCCCGCAGCACGGGGAGGTTGTCGGAGAGGATGATCTTGCCCGTGCCCGTCACGCTCACGCACCACCCGGCAGGTCGCGGCTGCGGGCCGCCTGCTCTCGCATCTTCTCATACAGGCTGCGAGCATCGCGGTCGGCAGGGTTGGCTTCTATGGCCAGTTGGAAGCAGCGAGCTGCCTCCTCCCACTCCTCCCGTTCGCGGTAGACCAGGGCCAGGTTGTAGGCCACGCTGGGTGCCGTCGCGTCCAGTTCCAACGCCCGCCGAAAGGCGGCTATGGCTCGCCGCTGGCACTCGTCCTCCGTCCCCAGGTTCAGCCGGAGCACGGCAGCACCCAGGTTGGACCAGATCAGGGGGTTGTCCGGGGCTATCTCTGCGGCCCGGCTGAGGACCGCCTCCGCCTCGATGTAGCGCCCCAGGAGGATGTAGGCCCCACCCAGGTTGAGCATGATGCTGGGGTCGTCGGGCAGGATCTCGATCGCCTGTCGCAGCGGGGACAGGGCCTTCTCCGGTTTGCCTTGCCGCAGGTACGAAGCCCCTTCGTTGTTCAGGGCATATGCCTGACGCCGCTCTTCTTCCGAACGCTCACTAGCCGCCAATGGTCTATACCTTTCCTGCTGATGCTAACGACCACCGTGTGGCTTCGACAAGGACGCAACCCCTAGCCCGGTGGGAAGCTGGCGATGACCGTCATGCCTTCCGCCGAGCGGTAACCCTCGTGCCGAGAGGACGCGGGGACGAAGAAGGAGTCGCCCTGGTTGAGAGCCAGGGCCCCGCCTTGGCCCACGATCTCGCCTCGCCCCTGTACCACGATGCCGGAGTAGGCGCGTCCCTTGTAGGGGTCCTGCACGTCACCGCGGACCCGCAGCTCCCGGGCGGAGAAGAACGGAGTGTCCTCCGCTCCAATGAGGATGGTGTCGGCGTCGCTCCTGCCCGGCCGGCGGTGCAAGGTGGCGCTTGCCACCGCGTCCATGCCCACGGGGCCTTCGTAGTCGAACACGTCCAGAGCCAGGTCCAGCTCCAGCCCCATGAGCGCGGCCTTCTCGCTCAGCCGGACCTCTCCCACCTGGTATTCGGCGCTCACCACCCAGTCGGTGGGCTCTTGCACCTCCACCATGAAGACGCCGGGCCCGATGGCATGGGGGACGCCCGCCCGCAGGATGTACATATCGCCGGGGGCCACGGGCACCCGGTTGAGAGCCTGCTCCATGCTGGGGGTGTCCTGGCGCACGATGAGGTCGCCCAGGGTCTCCTTCGCTATGCGCTCTCGGAAGCCCAGGAGAATGTAGGGGTCCTGCCCGTTGATGGCCCGCGTGCCCAGGATGAGCCACGACTCGGTCTTGCCAAAGCGGTCATTGAGGTAGCGCTGGGAGAACTCCGGGCTCGGGTGGGCCTGGACCTGGAGCCTCTCCGCCGAATCGAGGAGCTTCACCAGAAGGGCCAGGCGGCTGCCGTAACGGCGCACGTGGTCCGGCCCCAGGAAGGCCTCCGGCGCCAACTCCAGCAGCTGCGGCAGCGGCACTTCTTGCCCATCGGTGAGGACGGCGTGGCTGAGCCCCTCGACCAGGTGTTCACGCCCCTCGTTCAGGGCCCGGGTATCCGAGGCGGTCCAGTCCTCGGGGAACTGCCCGTCAGCTGGGTTCGGCGCGCCCCGCATTTCGTCTATCAGGCGCCCACCTCGATAGATCCGCCACACCCGGTTGTAGGCCAGCCGCAAAGGGCCCTGGGCTAGGGTCTGTGCCTGAGAGCGATCCACTTCCATCTGTCCCTCTCCTCCTTGTCGTCGCCGGTACCGCTGGCCCTAGCGAGGTGGGAGCCCGTCTTCAGTCTGGCGCTCGTCGGTGGGGATGGGCTCCGGCCCCGTGGCGACCCGCACGACGGCGTTGTGAATGGTGCGCGCGTCGTCGGAGGCAAGGAAGAGCGCCAGCTTGGCCACTTCCTCGGGCTGGGGAAGCAACTCCGGCTTCTCGAAGGGGTAGTTGCGCGACCGCATATCCGTGGCCACCGGGCCAGGGCAGATGGTGTTGACGTTGATGCCATACCGGCCCACTTCCTGCGCCAGCGACTCGGAGAAGCCGATCACCGCGAACTTGGAGGCGCTGTAGGGTGCCTTCCAGGCCGAGCCCCGCAGCCCCGCCCCCGAGGAGACGTTGATGATCTTGCCGGAGCGCCGAGAGATCATGTGGGGAAGCACCGCTTGGGTGCACAGGAAGACGCCCTTGACGTTCACGTCGAAGGTCAGGTCCCAGTCCTCTTCCGTGATGTCAACGATGTAGCCGTGGCGGGCTACACCGGCGTTGTTGAAGAGGATGTCCACCTGGCCGAAGCGCTCCAGAGCGGTGGCCACCAGGCGCTCTACCTGAGCCTTGTCGCGCACGTCGGTGGGGACGCCCACGGCCTGCCCCCCGGCCGCCTCGATCTCGGCCACTAGCTCGTCCAGTTCCTGAGCACTGCGGGCCGCCACCACTACCCGCGCCCCTTCCTGCGCGAACAGGAGAGCAGTGGCTCGGCCAATGCCGCGCCCCGCACCGGTAATGATGGCCACCCGTCCCTCAAGCTTCATGTCCTCTGTCTCCTGCGTTGGCTGATGCCGGCTCATGATACGGCGGCAGGCGCCAGGCCACAACCGCCGCGCTCGAAGGGGGGAGAAATGGAGAAGGGACGGGAAGGAGTCTGCGGGAACCTTCCCGTCCCCACCGCAAGGAGGGATGGAGCTGAATCAGGGGACACCTGATCTGCCCGGCAATATTATACCAATTACGTCCATTATTCGTCAATACCGGCCCGTGCTCCTGATCCTTTGTCCCCGGTCTTCCAGGCTCGTTTGACGCCCCTCAAGACTCACTCCTACAGTCCCGCCAGCGACACGAGGAGGTGAGTACGTGGCCGGAGATGACCGACAAAGGAGGGCCTACCTCATTGGAGCGGTGATCGTGTGGGTGGCGATCATCCTGGCTTCAGCTGTAGTCCTGGCCGGCTCGGACCAACTGAGCACGATGCTGATAATCCTAGGGGGAGGGGCAGTGTGGTTCGTGGTCATCGTCCCGGGCGCCATCTGGCGCCGGACGTGACGGCAGGGGCCGCTTAACAAGAGTGAGAGGTCCGGGTGCCCGGACCTCTCACCCCGAAAGGAGGAGAAGAAGCTACTCGAGTGTAGCCGACGCAATAGGGATTATGCCTTGACCAGCACCCCTTCACATGACGGGATGCATACGGTATGACGACGGTTGTGCTTACAACCGGTTAATGCCTAGCGAGGCATCGCGATCACTTCCCGGATCTTCAGCCGGGCGAAGTCCCGGGCGAAGGTCGGCCGTACCACGATGGCGGTGTCCGCCCCGGCGCCCGTTCCCCCAATGGATATGGCGTCGCTGCTCATGTCCAGCCGCCCCGAGTCCGCTGCCATAACCGAAACCTCTACCGCCACCTTCATGCCCTGGGAGAAGCAGCAGAGCATGTCGCAGGCGATACGGTTGGGGGCCAGGAATCCGCCGCCCATGGCCTCGCTCACGTCGTTTGCCAGGGCGTGGGTAGTGGTCACCACCTCTAGGCCGGCATCCAGCATGCGCTGGCGTTCCTCGGGGGTCGGGGTCCACCCTTCGCGGTGGTAGGAGGCGGAGTGGGTGACGGCGAGCACCCGCACCCCCGGATCGCACAGCTGGCGCGCCAACAGAGCGCTGCGACCGTGGCTGGTGGCTACCACCACCTGGCGTATGCCCAGCTCGCGAGCCCGCTTCGCCACGCACGCCATGACGTCCTCTGTGTTCCGATAGCCGGGACGCTCGTAGTAGTGAATCTCGCTCACTCGGACCACTTGTTCCCTCCCTTACTCCTCCTCGCCGTCCGCTTCTGGCCTCTCCCGCATACGCCGCAGCCGATCCGTCACCTCTGCCTCGTAGCCCAGGTTGCCCGGCCGGTAGTACACCCGCCCCTGGAGCGCATCGGGCAGGTACTGCTGCTCCACCCAGTGGCCGGGGAAGTCGTGCGGATACAGGTAGCCTTCTCCGTGGCCCAAGGCGGCCCCGTCGCGGCTGGCGTCCTGGAGGTGCCGGGGGACCTGCACCTTCCCCTCTCGCTGGACGTCCTCCAGGGCAGCGAAGTAGCCGCCGGCGGAGTTCGACTTGGGGGCTGTGGCCAGGTAGATGGCAGCATGGGCCAGGTTGTACTGGGCCTCCGGCAGCCCCACCCACTCCAGGGCCCGGGCCGCGGCCACCGCCACCTGCAACCCCTGCGGGTCAGCCATGCCCACGTCCTCGGAGGCGAAGATGATCATGCGCCGGACGATGAACCGGGGGTCCTCTCCGGCATAGATCATTTTGGCCAGCCAGTACAGGGCCGCATCCGGGTCGGAGCCGCGCAGGCTCTTGATGAAGGCGCTGATGGTATCGTAGTGGGCGTCGCCGTCCTTGTCGTACAGGATGGCCCGCCGCTGCATGGCCTGCTCTGCCACCTGCAAGGTTATGTGCACCACCCCCTGGCGGTTGGCCGGGGTAGCCGTGGCTGCGGACTCCAGGGCGTTGAGGGCCACGCGTGCATCGCCACCCGCCTGCCGGGCCAGGTGCTCCAGCGCCTCATCGTCTACCTGCAGGGGAATGCGGCCCAGGCCCCGTTCCTTGTCTGCCAGAGCCCGGCGCATGATGGTCACCAGGTTCTCTTCAGTGAGAGGCTTGAGCTGGAACACTCTGCTGCGCGAGACCAGCGGCCCGATCACCTCGAAGTAGGGGTTCTCGGTAGTGGCGCCGATGAGGATGACGGTGCCATCTTCAACGTGGGGCAGCAGGGCGTCCTGCTGGGCCTTGTTGAACCGGTGGATCTCGTCTATGAGGAGGATGGTCCGCACCCCAGAGGCATCCAGCGTGCGCCGGGCATCCTGCACCACCCGGCGGATATCAGCCACCCCGCTCGTAACCCCGCTCAGGGAGACGAACCGGGACTTGGTGGCGTGGGCGATGATCACCGCCAGGGTGGTCTTTCCCACCCCAGGCGGGCCCCAGAGAATGATGGATGAGATCTTGTCGCTCTCGATAGCCTGCCGGAGGATACGCCCCGGGCCCAGGATCTCCTCTTGCCCCACGTACTCGTCCAGGGTCTGCGGCCGCATCCGAGCCGCCAGTGGCTCGCGGCCCGAAGGCTGGCGCTGTGGCGGGCCAAACATCCTAGTTTGCATGCAATCCTCCCCCATCCAGTGTAGCCCGGGCCGTCCGCCGCGCAAGGGGGGGTGTGAATGCGGGGGCGGGGCGTGACCCGCGCCGCCGTACCCCCATTGAGGAGTGCGCGCCCCCAGGCGCACGTGAGCGGCAGTCTCACGCAAAGACGCAAAGTGACTTGTCCCTCCTCTTGGCGACTTGGCGCCTTTGCGTGAGACCGCCCTCGACTCAAGTCGGGGCTGCTGGGCCTTCGGCCGGGCGTCCCGGGATGACAACAGGGGGTCACCCTTGGCGGCCAGTACGCTATTCCCCGATGGTGCTTTGCCGGACAAATCAACACTGTAGTAGACTGGTCACAAGCCGTATCGGGTCGGTACCGGCGCGTCTTCTTCTGTCCAGTTCGGGCCGACCTGTACTCGTCGCCCGTGTCCGCAGCCGGCCATGTCCGGCGCGTTCTTGCCCGGAGGGAAGCCCTTGTCCCGCTACCTGGCCTATCTCTCGCTCACCTTCAAGCTGGCGGTCAGTCGCCTCCGCAACCGCCTGGGCCTGACGCTTCTGAGTCTGGTGGGCATTAGCCTTTCTGTCGGCCTGGTGGTGTCCATCCCCGTCTTCTCGGAGTTGGTGAGCCGACTGGTCCTGCGGCAAGAGCTCACGGACTTCGCGTCGGTCACCCAGCGCCCGCTCTTCACCTTGCGCTACTACTCCTTGCCCAGCACCGGTTGGCCGATGAAGGTCAACGAAGTGGACACCAACGGCCTGTGGCTGGCCGACATCACCCGGCGAGAGGTGGGCCTGCCCATCGTCTCCAGCTACATCCAGGTCGAGAGCCCCGGCCTCCTCTTCCGGCCGGGCCAAGGTGGGGGCGAGGAGGAGGGCCGCCCTAGCGGCAGTGGCACCGGTGGCACCGTCACCTTCTTCAGTGTCGCCTTCATCGAGGGCGCTGAGAAGCACATGGAGGTGGTCACCGGGCAGCCCTTTGCCACCGCAGAAGACTCGCCCTACCTTGAGGTGTGGGTCCAGGCCCCGCTGGCAGCCAAGCTCGGCCTCAACGTGGGCGACGTCCATCGCCTGGCCTACTTCGCCGCCGGTGCGCAGGACCCCATTCCCATCCACATCGCCGGCGTCTGGGAGCCGGCCGAAGGGTCCGAGGGCTTCTGGTACGGCGATCCCACCAAGACCCTTCAGGACCACTTCCTGACCACCCGTGAAGCCTACGTGCGCTGGGTCGAGCCTCGCGTGTACGAGGGCACCGGCTTCAACTTCTGGTACTACGTCCTCGACGACAACAAGATGCTGCTGGACAAGGTCGAGGACTACGCCCGGGGCCTGGAGATGGTGCGCCGTCTCTCCGGCGAGAAGCTGCCCCGGCCCGGGCTGGACCTCTCACCCATCGAGCCCTTGCGTCGAGCGGCCCAGCGTAAGGACATGCTCTCCACCATGCTCTACGGCATGAGCCTGCCGGTGCTGGGGCTGCTGTTCTTCTTCCTGGGGCTCATCTCCTCCATCGCCGTCCGCTACCAAAAGGGAGAGGCGGCGCTTCTTTCCAGCCGCGGCGCCACCGGCTTCCACATCCTGGGCATCAGCCTGGCCGAAGCCCTACTGCTGGCGGTGGTGGGCATACCCTTGAGCTTGCTCACCGGCTACGGGCTTTCCCGCCTGGCCGGCCAGGCGTACGACTTCCTCTCCTTCGGTCACCGTGACCTGCCCCAGACCGGGCTGATGGGCATGGATACCCGCTACTTCGTGGCCGCCCTCGGGCTGAGCGTGCTCACCCGACTGGTGCCGGCGGTGGGGGCCGCCCGTCAGAGCGTGGTGGCCTACGAGCGGGAGCGCTCCCGTCCGCGCATCTCACCGCCGTGGCTGCGTATGACGCTGGTCGTGCCCCTGGTCCTGGCCACCGCGTACGCCTACCAGCAGCTTCAGGTCCGCGGCACGCTGGGTATGCTCTCGTGGGAGCCGTCCGGCAGCCCCCTGCAGGACCCGCTCATCTTCCTGGCGCCCACGCTGTTCTTCTTCGCCGCCGCCCTGCTGGTGGCCAGCGTGTTCCCCATGCTCATGCGCCTGCTGGACTTCATCGCTGCCCGCGCCCTGGCCGTGCCCGGGTACCTGGGCTTCCGTAACCTCGGGCGAGAGGGCGGTCAGTACGCCAACGCCCTCTTCCTGGTGGTGTTGTGCTTGGCCGTGGGCGCCTTCCAGGCCTCCATGGCCCAGAGTGCCAACCGCTGGTTCGTGGAGCGGTTGCAGTACAAGGTTGGGGCCGACTTCAGCTTCAAGCTGGTAGAAGAGGAGTCCATCGGCGCCCGGCTCCTGCCAGTGACCGACTACCTGCAGATCCGGGGCGTGGAAGATGCCGCCCGCGTGGGCGACTACCCGGCCGAGTTCCGGCCTCCCAACGCCTCGCGCTCCCAGAAGATACGCCTCATCGGTCTGGATCGGGTGGACTTCCAGCGAGTGGCCTACTGGCGCGGAGACTATGCGCCCGAATCGCTGGGCGAGATGATGAACCGCCTGGCCCTCGTGCCCGATGGCATCATCGTTCCCCGGCAGGCACTGGCCCAGACGGGGCTGCAGGCCGGTGACAAGATCCGGTTGGACGTGTCCGTAGACTACGAGCGCCGGGGAATGGAGTTCACCATCGCCGGCGTCTACGACTACTTCCCCAGCGTCTACCTGGAGACGCAGCCGGCCGTCATCGCCAACCTCGAGTACATCTTCGAGCAGGCGGGTATGACCCTCACCCACGGGGTGTGGCTGCGCACCGCCCCAGGGATGGATGCCAAGCGCCTGTACGAGGCGTGCGGTGGCCTGGGCGTGACCATCACCCAGATCCAGGACCTGCGGGGCATGATCAGCGATGACACCTCGCGCCTGGAGCGCGTGGGCGTCTTCGGCATGCTCTCCATCGGCTTCCTGGCCTCCGCCGGCCTGTCCATCCTCGGCCTGCTCATGTACATCTCGGCCTCGCTCTCCTCTCGGCTGCAGAGGTTCGCGGTGCTGCGGGCCATCGGCTTCAGCCTCAACCAGCTCATGACCGTGGTCACCCTGGAATTCGTGACCGTGATCTTCTACGGCGTGGGTGGCGGGTCACTCCTAGGGGTGCTGGCCTCTGAGCTCTTCGTGCCCTACTTCCAGCTCACCGAGGATCCTAGCCTGCCCGTTCCCCCGTTTGTAGCCGAGATCGCCTGGCGAGAGATCGGCAGCTTCTCGCTGATCTTCGCCGCTTTCCTGGGCACGGCCGTGGCCGCGCTCCTCTACGGCGTGGCCCGGCGGCAACTGGCTCAGGCCCTGCGCCTGGGCGACCAGGAATAGCCGCAAGCCTCGACAGCTGCTACTTGACCGCCTGAGGGGTGGTGCAGAGCGGAAAAGCGGCTCTGCACCACCCCTTTTGGTTTCCCGATCGAAGCGCCTCCGGCCGTGAGCAAGAAAATGAGAGCCAAGTGGTCTGGATTCCTTGCCCGGGACCAACTACAATAATGATACAGGGTTCGCGGCCGGCAACCGGGCCCTGATCAGCCCCCACAGGAGGAGAGAGACGGCGCCCCATATCGCAGGGCGAAGACGCCTGCCTTCAGGTTAGCCACCTGTTCTGACCGAGTGATCGTTCATCCGCTCAAGCGACGCGTCTCAGCCGATGGAGGCGAAGATGGACCGAATCGCGTTGACCCGACGGAGGTTCCTCAAGGTCACCGGTCTGGCGACGACCACCGCTGTCGCCGCCGCATGTGCAGCCAGCCCCACCACCGCCCCGGCAACCGCCCCGGTTGCGGAGGAACCCACGGCTGCGCCTACCACCGCACCCACCGCCGCCAGTGAGGCGCCGGCGACTGAGCCGGCCGCCAAGTATCGGGAAGCCCCTGACCTGGCCGCGAAGGTGGCCGCCGGCGAGCTCCCACCCGTGGAGGAGCGCCTCCCCAAGGAACCCATGGTCGTCCCGGTCGAGGAGGAGATCGGCCAGTACGGCGGCACCTGGTACCGGGCCGCGGTCGGCCCGGGAGATGCCTGGGCTGCGGGGCGCCTGGCCTACGAAAACCTCATCCGCTACGCCAAGGACGGCAACACCATCATCAACAACCTCGCCAAGGACTACGAGGTCAACGACGAAGGTACTGAGTTCACCTTCTACTTGCGCGAGGGGATGAGATGGTCAGACGGTGCGCCCTTCACTGCTGATGACTTCGTCTTCTACTACGAGGACGGCCTGCTCAACAAGGACCTCACTCCTACCATAGGCTCCGACCTCCGCGACCCGGTGTATGGGGAGCCGATGGTGCTGGAGAAGATCGACGACTACACCATCAAGATCACGTTCAAGAGCCCCTACTGGCTGTTCGTCAAGACGCTGGCCGCCTACACCGGCACCGACATGTTCCGCTGGCCCAAGCACTACCTGCAGCAGTTCCACCCCAAGTACGCCGATCCCGACGAGCTGGCCGCGGCAACGAAAGAAGCAGGGTTCGACAACTGGTGGGAGCTCTTCGGTGCCAAGCGCGCCTGGACCAACCCCGAGTGCCCCTCCATCTGTCCCTTCGTCCCCACCCGAGTACCGCCGGACGTGCCCATCGTGTGGGAGCGCAACCCCTACTACTGGAAGGTAGACCCGGAGGGCAACCAGCTGCCCTACATTGACCGCATCCAGTTCGACGTGGTGGAGAACGCCGACCTGCTCAACCTCAAGGCTCTGGCCGGCGAGATCAGCATGCAGTTCCGCCACATCCTTTGGAACAACTACCCACTGTTCATCGAGAACGCCGAACAGGGCGACTATCGTGTGCTCATGTGGGTTGACGGCACCGGCCCCAACTCCATGCTCTTCTTCTGCTTCAACCACAAGAACGAGAACATGAAGGCACTCCTCAACAACCGAGACTTCCGCATCGCCCTGTCCCTGGGCATCAAGCGGCCGGACATCAACGAACTGGCCTACCAGGGGATGGGAGTCCCGGTGCAGGCCACCGCTACGCCCGAGTGCCCGTGGAGCAAGGAGGAGTACCTCAACCGCTGGATCGAGTACGACCCCGACACGGCCAACGCCATGCTGGATGAGATCGGGCTGACGGGCCGGGATAGTGAAGGCTTCCGGACCTTCCCGGACGGCTCCCCCTTGACCCTCACCGTCGAGTATGCCCCCGTGTTCGGCCCCTGGAGGG
The DNA here is from genome assembly GCA_050945695.1 of Anaerolineae bacterium. Taxonomy (GTDB): domain Bacteria; phylum Chloroflexota; class Anaerolineae; order DRVO01; family DRVO01; genus Ch71. Next base: position 568 of record JBMNTK010000071.1, on the reverse strand, counting down.
ACTGCATCAGCCTCATCGGTGACCAGTGGAAGGAGATCGGCATCCGCATCGTCTCCAAGGAGGAGGACCGCAGCCTCTGGCAGCAGCGGGTGGACGGCAGCGAGTTCGACGTGTCCATGTGGACGATGGGTGGCGCGTACAGCCCCTTGCTAGGTCCGACCTGGTGGATTCCTGGCACGTACTCCGCCAATGAGTGGCTGCGCTGGTCCAACACCAAAGGCGAGCAAGGCGAGGAGCCGCCCCCCGAGGCCAAGCTCCAGTACGAGCTGTTCGAGCAGATCAAGGCCGCGCCGCCGGATGAGCTGGACGCCGTGGCTCAGCAGTTCGTGGACAACCACTCCGACAACATCTGGTTCATCGGCGTGGTGGGCCTGCTGCCCGTGCCCGTGATCGTGAAGAACAACTTCCGCAACGTGCCCGAGGTGGCCCTCTCCGACGACCGCGCCAAGACGCCCGGCTGCACCAACATCGAGCAGTACTTCATCAAGAGCTCGTAACCCCGGGTCCGCCACAGGGACACAGAGGCACGGAGCCGCGGCTCGGTGTCTCCGTGTCCCTGTGGCTCCCA
>JBMNTK010000070.1:0-16926 GCA_050945695.1 Anaerolineae bacterium | reverse complement strand
CCTAGGGCCCCGGCAGCGCAGGCATTCTCCGAGAACTGGGTGACGGCGTCGGCGCGGCAGACCTCGCTGTAGAGGAGCGTGGGCACCGGGTGCCAGGAGTGCCCCTTGAGGCGGGCCGGGCTGGAGTGGTCGGCGGTGATGACCACCACGTCCGGGCCCAGGGCCAATACCCGGGGCAGGAAGCTGTCCGCCTCCTCGATCACCTTCACCTTGGCGGCGAAGTCGCCGTCCTCGCCACGGCTATCGGTGTACTTGAGGTGCAGGTAGAAGAAGTCGAACCGGTCCCAGTTCTGCTCCAGGGTGGCGATCTCGTCGGCGAAGGTGGGCCCGGTCGGCAGGACCTCCATCCCCACGAGCTTGGCCAGGCCGCGGTACATGGGGTAGCTGGCTATGGCTGCAGCCTTGAGGCCGTAGATATCGGCCATCTTGGGCAGGGCCGGGTCCTGAGAAAAGCCGCGCAGGAGGAGGGAGTTGGCCGGATGGTGCGGGGCCAGCACCCGGTAGGCCTGCTCCAGCCACTGACGGGCGAGGGCGGCCGTTGCTTCCGCGGAAGGTGTCAGGGCCCGAAGCTCCAGGGGCTTCTTGCCCAGGACTTGGGGGTCCGTATCGGAGAGGTTCGGGTCGAGCCCTTCGCCTCGGAAGACCAGCCCAAAGCGGTGCTCACGCACGGGCAGGACGAAGACCTCCACACCTGGGACCTTGATCTCCTGCAGCAGCCGGCATAGCTCCGTGCCCTTCTCAGAGGAGATGCGGCCCGCTCGGCGGTCGGTGATGAGGCCGTTCTCATCCACGGTGCAGAAGTTCCCTCGAGCGGCTATATCGGTGGGCTGGAGGGGGAAGTCAATGCCGAGCACCTCCATGACGCCTCGGCCGATCTCGCAGGCGACGGGGTCGTACCCAAAGGCGGCCAGGTGAGAGGGCCCGCTGCCCGGGGTGATGCCGGGAGCGATGGGTACGCTCAGGCCGCAGGTGCCTCGCCGGGCCAGGTCGTCCAGGTTGGGGGTGTGGGCGGTCTCGAGTTCAGTCTTGCCTCCCGGCGTCATGGGAAGCCCGCCCAACCCATCCATGATCCAGAGGACGATCTTGGTGTCTGCGGGCGTATGAAGTTGTCGCATGAGTTCGCGATGGTCCATTCGGAGGTACTCCTGTCAACGTGGATGGGCCCCTGGGCTGTGGGCGGCACAAGGGGGACGGACCCTGAGGTCCATCCCCCTCACTAGGGCCGATCGGTTCCGCGCTTAGCGGACGGCGGCTTCCGTCTGCGGGTCGAAGATGTGCATGTGGTCCATGTTGAAGACCAGATCCATCTCGTCGCCGGGCTCTACGCGGGTACGCGGGTCTACCCGAGCGATGAACTGCTTGTTGCCGGTCATGCAGTAGAGATAGATCTCGGCGCCCATCAACTCGACCACGTCAACCTTGGCGCGCACCCTGGCTTCCCGGACTCCGGGCGGAACGAACTGCTCGGAGTGGCAGTCCTCAGGACGCAGGCCGAAGATGATCTCGCGGTTGCTGTAAGGCGCGTAGGCCTCCTTGCGGGCCGGCGGCACCTGCACCCGGAAGGTCCCGCCGTCAACGTACAGCTCGTTGTCCTCTTGCACCAGCGTGGCGGGGAAGAAGTTCATGGCAGGGCTGCCGATGAAACCACCCACGAAGGTGTTGGCCGGGTAGTCGTAGAGGCGCTGAGGCGAGTCGAGCTGCTGGAGGATGCCGTCACGGAGCACGGCGATACGCGTGCCCATGGTCATGGCCTCAGTCTGGTCGTGGGTAACGTAGATGAACGTGGCCTCGAGGCGCTGGTGCAGGCGGGTGAGCTCGGTACGCGTCTGCACGCGGAGCTTAGCGTCGAGGTTGGACAGAGGCTCGTCCATGAGGAAGACGAGCGGGTCGCGCACGATGGCACGCCCCACCGCCACGCGCTGCCGCTGACCACCGGACAGCTGCTTGGGCTTGCGGTCGAGCAGCTCCTGGATGCCCAGGATGGCCGCTGCCTCGCGCACGCGCCGGTCAATTTCGGCCTTGGGGGTCTTGCGCAGCTTGAGGCCGAAGGCCATGTTGTCGTAGACGCTCATGTGAGGGTAGAGGGCGTAGCTCTGGAACACCATAGCGATGTCCCGGTCCTTGGGGGGAACATCGTTGACCAGACGGTCGCCGATGTAGATGTTGCCCTCATCCGCCTCTTCCAAGCCGGCGAGGAGGCGCAGCGAGGTGGTCTTGCCGCAGCCGGAGGGGCCTACGAAGACCAGGAACTCCTTGTCGTCAATGTGGATGTTGAGGTCATTGACGGCAACCACATCGCCGAAGCGCTTGGTAACGTGCTCGTACGTTACGCTGGCCATGTTCACTCCTTGGGATGGTCGCGCGGGAAGCGCGACAAGATGTAGACCGGATGGTGCCAGTGGGCGACAGGATGACAGAACTGTTCGGTCGCCGGACTGCCAAATCCGACGGGCACTAAGGCCAATACCGTTCATCCTTCGCCGGGTTCGTCTGGATCGGCCTGCACCTCCCCAAATCGGAGGAGCGCCGGCTTGGAGCCAGCGCGGCGAATAGACCAGCTCCCCGCCACGGCAATGGCCAGGCCGGGCAATGGAAGCTGTGACCTTCGCGAGTGAACGCGCCCTTAGTCTACTGCAAAACGGTCCGTCTTGCCACCCCCAAAATGGCCCGCTTTCGCCACCCGGGCGAAGCAAGAGTCCTTCTCAGAGCCCCTCAGCCGCCAGGCCTCGCCGGGCCTAGGCGAACTGGGGCAGGTACTGCCGATGGGCGGCGATCAGCTCGTCCACCATGCGCCCGGCAGCCTCCCGGTCGCTCAGGGAGCCGTCGGCCAGCACGGCCTCGACGAACAGGTTCCGGCTCCCGGTCAGGGCGGCCTCGACAGTCAGCCGGATGCCGGCGATCTTGCGGGCCTGCACTGCTGCCAGCGTGTCGGGGTAGGTGACGTCCTGGATCGGCAGCAACCCCCGACCGGTGGCCAGTGACGTCATCTCCAGGATGGCGTCAGCGGGTAGGTTAGGGATGGCGCCGTTGTTGGGCACGTTGGCGAAGAAGTTGGCCCGGGTGTCTCCGTCCAGAGCATCTATGATCTCGACCAGCTGGGAATGCTCACCGGCACCCCGCTCGAAGACGGCGGTGTCGAGCGGCGCCTCTCCCCGTGCCTGGGCGGCCATGGCGTTGTAGATCTCATCGCCTCGGCGGATCGTCTCCTCGATGCTCATGGTGTCCACGCCCAGGGTCTTGCCGTGGTACCTGCCCTGAGGGAAGCGTTCGGGGAAGAACTCGGTGACGTGCCGATCGTTGACGGCCGGGTAGGCCCCGTAGGCCTCGAAGAGGGACCAGGAGAAGGGGTTGCCCTCAATGTGCCAGCGGCCGGGATCGTCACTGGCGACCCTTCCACTTCGCACCTCGGCCAGCCGAGCGCGCACCTGAGGCCAGGCGTCCTGGCCCTGGTGGCGCAGGTCGTAGACCCAGGTGAAGTGGTTCACCCCGGCGGCCAAGGCGGTAACCTCCTCCATGGGGGCGCGGATCACCTGGGCGAGCTCCTGGACTACGTGAACGGTGCCGATGCAGAGCCCCACCACCTGGGCCTGGGTGGCGCGACGAACGGCCCAGCAGTTGGCGGTCATGGGGTTGGCGTAGTTGAAGAAGTGGGCCTGCGGACAGAGGGCGACCACGTCGTTGGCGATGTCTACCATGGCGGGGATCATGCGCATGGCCCGGGAGATGCCACCCGCCATGATGGTATCACCCACGGGCTGGAACACGCCGTACTTGCGGGGGATGGCGATGTCCGCCTCCCAGGAGCGCCTGCCTCCCACACCGATGGTGGTGACAACCACGTCCGCCCCTGGCAGCAGGTCTCTGCGGTCGGTGGAGGCCTGGACCGTGAGGTCCGCCTCTTTGGCGGCAATCATTCCCTCTACCAGTCCCTTGGCGACCTCCAGGGCGGTAGGGTCGGTGTCCACCAGGCGCAGGTCCCAGCGCTTGCCTGCCCGGATCATATCGGCCACTAGCCCGCGGGTGAACATGGCGCTGCCAGCGCCGATAAGGACGATGCTCTTGTCTGCCATGGGTTCCTCCGGTAGTGCGGATGGGCCGTAGACGGCCGGCGGAGCACAACCCCTAGTTTCGCCGGTTTGGCCTGTCAGGCAACCGTGAGGGGCAGCGGGTCTTGTTCCGGTGCCGGTCGGCTGCTCACTCTAGCAGAGGCGGGATTCGGCGCTCGTAGCCCGTGGTGTCCATGATGGCCAGCCAGTCGAGTCGGTAAGGCTCTGGGGCGTGAGCGGGAAGTAGGTCTGGTTTCTGATGCTGCCCGTGCGCGTGGGGATGGCGGCGACCTCGGCGGCGGGGAGGCCCTGGCCGCGGCGGGTCGGTATGAGACGGATCGGGCCGGGTGCGGCCGTCAGCAGTGCCTCAAGGGTGCCGGGCTCCCGCTGGCCAATGCCGTTAGCTTCGGACGTACCCACACGGGTGCCGATCACGGCGTAGTCGAGGATCGTGCCTACGGGCGCCCCGGCTGGCCACCAGATGAGCCTCTCGGTACCCCACTGCCCACGGCTCGGCCGCATCTGGCAATCGCTGGAAATGGCGGTTGCGGAGGGCGAGCAGATCGCCGCCACCGTGGAGCCCTTCGCCAAGGCCCCGCAGCTGCACCTGGTCGCCCAGATCGGCGACCGGGTGGTCCACGGCGGTGCTGACGGCCGTGTCGGAATCGAGAGCGAAGGGGATGGCCTCTCGGGCCACCTACTCACCCAGCGTGGCAAACCGTGCGGGAGACTCCCGGTGACCTGACGATTCCCCCAAGGGGGCCTCTGGCCATCTGGGGCCCGGGAGGGCGGCGAATGAGCGAGTGCCCGCTCGCCTGAGGCAGATATGCCGGGGGGTCGTGGGAGCTGTCAAGGCAGGCGGATCGGCCGCTCTGGGGGAGCCGTGGTGGCCGCCGGGGCCCCGCCATTCTCGATGGTGCCGATAAGCAGCGCGTTGGCTGACACGTGGAAGTTGTACTCAGAGCCAGCCACACCCGGCCAGTCCGTCTCCAGCCACCGGTTGTCCCCAGGCATTCTCTTCATGTAGGAGCATCTGGTGAAAGGGAGCTCGCCGTCGCGGATGATGCTATCGAGAGCGGGGTTGTAGCCCAGGGGGACCGTCGCTACGATCTGACCTCCCGGGGCCAACATGCTCTTGAGATTGGCGATGGCGCGTTGGACCTTTTGCGGATCACGAGGGCTCTCGTCCCAGCCCACGTGCTCCAGAGTGGATATGCTGACGATCAGGTCGTACTTCTTTGGCGTACGATACTCCGCGACATCCTGCCGGATCACTCTGTCGTTGCCGTCGTACTTGTCCAGGACGTCGTGCCCAACGGGGATGTAGTGTGAAAGCACATCGCCCACTTCGAGCACCCTCTTGCCCCGGTTCTCCTCGAGCAACGCCCGTATGATGGGCACCTCGACGGCCCTCTCGTTCCGCCAGGTGTTGTTGTACCGGTGGCAGAAGTAGCTGTATGTGCGCCCCGCAAAGGTGAAGGTCCGCAGAGCATCGCGCTCTCGATGGTAGAGATAGCCGATGAAGGCCAGAAGCGCATTGCCGTCCCAGACGACCCATTTGACCGCAAGGAGGAGGGCGCGAAGCAGCCCTCTATCATGTGCCACCGCGCGGATGCGGGCGAGGGCGGTCTCTATTCGTGTCTGCCGTGTGGCTAGGTTGCGCCGGTGCCGCTTCACATAGGGGCTCAGCGTTTCGACAGTTCCTGTCGTGGCTCGGCCCGTCACGATGCGGCGGGCGTGGGCGCCGTAGTCCTGGATTGTCATACTAGATCTCCTGTTTACCGCCCCGCCTTAGAGTTGAGGCGAAGCATGGGTGGGTCTTGAGGGGCGGTGCCGGGTCCTCGTCATGTGGTGCGCGGTCGGGAGAGCACGAGCAGGTAGGCAATCAAGCCGACCAGATTGGTGACCAGGACAAAGGCGGCCCAGAGCAGGGCGTTCTCGCCCCGGGGGCGCGCGTCCAGGAACACCCAGAGCGGCAGGGTCAGCCAGTAGAGGGCTAGCCCACCGCCCACGGCGGCGGGCACGAGAGCCCGAATACTGCTGCTCCCCGCGGGCCCGGCCACGCCGTAGACCAGCACCAGCAGCCCCACCTGCCGGCCGGAGTCATCGCGCAGCGACCGCAACAGTGGTTCCAGCGCGGCGCTCGTCGCCCCCTCAGAGCCCAGCGCGGCCACCCCGAGCACCTGGAGCTGAACCTCCGGCCTTAGGCTGTCCGCTGGCAGAGCCTCTAGAAGCCGCCGGCCGATGCCCTGATCCAGATCATGTATGCTCTGGCCCTCCTCGCCGGGGCCTATACCGCGGTGGAAAACGATGGTGCCCTCTTGGTCAATGACCCACGCCCCGGCCACCGAGGGGTCTGCCGCCACCTGCTCGGCGGCGCGGAGGAGCGCTTCGTCTTGGGCCGATGGGACCGAGCTCGGCAGGAGGCGGGCCAAGGAGGCCTCAATGGCGGCACGCGTCTCGGTGAGGTCGCGAAGGGTCTGTCGGCGTTCAACCGTGAACAGGGCCAGTGCCGCCACTGCCAGCGCCAGGCCGGCCACGGCTACTACCACCAGCCAGCTACGAGTCTTCATGCTCTGCTCCTTCTAGTCGGCAATGACGAATGCTTACGCCTCACGATCACCCAGGCGGCAAGGGGCCCGAGGAAGAGGTTCGCGGCCGGCACCAGCAGGGCCGGCATCCGCAGCCCCCCGGGTGCTTCGCTGGCCGCCACCCCGAAGAGGGCGAGGGCCAGAATGCAGCCACAGCAGGCGAACAGGGCCCAACCCGGGAAGCTTGGCTGGGCCCGAAGCGCCACCGCTGCCGCCAGCTCTCGTCGGTGCCGGTCGCTGAGGGGCCGTGCGGGGACAGATAGAGCGCTACCGATCAGCCGCGGCACGTCCTGCTCCACCATCTCGTCGTCGGGCTGTCTCTTACCGCCCATCACTCATGCCTCCGTGAGCAGGCGACGTAGTGAATCTCGCGCCCGTGAAAGCAGCGACTCGGTCGCCTTGTAGCTGCGCCCCAGTCTAGCCGCGACGGTCTCAACACTTTCACCCTGCTGGTAGCGGGCAATCAGGGCCGTGCGGTAGTGCGCAGGCAGGCTCCACAGCGCTTCCACGACGGCGGCCCGGGTCTCGGATGCCTCTAGCGCCTCCTCGGGCAGAGGGCGGGTGCCTAGGCGCCGCAGTGTCGGCTCCTCGCCCTCGGCGCTGAGGCCCTCAAGCGAGATGCCCAGCTTCCGTCGCCGGCGAGCCTCGTCGGCCAGCTTGTGGCGGGCGATCCCGCACAGCCATCCAAACAGGGGCACCTGGCGGCGGTAGCCACCGACGGACTGGACTGCCGCCAGAAGGGTCTCCTGGCGAACGTCCTCGGCCACCTGGGTGTCGCCGCTGCGGTGGTAGATGAAGAGGTAGAGCGGCTCGGCATAGAGCTCGCACAGCTGCTGCCAAGCCCTCGCCTCGCCGGCAATGAGCCCCTTGACCAGGGCGTTCTCGTCCGGGTCCACTGTTGCCTGTGGCCTCAACGCAGTCTCACTCACTATGTATGTCGTGGCGTACCGGCCGAATCCTTCGCCCGGACTGACTGATCCTACCCAACCGCGGGCGGCATCGGCTCCGAGGCGCCTTATGTTTGGTGTGGCGGATATGCCGGGGGCCCAGCAGAGGCGCCCTGGCATCGCCCGCCGTTTCGGACAGCAGCCGCAACGCCCGGGTGGACCCGGCGGCCGAGCCGTGTGCAGTTGTGCGGGGCTGCGTTGGCGAAGAGCGGGGGCGGATGTGACCGGTTGGTGGCGGCAAGGGCGCCGGGAGACGTCAGGTCGGTAGAGGCCAAATCGGTTGGCGGATCGGGGATCTGCCAACCGAACTGGGGGACTCACCCGGAAGCAAGCACGGACCCCTGCTGAGCGAGACGGGAGTCCGGTTCAGGGAGTACCGCCGACAGCGCAGCCGTATTAGGCCAGCGCCATAGGCGTGAGCACGGCTACTTGGTAGCCTTCGGGGCCTGCGACGAGCTGGTAGCAGAAGCGCTCGCGGGGCTGGCCCCCGTAGGTCCAGGTGACGTCCGCCCAGACACTGTGGGGCGCTTCGCCCATGATGGCGATGTGCCTCTGGGCTTCGGTGACGCCCTCGTACTGCGCCCAGGAGGCGTTGAAGAAGTCCTCGGTCTGCTTGGCATCGCTGACCGGGATCGAGTTGCCGGGGAAGAGGATCAGTGCGGGCACGGCGTACATCTTCGCCATCGCCTTGGCATCGCGGGCCAGCAGTGCGGCGGCGTAGCGATCGAAGAACTCCTCTACCTTGCTGCGGGTATCCATCACACACCTCCCAACTGGTGACTAACGACTAGACGTAAGGCCATCGGGGTGCTGCCGGGTCTGTTAACGTGAATCGCCTGATCCGATCGGATCAGGCGATTTCTGTGTGTGCTGGCTGGGGGAAGAGGATTCGAACCTCTGCTAGACGATCCAGAGTCGCCTGTCCTACCATTAGACGATCCCCCAACGAACGAGTACAGTATACCGAGCTGGGGGCCATATCGCAAACTCGGGCCCCTGCTGCTTTCTCTGGAGGTGTTATACCGGCCCGGACTTCCCGGGTGCGTTAGCCTATGACCGAACCACCGCAAGACTCCCGCCTACAACGGCTCCTGCGTAGCCTTCCCCTGGACAGCCAGGCATTGGGCGCCGTGCAGAGGCCCGACTTCCTCCTCCTGTTGGCACAGCAGTTCGCCGCTCTGGCGGCGACGTTTGCCATCAGCTTCGCTTCCCTGGCCAGAGTGGTGGAGCTGACTGGTTCCGGGGTGCAGTCAGCCTTCACCATCCTGTCGGTGGTCGTCCCTGGCCTGCTGTTTGGCCTGCTGGGTGGGGTGACGGTAGACCGCGTCAGCCGCCGGACCATGCTCACGGTCACCAACCTCGTGCGGGGCCTGCTGGCCGTGGCCGCGCCGGTGTACTTGGACCTAGCACCGCTCGAGTTGGTGGTGCCGGTAATCCTGGCCGTGAACTTCCTGCTGTCGGCGGTGGGCCAGTTCAACTTCCCGGCCGAGGCCGCCCTCATCCCCTATCTGGTGACCCCTGAGGAGCTGCTGGGCGCCAACTCGGTGTTCAACGTCAGCTACCTGGCAGCCATCGCGTTCGGCAGTGTGGTGTGGGGGCCGCTGTCAGTGCGGTTTCTGGGGGTGGAGTGGTCGTACTTCGGCTCCGGCCTGCTGTTCCTGCTCAGCCTGATCCCGTTGGCCCGTCTGCCCAAGGATCCGGCCCCGCGGGAGCGGGCGCTTAGGCGCAGCCGCTACGCCCGGCTGCGGCACGTGGTGGCGGTGCTGTCCGACGTCAAGGAGGGGGTAGTCTTCGCCCTGGGCAGTTCCTCGGTGAGCGTGGCCATCTTGGCGCTGGCGAGCCAGACGGCGCTGGCGTTGGGTATGGTTGCTGTGTTCCCGGTGGTGATGGCTACCCGATTCGGGATTCCCATCTACAACCAGCCCTTGCTGGCGTTGCCGGCCGTGGTCGGGGCGGCCGTGGGCTTCTGGGCGCTTCTCTCCCCGGTGGGCAACCGGTTGCCGCGCACCCGGCTGGTGGTGGGAGGCAACGCCCTCATTGCGCTGGGGCTGACGGCACTGACCCTCTCGCTTGGGCCCTTGGACTGGGGGGTGCAAGGGGTGTTGGCCTCCTTCCCCCTCATCGGGATCGGTTTCGTTCTCGCCTACATCTCGGGCAAGAGCGTGCTCCAGGAAGAACCCCCGGACTACCTGCGCGGCCGAGTCATCAGCTTGCAGCTCACCTTGAACAACGTGGTATCGCTGGTGCCGACGGTCCTGGCGGGCTGGGGGCTGGACGCCTTTGGGCCCACGGCCGTGTTCGTCGGGGCGACCGTAGTCTTCGCCGCCCTCACCGTGTTGGCAGGGGTCCTGGTGCGGTCGTAAGAGGCTCAGTACCGCTGATAGGCCCTGCCCATGTATAATGGCTGGGCCTAGAGCGAGTACCCAAGGAGAGACGCGGCATGGTCAGCAAGGAGCTACTAGACATCTTGGTCTGCCCGTACTGCAAGACCAAGGTGGAACTGCACGAAGGCAAGTGGCTGCTGTGTCAGAACCCAGACTGCCGGCGCAAGTACCCCATCAAGGACGACATCCCGGTGATGCTCGTCGAGGAAGGCGAGAAGTGGAAGGACACGGAGCCCGCAGAGCTACCGGACCCCGCTACGCTGCAGTTCTAGGGCTGGCCCTGGCCCTGGCTCTCCTGGGCGGCCTCGTGGCCCAGGCCCAGGGAGCGAGCTGGGCTACCTTCGAGCTGGAGGACCCAGAGGTGCAATTCGGCCGGGCGGTCGTATTCCGGATGCAGGCCGAGCCCGATCGAGACGTGGACCGGGTCTGGCTGGTCTACCGGCTGGAGGGTGAGCGGGCCCGCAACCGCGCTTCTGCCATCTTCTCATCCCGAGATGGGCTGGAAGCGGAATGGACCTGGGAGCTAGAGTCCGGCATCATGGCGCCCGGATCCACCATCTACTACCGGTGGGAGTTGGAGGACGACGAGGGCGAGCGGCTCAGTAGCCCGGAGCGCAGCTTCCAGTACACGGACCTACGGTTCTCCTGGGACGTGGTCCGGGACGGAGACCTGGAAGTGTACTTCTACCGGGATCGGTCGCTGGCCGCGGACGTGCTTGCGGCCGGACTGGATGCCTTCGACCGGATCGCCGAGGGGACGGGCATGGTGCCCCTGCGGCCCATCCGTGTCTACATCTACGCTTCCCAGCGGGACATGTCCGGTGCCATCCCCTCCCGCAGCGAGGGCTTCGACTCGCGCACGGTCACCCTGGGCATGTCCATGGGGGCCGACGCGCTGGTGCTCTTGGGTGCGGATCCAGGCATCCTAGAGACCACTGCGCACGAGCTCTCGCACGCGGTGCTCCATCAGTACACGGACAGCCCCTTCGCTGATCTGCCTCGCTGGCTGGATGAGGGCCTGGCTATGTACGCCGAGGGGACCTTGCCCCGCGACAACGCTCGGGCCTTAGAGCGAGCCACCAAGCAGGGGACGCTTCTGTCCCTCCGGGCCATGACCTCATACCCCGGCGATCCGCAGTTGGTGGACCTGTTCTACGGTCAGGCCTACAGCCTCGTCGCCTACCTGATCGAGGAGCAGGACGCGGAGAGTATGGGCGATCTGCTGGCGCTCTTGGCCGAGGGCGTGCCGGTGGATGAGGCCCTTCGGGAGTCCTACGGCTTCGGGCTGGAGGAGCTGGAGACGGGCTGGCTGGCCCACTTGGGCGTCAGCGAGCCGGCAGCGTCGGCCACCGGAAGGTTCGGGGAACTGCCAGAGCCGGGGGCGGCCGTCCTGCCCTGGGCTGCGTGAGGTAGGCGCCAGTCGCAAGTTGCGACGGACGCCCGCAAGGGCGGCACAGATTCGTCACCTTACCGCTCGGCCAAGAGCAGCCTTGGCCGAGCGAGTCTTTCCAGCGCCCGTCGGTTGCCTCACGGCTCCCGGCGCGCCAGCCCAACTCTAGTCGGTGGGCGCGGGCACGCGGAAGGTATCGAAGTCCCGGGCCACGGTCACCGAGGGGAAGATAGCCTCGGCCTCGCTGAGAATGGCGGCGTCCGTGTGGCGCCGGGAAATGTGGGTGAGGATCAGGTGGCCCACGCCCGCATCCCGAGCCAGGGCGGCGGCCTCGGCGGCGGTGATGTGACCGAACCGCCGGGCCAGGTCTCGCTCGGAGTCTGTGTAGGTTGCCTCTATCACCAGGGTGTTGACCCCCTGGACCTCGGGCAGAAGGTCGGCTGCGTTGCCGGTGTCACCCACGAAGGCCAGTCGGGCGCCGGGCCGAGCCGGGCCCAGCACGTCCTCCGGGTGGACGACGACGCCGGAGGCAAGGGTCACCGTCTCGCCGCGCACCAGGGCAGCGCGTTCCGGGCCCGGGGGCACTCCCAGCGCTTCTGCCCTCTCCACCAGGAATGGTCGCCGCTCCCGCTCCTCGAAGCGATACCCAAGGCAGCCCGGGCCTCGGTGTCGCACGGGAAAGGCGGATACGATCAGGTCTTCGGCCTCCAGGAACACCCCGCCGGTCAGGGTGTAGTACTCGATCTGCAGGGCCGGTTCACCGGTCCCGAACACCACGTCCATGAGCGCCTGCACTCGCTCCAGCGCCCAGTGACCGCCGTAGATCTGTACCTCTTCGATGGCCTCCCAGCGGGCGAAGGTGGAGATGAGACCGCCCAAGCCCAGGATATGGTCCAGGTGGCCGTGAGTGAGGAGGATGGTGTTGAGCCGTTTGAAGCCTAGGCCACTGCGCAGCAGCTGGCGCTGGGTGCCCTCCCCGCAGTCAATCAGGAAGCGGCGGTCCCGGTGCATGACCATGGCTGAAGAGAGGCCCCGCCGCACCGAGGGCGCCGAAGCAGATGTGCCGAGGAAGGCCAGTTCGATCATCCCGTGAGTCGTCCACAGACAAGATAGCGCCGGCCCCGCCGGCACCAGGACACCTTAGAGGCCTGTGGGCGCACTGTCAAGATCCCCGCCGGGCCCGTGCCTAGTCGCGTTCTCTCAACGGCTTGACGGCTGACAGCCGCGCCGAGACCGGCAGGTCATCGAGGTCCTCCAGGAGGGCGCGGGTAACTTCGAAGGCAGCGGCCAGCGCCTCGGGACGCAGTTTGTCCGGAGTGTCCTCCATCGTATGCCAGTAGGGCAGGTCCCCTCGCTCGTCCAGCCCCACCAGAGCCACCGAGCGATACCCACGCTTGATCGCCACGCCGGCCTCGGTGTATCCGCCCCGGATGCTCACCCGGCGCAGGCCCAGGTCGGGCCGGGCCTTCTGAAGCCGGTCGAGGATGCGCAGCAGGTCACCGTTGGAGCGGTAGGTGGTCAGGGTGCCTTCCCGATAGGTGTAGGCCGGGGTGTGGACCCCCACGCCCTCCAGGGCCACGGCGTAGGCCTGGATGAGCTGTTCACCCTGGGACCCGAGGAAGGCAGCAGCGCCATGACAGCCCGTCTCCTCGGCGCTGGTGAAGACGAACCACAGCCGGGTGTTCTTCAGGGGGTTGGCGGCGAAATGCCGGGCTAGCTCCAACGCCACTCCCACGGCCGAGGCGTTGTCATTGGCTCCCACTGAGTAGGGGGTGAAGTGCGCCTGGACCATCACCACCACCGTTGCGGTGGCCAGGACCAGGGCCGGGAGGCCAGCCCACGCAGGCAAGGTGAACTCGGAGAACCAGGAGAAGACGAAGGCAAGCAGGGTAAGGACAAGGACGGCGAGGACGACGTAGGCGGCGCCGAAGAAGAGGCGCAGGCTGGTGTGGGATCGGAAGAACCAAGGGGTTCGCTGGCTGTCCAGATGAGCGAAGATCACGGCGTTGCGGCCGATCATTTCGGTGGGCTGGATGCTGGCCACCACGTTCTGGGTCTGGGTGTTGGGAATCAGCCCGCTCAGGGGCGACCAGCCGAAGGCCAGCTTGGCGTACACCTCCCACAGGCCGAAGCCCAGTCCCAGGGCGCCGAGATAGGCCCCCACGAGGGACCCGCCCAGCACCAAGTAGAAGGCGACGCCCAGCAGAGCGGTGGCCCCGGCTAGCGCGAACGGCAGCCACTCCGAGCCGGGGGCAGAGAACTCGTGCAAGGTAGCGTTGGGGAGCCCGAACGCCGACAGCCTCCCTTGCACGTAGCGAGCCGCCTCCTGCTCTGCGTCGGAGCCCACGGGCCGGGGGCCGATCTCACCGGCGATGTACTGGGCGTGGTCCAGGGCAGCCTGCGCTGCCTCCAGGGTGCGATCCAGGTGTGTCTCAGACATCCCCGCCTCCCAAGCACCGCCGCACGCGACGGCGGTCACTTCGGTACTCATAGCGACGTCCGGCTGCCTGCAGGATGATGCGGTACCCGGGCGTGATGACGGCAGCGTAGACCTTGCCGGGCTCAGGGCATCCCAGGCTGGCGTCCGGCCACTGGACTGATTCCACCTTGATCACTTCCACCTCATCGGGCGAGAGGCCAAGCGTCCGGGCCAGGTCAGCCTGCGCCAGTGAGGCCATGCGTTCATCGGCCATGTGCGCTCTCCGTGTAGTGGCATGCCGGCACTAGGGGGCGGAGGAGACCCCCAGGCGCCGGAGGGCTTCGGCGTCATCCAGGCCCTGGCCGGTGACCTCCTTGTCGCGCGAGCGGTGCCCGCGAGCCAGCTCCAGGGCGCTCTTGGGCAGCGAGAGCTGCTTCGCCAGAAAGGCCACCAGGGCCTCGTTGGCCGCTCCCTCCACCGGTGGTGCCTTGAGCCGTACCAACAGCACCCCATCACGGTAGCCGATGACCTCGTCGCGGCCACCCCGGGGCGTCACGCGCACCCTCAGGCGAAATGACACCGGGTCGGGCATAGCTCTAGAACAGGCTGATGAGCAGGTTGATGATGATCCGCTGCACGAGCCGGAGCACCAGCAGGGCCACGATCGGGGTGATGTCAATCATCCCGATAGGGGGGATGATACGCCGGAAGGGAGCCAGCACCGGTTCGGTGATCTGGTAGAGGATCTGCATGAACGGGTTGTATGGGTCTACCCGGAACCAGGAGAGGATGATCCTGACGAAGATGGCCAGGCTGAGGACCTCGAATAGGATGTTGACGAAGTTGATCAGGAAGACGGCGATGGTCATCTGCTGCTCCCCAGCTCTTGGGCCCGCGCTAAGGCGGCCCGAATGGCCTCCACAAAGGCGGCTCGAACGGCTCTCTGCTCCAGCGCCTGTAGGCCGGCGGCGGTGGTGCCACCGGGGGAGGTGACACTCTCACGGACGAGGGCCGGGTGGGCACCAGGCTGGGCCAGAAGCGCTGCCGTCCCGGTCAGCGTCTGATACACCAGGCGCTGGGCCATGGGCCGGGTGAACCCCACCGCGACGGCCCCCTCGATCATCGCTTCGGCGGCCAGGCACAGGAAGGCGGGGCCAGAGCCGCTGACGGCCGTCGCCATATCGAGGAACCGCTCGTCGCTCACCTCGATGGCTTCGCCAATTGCCTCCAGCACTGCCTGCGCCAGGTGGCGCTGGTCCGAGGTCACGGCGGGGGCCGCACACCAGATAGTGGCGCTCTGGAGGACACGGGCAGCGGCATTGGGCATGGAACGCACCACGGCGGGGTGGGCCAAGTCATCGGCTATGCGCTGGATGGGCAGCCCCGCCATGATGGACAGCACCACCGCTGACTCCGGGATGCGCCCCTGCAGTTCCGCGGCCACCTGAGGGAAGACCTGCGGCTTGACGGCGAGGATCACCATGAGGGCCCCCGGCAGGCCCTCGGCCGCCTGGGCCACGGTGCGCACCCCCAGGCGGGCCCGGAGCCCTTCCCGCCGCTCGGGGCTGGGCGCGGCCACCGTGATCTTTTCGGGCGTCGCCAGGCCCTGGGCCAGCACGGCCTCGCACAGCGCACTGCCCATGACGCCGGCGCCGACGATCAGGAGGCCGCCACTCTCGAAGGCGCTGCCAGGGCGGTTGCTCACGGCTGCCTCGGGCCGAATATGGCGCGACCGATCCGGACGAGGGTGGCGCCCTCCAGGATGGCGGCCTCGAAGTCGTTGGTCATACCCATGGAGAGCTGGCTCCAGTCGTCATCGGGATACTGCTCCTGCAACCGATCGCGCAGAAGCCGAAGCTGCCGAAAGTAGGGACGGGCCTGTTCGGGCTGCTCCACCACGGGCGCCATGGTCATGAGCCCCCGGATGCGAATGTGGGGCAGGCCCAGGAGCTCCGGCAGGTCCCTCAGCAAGTCAGCCGGAGGAGTGCCGTCCTCGTCGGGGGCCGGATACCCGTACTTGCTGTCCTCCCCGCCCACGTTGATCTCGATCAGGCAGTTCAGGGTGGACTCTTGCTCCTCTGCCAGCCGAGACAGCCGCCGGGCCAGGCGTAGGGAGTCCAGCGAATGCACCAGGGAGTAGGGTCCGACCACCATCCGGGCCTTGCGGCTCTGGATGTGCCCAATCATGTGCCAGGTTGGTGTCGGCAAGCCTCGGGCTGAGACTTCGGCGGCCACGGCCGCGACCTTGTCCTGGGCCTCCTCCGGGCGGTTCTCCCCGAAATCGGCAATCCCGGCCTGCAGGGCGGCCACCACCTCGGCGGCGGTCCGCGTCTTGGAGGCGGCCACCACGGTCACCTCGGACGGCGAGCGGCCGGCCGCCGCACAGGCGTCGCTCACCCGCGCCAAAGTCGCCGCTACTCGCTCGGCGATATCCTGAGAGTGCGAAACCGATACTTCCACTAGACCACTCCGGCACACACGGCGAAGCGACCCGTCCTTCCGGCCTCACCGCGATGGCTGAAAAACAGATCCGTCCGGCAGGCAGTGCAGACCCCACTGTGCACGGCCCGCACTCCTTGGGCCTCGAGCAGGCTGGCGTTGAGCCCTGGCAGGTCGAGATAGAGCCGCCCCTCCCGTTCTTCCAGGCTCTGCTCTCCTGCCGGTCCCAGTCTGCGGGCAAGGCTGGCGACGTCCTCGCCGACCTCGTAGCAATTCTGGCAGATCGCCGGCCCCAGATAGGCCGTCGTGGACTGGGCCTTAGCTCCCAAATCCCGCATAGCCTTCCACGCCTTCACTGCGATGGCGCCCACGGTGCCCCGCCACCCGGCATGCACCAGAGCAAGTGCAGGAACAGTGGGGTCCGCGAGGATAATAGGCAAGCAATCTGCAAATGTCATCCATAGCACTAGGCCAGCGGACCGGGTGACCAGCGCATCGGCCTCCACGGGCTCCGACGGAGGCGGGTCACTCACCACGGCGACGGCAGTGCCGCTGACCTGCCGGCATCGCACCGGGCGGAGGTTGTCGCGGCCGATGGCGCTCTGCGCTCGTCTGCGATTCTCGGCCACGTGGTCCGGGTCATCGCCCACACTGAGGCTGACGTTCAGTGAGTCGTAGGGTGGCCGG
This sequence comes from Anaerolineae bacterium, assembly GCA_050945695.1. GTDB lineage: Bacteria > Chloroflexota > Anaerolineae > DRVO01 > DRVO01 > Ch71. The sequence goes on along the minus strand of JBMNTK010000070.1, from coordinate 23 downwards.
CTGACCCCGCCCTGGCGGGTGAA